>CATMRP010000154.1 GCA_950073835.1 uncultured Alteromonadaceae bacterium
CAGCACATTGCCACAAGCTAACACCAACCGCGCCATATCCGACTGGTGTAATTCATATCGTTCACAGCGAAACACAACCTGATTACCCAGAGGAAACTATTATGCGTAAAACTATCATTTCAGCTGCACTTGCAATCTCTTGCTTTACTTCCGTTGCGCCAGTCATGGCCAGCGAAAAAGAAAAACCTTACGAACATGCCGCCGGTATCGGTATGGGATCCGGTGTAGTGATCGGCGCCATGGTAGCCGGGCCGGTGGGGGCTGCCGTGGCCGGCTTAGTGGGCGCCTTTTTAGGTAATGATATTCAACAGGACAAAGCACTACAGGCCAATCAGGCCAGGTTAACTGCTCAGGCTGAGTTATTGTCGCAACGCGATCGTTCGTTACTGGCAATGAAAAGCCAGATACAACAGTTACAGCAGGCAAGTATGACCACCCAGGTCAACGACACGCGCACTCACGATACGCCGGCCATTACTTTGCAGAGTGTGGTGCAGTTTCAGACCGGTGCTTATGATATTGCGCCGGATTATCAGCAACAGCTGGATCTGATTGCCAAGGCATTACGCGGTTACCCTTCGTTGCAGGCTCGCCTGACCGGTCATGCCGATCAGCGTGGCGATGCGAAGTACAATCAGGCGTTGTCTATGCAACGGGCGATTAGTGTAAAGCAATACTTACTAAATCAGGGCGTAGACGAAAAGCAGGTGCTAACCCTGGCGTTAGGCGAAGAACGCAGTAAACATAAAGAGTATGAAGGCACTTTCTTCGACCGCAAGGTGGTCATTGAGCTCGGTGAGGAGGATCCAACGCTAACCGCTCAGCGATAGCGGTTAGCTGGTAACCACCTTGTTTTTCCCTTTTAGCTTTGCATCGTACAGGTTGATATCAGCCTGTTCGATGACATCGTTGAGAGTATAGCGTTCAATATTCTGAAAACTCACGGCTCCGGCACTCAGCGTCACCCGCTCTAACGGTGAGTGCTTGTGGACTATTCCTAACTGATAAATATCGGCTAAAACCTTCTCCGCTACCTCCCGGGTACCGGACATCCCGGTATTCGGCAGCAGCAAGATAAACTCTTCTCCGCCATATCTGACAGCGGCATCACGGGCTCGACGCGTATAACGGCCCAGCACTTCAGACACCTTTTCCAGACAGATATCCCCCTTCAGATGACCATAAGTATCATTGTATTGCTTAAAGTAATCCACATCGAAGATAACTAATCCCAACGGCTGGTGGTCGCGCATCAGCTGGCGCGATAAACGGGGGTATTCTTGATTCAGAAAGTTGCGGTTGTAAAGGCCGGTCAGGGGATCTTCAAAACTGAGTTTGGTTAATGCGTCAAGGCGCAGTTTGCTAAGCAGGTGATTACGAACACGGTGCACTAGAGTCTCGGCAACGACCGGTTTGTTAACAAAATCATTGCCCCCCGCCTGCCAGCAATCAATCTGAGCATCTTTGCTCAAATCACCGGTAATGAAGATAAACGGAATATCGGCAGTACCGTTGCGCGCTTTCAGTTGACGGCAGAGTTCCAGCCCGTTGATATCAGGCATATTAACATCAACCACCAGTAAATCAGGCAGTTGATGTTCACAGAACTCTATGGCGTCGGCAGCGGAAGAAGCCGTAAAACATCGGCAGACATCAGTTAAGATATTAGCGACCAGCGTACTGCTAATATGGTCATCATCTACGATCAAAACCAGGCAGGACTCGATATTTTTCGTGGATTGAATAGGCATTGGGAGTTCTATTAAGACTCAGGTAATCAAATCCGGATCAATTAATTTTGTAACCTAGCACGTGAAAGACGGGAATCAAACCAAAGACGCAGGCAAAAAGTATAACTAAGGTATGAATAATTGCCGCATGGTATGTTTTTATATACTTATCGGGTTTTCGAAATGGTTTGTCCGACAAACTAGCCCCTTTAAATCTGTAAATTTGTTACCATATCAGCTGGGAAAACTATTTCTATCTGAACCCGTTGTGCTCAGGCCTCCTGCCAGAAAAACGATACACCAATAACAGACGTTGGGTTGGATGGTCAGGCGAGGATGGTGTATTTCCATACCCATTGCCAATTCCTGCCCCCAGGGCAACACAACAATAAACACGGAAATCAGCATGCAAGCGTTAACAATCTCGGGGTTAACAAAAACCTACCGTGGCTCAGTTCATGCCTTAAAAGGTGTTGAACTGACAGTACAGGAGGGCGACTTCTTTGCCCTGCTCGGTCCTAATGGAGCGGGTAAATCAACCACCATTGGTATCATCAGCTCTTTGGTCAATCAAACGTCAGGTGACGTAAAAGTGTTTGGTTACGATTTGGATAAGGAAAAGGAACTGGCCAAGTCGTGTATTGGTCTGGTGCCACAGGAGTTTAATTTCAATCAATTCGAAACCGTCTTACAGATCGTGCTTAATCAGGCGGGTTACTATGGCGTACCACGCAACGTAGCTCACGAGCGGGCCGAAAAATACTTATCACAGCTTGATTTATGGGAAAAACGCAATGCCCGCGCACGCGAATTATCCGGGGGGATGAAACGTCGCCTGATGATTGCCCGAGCCTTAATGCATGAGCCCAGAATGCTCATCCTCGATGAACCCACAGCTGGCGTGGATATTGAGATAAGACGTTCTATGTGGCAATTCTTGCAGGAAATAAATGCGCAGGGAATTACCATCATTCTGACCACGCATTACCTGGAAGAAGCGGAGATGCTGTGTCGAAACATCGCCATTATTGATAAAGGGCTGATTGTTGAAAATACGACGATGAAGGCGTTGCTGTCGAAGCTCAATATCGAAACCTTTGTACTGGATTTACAGGGCGAAACGGCTGATGTTAGCCTGAGCGGCTTTGAATACCGCTTACTTGACAGCAGCACGCTGGAAGTGGACGTAGCCAAATCCGATGGCCTGAACCCGGTGTTCAGTCAGCTGACAGAGCAGGGTATTCAGGTGATGAGTATGCGTAATAAGGCCAATCGCCTGGAAGAATTATTTGTTAGTCTGGTTGAGGCCGGGCGTAAGGAGTCGGTGTAATGTCTGCCGGAAACAACTGGATAGCTTTAACCACCATCTGGATAAAAGAGTGCACGCGTTTTCTGCGCATCTGGATACAAACCCTGGTGCCGCCTGCCATTACCATGAGTTTATACTTTGTTATTTTTGGTAATCTCATTGGCGAACGTATTGGCCAGATGGGAGGCTTTACCTACATGGAGTTCATCGTACCCGGCCTAATCATGATGTCAGTGATCACCAACTCCTATGCTAATGTTTCGTCGTCATTCTTCAGCGCAAAATTCCAACGTAATCTGGAAGAAATGCTGGTGGCGCCGGTACCTACCTGGGTCATTATTCTTGGTTACGTTGGCGGCGGCGTTGCCCGGGCCATGTTAATTGGTTTGATTGTAACGGTAGTGTCAATGCTGTTTGTGGATGTGCATATTCACAATCTGGCCATCATTGTGCTGACCTTACTGCTCACGGCAACCCTGTTTGCTACGGCGGGCCTGGTTAATGGTATCTTTGCCAAAACCTTTGACGATATCAGCCTGATCCCCACTTTCGTGTTAACACCGTTGACCTATCTGGGGGGCGTATTTTACTCGCTGACTCTGCTACCAGAGTTCTGGCAATGGGTCAGTAAGGCAAACCCTATTGTGTATATGGTAAACGGTTTCCGCTACGGTTTTCTGGGCGTGTCTGATGTCAATATTGGCCTTGCCATGGGCTTGTTAGTGTTGTTTAACCTGGCCTTATTCGCAGTTGCTTACACGCTGCTGAAGCGCGGTACTGGGATCCGTGCCTAATCATGCGGGGAAATTCACGAACCGTAGAAAGTCAGCAAAGTGGCGTGCATGATAAGCTGGAGGCGATAGTTGAAAAGTACCAGCGTACCGAAAACCGTCGCCCTATCCACGCTCATACCCAGCAGGCTTTCGACGAAGTAGCAGACTGGCTGGGTGACTGGCAGGGTGAGGTGATCCTCGACTCCTGCTGTGGCGTGGGTAAAAGTACGGCCGGGCTGGCTCAACGCTATCCGCAAGCGCGGATCGTCGGCGTTGACAAATCGGCGCTGCGCGTCAACAAGCACCCACATTATAAGAGCGAGCAGGATAATTACCGGGTCGTGCGGGCTGACGTCGTCGACTTCTGGCGGCTGATGCGGGAGGCGTGTAAGCAGAGCCCATGGCGTATCAGCGCCCATTATCTGCTGTATCCTAATCCGTACCCGAAATCCTCACAGGTGCAAAAGCGCTGGCATGCGAGTCAGGCGATGCCCGATCTCATGGCTTTGTCGCCGCGTCTTGAAGTGCGCAGCAATTGGTTGATTTACCTTGAAGAGTTTGCTGTAGCTGCGGGTAAATACGGCATGCAGTGCGAGATCGCTAAGGTTAATTCGCAGCAAACAGCACTAACGCCTTTTGAGCAAAAGTATCAGGACAGCGGACAACAATGCTGGCAGATGATCGGGGCAATAGCGCAATAGGGGCTGTACATTAAAGCGCTTAAAATCCGGATTTGTGTCACTAATATGACAGATTTTCATGGGTTTTTGTTAGAAAATCCTTATAATCGCACTCTCTTTGGGGCAGCCCCGAAAGTTTTTTATACTGGCTGTTTAGCGTAAGAAACACTGGCTGGCCTTGGCGTGGCGGGTAATCTGCGCTACAGTCAGGGGCTGTGAAAGGCCATTGCTAAGTATCCGGTATGAGTTTCAGCATGGGCCGGTTGGCGATGTTGCGCGAGTGCATAACAGTCTGTGTGGCAAGGCATCAGCGCAGTTATCATTTTTAATTCGAGAGGTGTACAGTGTGGGTGAAGCACAAGTAAGCTTGAAGCACCTGTTTCGGGTTTTTACCAAGCCAGAGCACAAAGACTCTAAGCTGGCACAAATTGAAGAACACCTTTCAGACAATATCCTGGATTTCTTGTCACAACACGTCGTGACCAAGAAAACCTCGCTGGAAGAAGTCGAACAGGACTTTGCCGATGCAATGATGCCTGAGTCGCCGGAGTTTGTATCAACTCACGCTGAAAACCTGCTGGAAAAGCTGGTTGCTCATTCAGTGAACACTTATTCTCCCACCTTTATTGGTCATATGACATCGGCTTTGCCGTATTTTCATTTATCGCTGGCAAAGTTGCTGGTGGGGCTGAATCAGAACCTGGTGAAAATAGAAACGTCAAAAGCCTTTACCCCACTTGAACGTCAGGTGCTGGGAATGATGCACAATCTGGTATACGAGCAGGACGAAAGCTTTTACACCCAATACCTGCACAGTGCCCGGCACGCTCTGGGCGCATTTTGTTCCGGCGGCACGGTTGCCAATATTACTGCACTGTGGGTCGCGCGCAATAAAATCCTTGGCCCACAGGGGCGTTTTGCTGGTGTCGCCAGAGCCGGACTAGCCAGTGCTTACCGTCACTATGAGATCGATAATCTCGGCGTGTTGTGCTCGCGGCGCGGTCACTACAGTCTCTCAAAAGCGGTGGATGTGCTGGGTATAGGGCGTGAAAATCTAATCACTTTGCCATGTCCTGAGCAGGTTCTGGATCCCGCGGAGGCGCTCAGAAAAGGCCGTGAATATCAGCAGCAGGGCAATAAACTGCTGGCCATTGTAGGCATTGGCGGCACCACGGAAACCGGCCACGTTGATCCCCTCGACGAACTGGCCGATGTAGCGCAAGAACTGGGATGCTGGTTTCACGTAGACGCTGCCTGGGGTGGCGCCACGCTGTTTTCCAAGCACTATCGGGGCATATTAAAAGGCATCGAAAAAGCCGACTCGGTTACCATTGACGCGCACAAACAAATGTATGTGCCAATGGGCGCTGGCATGGCACTGTTTAAAAACCCGGCAGATGCCAACGCGGTGCGTCATCATGCGCAATATATTCTGCGTGAAGGGTCTAAGGATTTGGGCGCTACAACGCTGGAAGGCTCCCGCAACGGTATGGCAATGATGGTGTATTCGTCATTGCATATTCTGGGTCGCCGCGGCTATGAACTGCTGATTAACCAGAGTATTGAAAAAGCCAAAAAGTTTGCAGCGATGATTGAGGCTCACCCTGATTTTGAGCTGATCACGTCACCCACACTGTCTATTATGACCTATCGGGTTTGTCCGGCAGCCATTCAGGAGCAACTGAAAGCGCTGCCTCAGGCACAGGCTCAACGGCTGAACAGCAAAGCCGACCGACTGGTGGTTAACGTGCAGAAATTGCAGCGTGAAGCCGGTAAATCCTTCGTGTCGCGTACCCGGTTAGAATGTCCGGCCTATGGCGCTTATCCCATCACGGTATTTCGTGTTGTGCTGGCCAATCCAATGACCACTACCCGCGATCTCAGAGCGATTCTGGAAGAGCAGCATGCCATTGCCAGTCGTAACCGCGTGTGGCAGGAATTACTCGCAGAATGTACGCCTGCAACACTGGATCAAGCCTGATCCAGTGTAATCTGCATATTATCGATTAAACGCGTAGTGCCCATAAACGCTGCCATCAAAATCACCAGTTGATGGTCATCCGCCTGTGCCGGTTGCAGGTTTCTGGCGTTGCGTATGGTGACGTATTCCGGCTTAAGGCCGGCAGACATGAGCGATTGCGATGCTATGCGTTCAATGTCAGCATAGCTGTCCTGCCGGGCACAAATAGCTTTACGCATTTGTTGCATCGCTGCGTAAATCTGAGTGGCTGTGGTACGTTGTTCAGCGCTAAGGTATCCATTGCGAGAACTCATCGCCAGGCCGTCTTCCTGACGTCTGGTGGGCACGCCAACAATGTTAATCGGCATGGATAAATCTTCCACCATGGTGCGGATCACCTGTAACTGCTGGAAGTCTTTCTCACCAAAACACGCTACATCGGGTTGAACCATGTTAAACAGCTTGCAGACGATGGTGGCCACACCGCGGAAATGCCCGGGACGACTCGCGCCACACAGCAGATCAGAAATACCGGGTACTTCCACAAAGGTTTGTTCACTTAAGCCGCGCGGATAAACATCATCAACCGCCGGAAAAAACAGCGCGTCAACGCCCTCGGCTTCAAGTTTGTTGCGATCAGCGTCCAGCGTTCGCGGGTAGGCATCCAGATCTTCATTGGCCCCAAACTGCATGGGATTTACGAAAATCGACACCACCACTTTGTCAGCCAGCTTTTTGGCCTGCTTAACCAAATCCAGATGGCCGTCATGCAGATTTCCCATCGTAGGTACAAAAGCAACGGTATGAGCGGCACCGCGCCAGGTTTGTCGCAGCTCTCGTAAGGTGTTCAGTGATTCAATAAATTGCATTATTTGTCAAAGCTATGTTCGGGGCCGGGGAAAAGGCCATTTTTTACTTGTTCAATATACAGGGTAACGGCCTTGCGCAGATCACCCGTCTCAGCAAGATAGTTTTTTGAAAACTTAGGCATGTAATTAGCACTGACACCAAACATGTCGTGCATCACCAGGATCTGGCCGTCGGTGTGTACGCCTGCGCCAATGCCAATCACCGGAATGCTCAGCCGTTCGCTGACAGCCTTACCCAGCGGTGTAGGCACGCATTCGAGTACCAGCATCTGCGCGCCAGCGGCTTCTAACGCCTGTGCGTCATCTATCAGTTGTTGAGCCTTGTTTTCTTCGCGGCCTTGAACTTTAAAACCGCCAAAAACATTTACCGACTGGGGAGTTAACCCCAGATGACCACACACCGGCACACCGCGTTGCTTAAGACCGGTGATGGTCTCGCATAACCAGGCGCCGCCTTCCAGTTTTACCATGCTGGCACCTCCAGCCATTAATGTCGCTGCGTTTTCATAGGCCTGCGCCGGTGTGGCATAAGACATAAACGGCATATCGGCAACAACAAAGGCTGCATTCACCCCGGCAGCGACCGAGCGGGTATGGTAGGCAACGTCGGTAGTCGTCACCGGTAGTGTGCTGTCCTGGCCTTGCAGCACCATACCCAGCGAGTCACCGATTAACAGTACATCAATACCCTGTTCATCGAATAGCTTGGCGAAGCTGGCGTCATAGGCGGTCAGGGCGGTGATTTTCTCACCCTGTTGTTTTTGTTTAATCAGCGTCGAAATTGTGACTTTCTTCATGGGCATTCTCCCAATGCAATAAAGGCGACAGGGCCGTTACAGAGCAGATGTCTCGTTGATTGAAGCGAGGCGCTTGAGACCATCCAGCGAGCAGCGTGACACCCACACTGACAGCGGCAGTCCGTCCGGCATAATCATATCCGGCGCAATCTCAAACAGTGGCACCAGCACAAATTCGCGCTCGGCCATACCGATATGCGGAATGATCAGATCATCAGTTTTGATGGTCTCGTTATCATACAGCAGAATATCTAAATCGAGCGTGCGCGGCCCCCAACGCTCACCTTCACGGACCCGGCCGTGATGATGTTCGATTTTTTGCAGGCTGGCTAATAACTCATGGGGTTCTAATGCGGTTGTGATGCGTGCCACCGCGTTAATATAAACGGGCTGATCCTGCGGGCCCATGGGCTTACTCTGATAAAAAGAGGAGGCTTTCTGTACCTGGGAGTCCGGCAATTCACTGATCGCGCAAATGGCCGAGATCAACTGACTCAGTGACTCACCCAGATTACTGCCCAGGCCAATATAAACACTATGCTTACTGGACATGGTTATCGGTTTTCGGTTTTCTGGGACGGCGGCGCTTACGCTGGGCTCCGCCTTCTTCCTGACGCAGGGTATTGAGCATTTTCTTTTGCTGGTTAGGCGAGGCATCCTGAAACTGGGTCCACCAATCGGCCAGTTCAAGCAGGGCTCCGCCTTCGGTCTGGCCGCGGGCGAGCAAAAAGTCATAAGCGGCACGGAATTTAGGATGTGACAACAGCTGGAAAGCCCGGCGGCCAAAGCGCCTTGGTAATCGCTGCTGCAGGTTCCAGATATCGCGGACCACCGTGCTGAATCGTTTGGGGATCATAATGCGCTGGGACTGGCGATGTAACACATCACCCATGGCAATGTTGAATGCATCGTGGGCGTTCAGACCCGCCTCAGACTGCAGTTTGGTGGCATGCTCTTCGACCGGATACCACAATAAAGTGGCAATCAGAAACGCCGGCGTGACCCGCTGCCCGGTGTTGATCCGCTCGTCGGTATTTACCAATACCCGT
Organism: uncultured Alteromonadaceae bacterium; assembly: GCA_950073835.1. GTDB lineage: Bacteria > Pseudomonadota > Gammaproteobacteria > Enterobacterales > Alteromonadaceae > Alteromonas. The sequence continues at coordinate 9,168 of CATMRP010000154.1, forward strand.
TCGATCAGGGCTATTTCCTTACTGTCAGCCGCCACAAACACCTTTGCAAGCATTGGGAAGAGAGGCTCCAGTAGATTGTACTCACGCAGCATACGGAATGTCTTGAGACCCTGACCAGACAAAAACAGTTTGAGCATTTCCTCAAACAGGCGGGCCGGCGGGATATTAGATAACAGATGCGCCAGCTCTCGGATGGGGTCTGCCGTACGCGGGTTGATGGTCATATCCAGTTTGGCAGCAAAACGTACCGCGCGCAGCATTCTGACCGGATCTTCCCGGTAGCGGACTTCAGGGTCGCCAATTAAATCGACTTCACGTCGTTTAATGGCACTGATACCATTAGCAAAATCAGTCACAGAGAAGGTCGCCACATCGTAATACATGGCATTAAAGGTAAAGTCACGGCGTTCGGCATCTTCTTCAATGGTGCCAAAGACATTGTCTCTTACCAGTTGTCCCTGCTCATCCTGTTTGGCCAGCGACTGGTCTTCATTGTGGTGGCCACGAAAGGTTGCAACTTCAATGATTTCCCGACCAAATACTATATGAGCCAGGCGAAAACGACGTCCGATAAGGCGACAATTGCGAAACAGCCCTTTGATCTGCTCGGGAGTGGCATTGGTGACAACATCGAAATCTTTAGGCTTATGGCCCAGCATCAGGTCACGCACGCAACCACCTACCAGGTATGAAGAAAACCCGGCGTTATTCAGGCGGTACATCACCTTAAGGGCATTATCGCTAATGTCTTCCCGGGATATTGCATGCTCAGCGCGAGGAATCACCACACCTTCAATCAGCGGGGCTTGTTCACTGTCGCGACTCAATGCGCGTTTCACCTTGTCCAGAACGCGGGTAATGATGGTAACTACTCCTTAACTCTCAGGGGCATTATGATAAGTAGATTCTGCCCCGTCGACAATAATTTCATGTCTTTTCGGTATTTTATTATACTGCCAGGCGGCTATCGCTGCATTAAGTAATGCCGTTATCGTGCTGTGATTTTCGGCGATGTTGCTAAACCCCAGAAAGCTCAGCGCATGTTGCAGGTTGTGCAGGGCGCGACGGTTATCGAGAGGCCTGGCATGATTTTGTTTGCTTAGTTTACGCCCTGACGAGGTCGCTGCAACCGGAATGTGTGCATAGAGCGGCGGTTGGGCGCCCAGTTGGCGGTATAAGGTCAGATGCGCCGCAGTGGTAGTTAGCAAATCGCTGCCGCGTACAATGTGATTAACGCCCTGAGCGATATCGTCTGCCACGACCACCAGATTATAGCTGTGCAGACCATCGCGACGGCGTAACACGGTATCTTCCAGCGCGTGGGGATCGCTAATCACTACCGGTCCGAGCAGCTGATCGGTAAAAGAGGTTACCGGCTGGTTGCATTTGAGTCTGAGTGCATTGCCCTCTGGCGGTAAATTGAGTTCCCGACATGTGCCCTGATAAACACCGCCGGATGCTTTGATTTGTTTACGGGTGCACTGGCAGGCATACAGCGCCTTTTGTGCTAATAAGGTTTGCAGGACTTCATCGTAGTCATTTAACTGTGCCGATTGGTAGCGTACATCGCCGTCCCAGGTAAGCCCGTGGGCAGCTAAGCAGTCCAGAATATGACCATCGGCCCCTTTAATACACCGCGGACGGTCGATATCTTCCATTCTGACCAGCCACTGACCCTGATGAGATCTGGCATCGAGAAAACTGGCTAACGCCGCAATTAACGAACCAAAATGTAATGGCCCGGTGGGAGAGGGGGCAAAACGGCCGGTGTATGTGGGCTTGGCGCAGTGAGTCACGGGGTTAAACACTGTGGTAATAAAAGAGGCAGGTTGGCTGTCCTGCTAACACGGACATAATAAAAAACACGAAGAAAATCCCGGTCAGTTATTACAATACTGACCGGCAATTATCATTAACCCTGGAGCTGCTTTTCTTTAATTTCAGCCATGGTTTTACAGTCGATACACAGGTCGGCTGTTGGACGCGCCTCGAGACGACGGATACCGATTTCGATACCACACTGGTCACAAAATCCAAAATCGTCTTCTTCGATACGTTTCAGGGTTTTTTCGATTTTCTTGATCAGTTTACGCTCACGGTCACGGGTGCGCAGTTCTAAGCTGAACTCTTCTTCTTGCGCGGCGCGGTCTACCGGATCAGGGAAATTCGCTGCTTCATC
>CATMRP010000155.1 GCA_950073835.1 uncultured Alteromonadaceae bacterium
GTCAGCATTGGTGACTCTCCCCCCGTAATCACAGACAAACAGGAGCGCCAGCAGGTGATCATTGATGTACTTGGCACATTATACCAAGAGATTTATTCCTGAATTTGATGCGGAATGTCGGATTCACAGCCAGGTCGTACAACGCTTTATTCGACATCCCGTAGCTGTGCAGTGAAGCCACTATAGAGCCTCCGGATATTCCAACCAATGAATTAAAACTGACTGCTAATTCCTGCAGTGCTTTGAGGATACCGATGTGGGCAAGCAGTCGGGTGCCACCACCAGAAAATATGGGCACGATCTGTTGTGTTGCCATAGCGTCTTAAAAAAATTGCCGATGATATTAGCATATACCAATTTGCTAATAACGCTGGATTTTTGGTCTTCTTTCGGGAACAAATTAAGCCTGCCCGGGACGCTTCGCCGGCTTAAAATAACAAAGCAGGCCTGCTGGCCTGCTTTACTGGTAAGACGCGAAGTTATGCTTAACGGTTACGCAATGCTGCTTTCATCTCCTTGCGTTTTTGATGCAATAAAGGCTCAGTATAACCACTTGGCTGTTCCTTACCTTTAAAGATAAGTTCACTGGCAGCCTGGAAGCCGATCGAATTAGCGGTATCCGGGGTCATGGCAATGTAATGAGGATCGTTAGCATTTTGTTCATCAACCAGTTTGGCCATGCGTTCCAAAGAGGCTTTTACCCTCTCCTCAGAGATAATGCCATGAGCCAGCCAGTTAGCCAGATGCTGACTGGAAATCCGCAGGGTTGCACGGTCTTCCATTAACCCGACATCATTGATATCCGGTACTTTGGAGCAACCAACGCCCTGGTGAACCCAGCGTACAACATAGCCCAGAATACCCTGAACGTTATTGTCTACTTCGCGCTGGATTTGTTGCCCGGTCAGTGAGGATGGATCTGCCAGTAACGGCAGGGTGATAATGTCATCTATAGCGTCGAACTGCTCGCTGGCGAGTGCTTTTTGCAAGCCGAACACGTCTACCTGGTGGTAGTGCAGTGCATGCAACGTTGCGGCAGTAGGCGAGGGCACCCAGGCCGTATTCGCGCCCGATTTCGGATGGCCAATTTTCGCTTCCATCATCTGCGCCATTTGATCTGGTACTGGCCACATGCCTTTACCAATCTGCGCTTTGCCGGACAAGCCGCAGGCCAGGCCGGTGCTTACGTTAGCTTTCTCATACGCCTGGATCCACTTCATGGTTTTCAGGCTGGCCTTATCTGCGAAGGGGCCTGCCAGCATTGATGTGTGAATTTCGTCACCGGTGCGGTCTAAAAAGCCGGTGTTAATGAACACAGTGCGCTGTTTAGCCGCCGCAATACAGGCTTTCAGGTTAACACTGGTGCGGCGTTCTTCATCCATAATACCCATTTTAAGGGTGAAGGGCTCAAGGCCAACCACTTGTTCAATACGGCCAAACAACGCGTTGCTGAAAGCAACTTCGTCCGGGCCATGCATTTTTGGTTTAACAATATAGATACTGCCGGTACGGGTATTTCTAAAGGTGCTGTTACCCAACAGGTCATGCTTGGCAATCAGTGAGGTGATGACCCCGTCCATAATGCCTTCCGGTACTTCTTCGCCGTCGAACAAAATGGCGTCATTGGTCATCAGATGCCCTACATTACGCACAAACATCAGGCTACGGCCCGACAATGTTAAACTGGCGCCGCCAGGTGAAGTATATTCGCGGTCCGGGTTCATTTTACGCTCAAAGGTTTTATCGCCCTTTTGCATCTCAATGCTCAGCGTACCTTTCATCAGTCCGAGCCAGTTTGAATAGACCAGGGTTTTGTCTTCAGCATCTACCGCGGCAACAGAGTCTTCACAGTCCATAATGGTGGTAAGTGCTGCTTCAACCAGAATATCCTTAACTCCCGCCGGGTCGGTCCTTCCGATAGGGTGAGAGTTATCTATCTGGATTTCAAAATGCAATCCATTGTGCACAAATAACAATGCTGTAGGCGCATCGGCAGAACCCTGATAGCCTTGCCACTGGGTGCTATCAGCCAGGGTGGCAACATCACCGTCAGCTAATTTTACAGCGATGTTGTTACCATCTATGGCGTAGCCAACAGCTTGTTGATGACTGCCGGTAGATAATGGCAGCATGGTGTTAAGCCATTCCCGGGCGGTTTGAATGACTTTTTCACCACGTACGGGGTTAAACGTTTTGCTGATTTCTGCCCCGCCGTCAGTGCTGATCACATCAGTACCATAAAGCGCATCATACAGGCTTCCCCAACGGGCGTTTGCCGCGTTTAGTGCATAGCGGGCATTGTTAATAGGAACCACTAACTGCGGGCCAGCCATAGTCGCCATTTCGGCATCGACGTTGTCAGTTTCAATGGTGAAGTCGTCAGGCTCAGGCTGTAAATAACCAATTTCCTGTAAAAACAGTTTGTACTGCGTGCCGGTAGGTGAATTGCCTGCTTTATGATAATCATCAATTTTGGCTTGCAGCTCGTCACGTGTGGTCAGCAAGGCTTTGTTCTGGCCAACAAATTCTGCCAGAATGGCCTCGAAACCCTGCCAGAAGCCAGTTTCCTCAACGCCGGAGCCAGGTAATGCTTGCTCATTGATAAAGGTGTCTAAAATCGTCGCAACCTGCATACGGCCGCGTTGAATATAATCCTGCATAGAAGTCCCCTGTCTACGGTTAGTAGTCCTCAGTCTAGAGGGATGTGCAGTAAATTTTTAGTTTATGGTTTTTATTGCTGTCATAAGCAGTGTGAATGATTGTGAGGTGGCTAAGCAGGGTTTACCGGCGTTGCGCCGGTAAACCATCGGGAAGGCTAACAACTGAGTTTTTGCATTGCCATTAAATGGCTACTGCATTTCGGCCGCCACATCACCAATCAGGCGACGTAGCCAGATATGCCCGGCATCATGGTGGAGCAGGGCACTCCAGGCCATTTTGAGCGCAATCGGCGGAATATCAAACGGTGGCTCGCGCAGTACGATATCCGGATCATCAGTAAATATTTTGGCAGCTTTGCTGGGCAGTGTCGCAATCAGGCTCTGGCGTTTGGCAATTTGCAGGGCAGCATGATAGTGACGGGTGAACACCCGGATATCTCGTTGTTTGCCCAGTTTGGTGAGCTCTGCGTCAACCCAGCCGAGTTTTTGTACCTCGTTGGGGTCAATGCCTACACCCACACCAAAGCCGGTTTTGCTGACCCAGATATGCTGCGCTTTGAGATAGGTTTCTAAATCATAATGGCTGGCGAGCGGGTGTTTTTTATTCATTACACAGGCAAAATTATCGTACCAAATCACTTTCTGGTGGAATGACAGCGGTAATTCGTCAAAACGGTTTATGGCCATATCCACTTTGCCTTGTTCCACGTCGTGGAAAGTAACGTCGCTGGGGGTGATTAAATCCAGCGTAATATTAGGTGCACAGTCGGCCAGCCTGCCAAGGAGCTCCAGCAACAGGGTAGATTCGGCGTAGTCACTGGTCATGATGCGGAAAGTACGGCTGCTGGTGGCAGGGTTAAAATCAGTTTCTGGTTGAATAGAGCTTTCCAGTTTACTCAGTACATCGCGGATCACCGGTTGCAGTTCCAGCGCCCGTTTGGTGGGCGTCATGCCGTCACTGGTGCGCACCAATAGCGGATCCTTAAATAAATCACGCAGGCGCTTGAGACCATTACTCATTGCCGGCTGGGTAATGCTTAGCTGATTTGCGGCGCGGGTAACACTGCCTTCTCGTAAAAGGACATCCAGATACACCAATAAATTCAAATCAACCTTCGCAATATTCATAACTGTAATAGCCTGTATTAGTTTTATTAAACGCCGCTATTATACTCATAGTCTGAGTGCTTGTCAGATAGGTCTTTGGTCGTAGTGCTTTATTGGTGTTTAATAGTTAACTGTCTGAAATTATTTATAAATTTGTATTAAGAGTGGCGCGGATGTTTTTTGTGAATGGTTAAAAATAAATAATTATGGTGAATAAAACCGATAAAACCACCAATTTTTCAGTTCATACGAGAATAAAAAAAGCCTCCCGAAGGAGGCTTAACACGAATCGACTTGTTTCAGTTGGGAATGAGTCGAATTAGTCGAACTGGTTCATGGTGTTGTCTTCACCACTGGCTTTCAGCGCCTGCTCACCAGAGAAGTACTCTTTGTGAGTGTCACCTAAATCAGAGCCAGCCATTGCCTGGTGCTTAACGCACGCCAGACCCTGACGGATTTCCTGACGCTGTACGCCTTTAACGTAAGCCAGCATGCCTTCTTCACCGAAGTAACCTTTCGCCAGGTTGTCAGTAGACAGCGCAGCAGTGTGGTAAGTCGGCAGTGTGATCAGGTGGTGGAAGATACCCGCTTCACGAGCAGCATCCGCCTGGAAGCTTTGAATCTTCTTGTCAGCAGCCGCTGCTAGTTCAGTCTCATCGTACTCAACAGACATCAGGTTAGCGCGGTCGTAAGCTGAAACGTCTTTACCTTCTTCTGACCATGCGTCAAATACTTGCTGACGGAAGTTCAGAGTCCAGTTGAATGATGGAGAGTTGTTGTAAACCAGTTTCGCATTAGGGATAACTTCACGGATTTGGTCAACCATGTCACCAATCTGACGTACGTGTGGTTTTTCAGTTTCAATCCACAGCAGGTCAGCACCGTTTTGCAGGCTGGTGATACAGTCCAGTACACAACGCGCTACACCAGTATCAGGCTTGAAGCGGAACAGACCGTTAGGCAGACGCTCAGGCTTAACCAGCTCACCGTTTTGCTTCAGTACCAGATCACCTTCGTTCAGGTCTGCTACAGAGTTAACCGGAGTAGTTTGCAGGAACGCGTTGTACTGAGAGGCCAGGTCGCCTGCGCTGGTAGAAACAGGGATTTTCTGTGTCAGGCCAGCACCTAATGAGTCAGTACGGGCAACGATAACACCATCGTCCACGCCCAGCTCTAAGAAGGCATAACGAACTGCGTTGATTTTCGCCAGGAAGTCTTCATGAGGAACCGTTACTTTACCGTCCTGGTGACCACACTGCTTGGCATCAGATACCTGGTTTTCGATTTGGATACAGCACGCACCCGCTTCAATCATCTTTTTAGCCAACAGGTAAGTGGCTTCTTCGTTACCGAAACCGGCATCGATGTCGGCAATGATTGGCACAACGTGTGTTTCGTAGTTGTCAATTTGCGCCTGGATAGCAGCTACATCGCCACCGCTTGCTTTAGCAGCGTCTAATTGCTTGAACAGATCACCCAGTTCACGTGCGTCAGCCTGACGCAGGAAGGTGTACAGTTCTTCGATTAATGAGGCAACTGAGGTTTTCTCGTGCATTGACTGATCCGGCAGTGGGCCGAACTCAGAACGCAGTGCGGCAACCATCCAGCCAGACAGATAAAGATAGCTCTTACTGGTAGTGCCCTGATGTTTCTTCACGGACAGCATTTTTTGCTGACCAACAAACCCGTGCCAGCAACCTAAAGATTGCGTGTATTGAGTACAGTCTGCATCGTACTCGGCCATGTCCTGACGCATAATTTTTGCCGTATACTTAGCAACGTCCAGACCGGTTTTGAAGCGGTTTTGAACAACCATACGTGCAGCAAAATCTGGACTGATGGCATCCCAAGTACCGTTATATTGACTCTTAAGCGTGGCAACCTGATCGATTGCATTTTGGTATTCTGACATGACTGTCTCTCCTTCCCGAAAATAGAATGAATCTTTTGCTGATAACACCCTTGGGTTGTCATCGACTTCCATTTCATCCTAGAGCGGTGAGCTCAATAACAGAAATATATAATCCTCATTGTCGTAATAATTTATGTGAATGTTTCGTGTTTAAATTCTGAACAGTGTGATTGCAAAGGATTTTCCGCGCAAAGTGAGCAAAAAAAATCTATTATTATGGCAGGATACTTGTCAGGCCATTTATCATGAGTGAAATACTTTCGTCAGTTGATCAGCGAACTAAGCTGGTAGGTGAAAACCGCCTGGAGTTATTGTTGTTCAGGTTAGGAACCCGTCATACCTACGCTATCAACGTGTTTAAAGTAAAAGAAGTGATCACGGTGCCGAAGATGAATATGATGCCAGGAATCCATGGTAATCTAAGGGGCGTGACAATTTACCGCGGGCTGACGATCCCCGTGATAGACTTGCGGCAGGCAATAAGAATGCGGCCGGTTAACGCAGACAACACTACTATCGATCGCAATGTTATTATTACCGAATATAACCGTTCTGTGCAGGGGTTTATGATCGGTGATGTCGTCAGTATTGTTAATACATCCTGGGAAGATATCCAACCTCCGCCCAAATCCATCGGTAAGACAAACTTCCTTACCGCCATCACTCAGATTGATATTCAGGGTAAACGAGAGTTAGTCGAGATTATCGATGTGGAAAAAGTGCTGGCAGAAATCATTGAATATGATGTCACTATCTCCGCAGAAATCCTTGATCAGGCCGTTGTCGAGCACCTGAAAGGGCGAAAAGTACTGATCGTGGATGACTCATCAACGGCTCGCAAACAAATTCGCGATACCCTTGAGCAACTCGGGTTGCACATTCTTGAATGTCACAATGGGGCGGAAGCTCTGGGGTTGCTAAAGGAGTGGGCCGATTTAGGTAAAACTGTTACCGATGAAATTTTAATGATGTTTACCGATGCCGAGATGCCGGAAATGGATGGCTACCGGTTAACCGCCGAGGTCCGCGCAGACCCGCGCATGGCAGACTTATTTATCGCGCTGAACACTTCGCTAAGCGGTAGTTTTAATCAGGCCATGGTGGAAAAAGTCGGTTGCAACCGCTTTATCTCAAAATTCCAGCCAGACATGCTGGTGGACGTGGTTCAGCAACGCATGCGGGAGTTGCTCTAAACCCTAATCGCGTGCATGGGCATCTGGCAAGGATGTCGGTATACTCTGCGTTAAATTTAATTAACCTGTTGTTTTAACATCTTATCGGTTTTTCATGCAGATGTAAGATAGCAGCGATACAATCTATTACACAGCGATATATTAAGATTACAAAAAGGAACCTATCGTGCGACAGAAATTGCTTGCGGCAGTGGCCGCAACATTTGCGTTGTCGGCTTGCGTCAATACTGCCGATACCGCTTCTACCCAGAAACAACTCCCCGCGACGCCGAAAAATATCATTATGATCGTTGCAGACGGTATGGGGCCTGCCTATACCACTGCCTATCGTAATTTTCGTGACAACCCCGACACACCAGAGGTGGAAAGGGTCGTGCTGGATAATATTTTCGTGGGAAATGCCAGCACTTATCCTGATCTGGTTTCAGGTTTTGTCACTGATTCAGCCGCCTCGGCTACAGCGCTGGCCTCCGGGGTTAAAAGTTATAACGGTGCCATTGGCGTAGATAAAAACAAAAAGCCGGTGACGTCTATTCTGCAGCGGGCTAAACAGTTGGGGATGCGCACCGGTGTGGCCGTTACATCGCAAATTGTCCACGCTACACCAGCCTCTTATGTTGCCCACAATGAAAGCCGCCAAAATTACAATGAACTGGCAGACAGCTTCTTTGATGATCGTATTAATGGTCAGTTTGTCGCTGATGTGATGCTGGGGGGCGGCACTCGCTATTTTGAGCGTGAAGATCGTAATGTTACCGCTGAGTTTATCGATGCTGGCTATGCCTATGTAGATACTTACAACAAACTGGCCACGCTGCCTGCAGGCGAAAACGTGCTGGGACTTTTTGCTGAAGTAGGCTTGCCGTGGGCTCTCGACGACCTGCGTAAAAATCGCCTTGCTTATCTCACAGAGCATGCGATTAAGCATCTGGAGAACGATAAAGGTTTCTTTTTGCTGGTGGAAGCCAGCCAGGTAGACTGGGCTGGTCATTCTAACGATATTGCTGCCGCGATGGCTGAAATGCATGACCTTAACCTTGCGCTGGAGTATCTGGTTAGCTATGTGGAAGAACACCCGGATACGCTGGTGGTTCTCACAGCAGATCATAGTACAGGTGGATTAACCATCGGTGCGCGCGGTGAATATCGCTGGGCACCTGAATGGTTGCATAAGCTTAAGCAGTCGCCAGTAACCATTGCTCAGAATATGACCAAGGCGGATTCGCCAGCTGCTTATGTCAGCGAAGCATTGGGCTTTAAGTTAAACGATGAAGAATCCAGCCAGGTGACTGAACTGGCAAAACAGGCCGACCTTGAAGCGCGATTCGATGGCATTAAAGCGCTTCTTGATATCCGGTCAAATACAGGGTGGACAACCACAGGTCATACGGGAGTCGATGTGGAAGTGTTTGCATTCGGCGCCGGTAGCAGTCAGTTTTACGGCCAGTATGATAATACTGATATCGCCAAGAAGCTGTTCGGTTTGTTACCTAAAAGCGCACCAGCAGTGAAAACACTAACCAAAACGGTTTCTAAAGAAGAAAAAAGCCAGTGCGATTTTGAAACCGACTGGCGCTGTGAGTAATTGATAGCTATTTCAGAGGCGCTCCTTAAAGCCTTTTTTAAAATGACGAACAGGTTTCTGTTCGTCATTTATCTTTCTTAGCACGCTCCGTGCGACATTTTATCGTGTTTCTTATTCGTATTTGCTAATGCAAACCAGGCGCCCAGTAAGCATAAAGGCATGGGAGCGAGTAGTTTGGCAGCTTGTTGAATAACCGAGTGCTCGGGATGCAGGAAAATGCCTAAGATGCCATACAGGGTTAGCACGCCGGCAAAATACATAGCATGCTTATAGCTGTCGTTACCGGTGCGTCGGGTTATAAAATAGGCACAAATTACTGCCACCACACTACCAATAATCATAGAGCCAACCGTCAACAGATTTGACTGCGCAGCCATGTCGATTAATTGTTGCTGCGTATAGGCTGAGGTATCAATACCGGATTGCCAGAATACCGACAGCGCCACGGCCAGAATGACCGTGGTAATAACATACATTAAAAATGCGATAACTAACGATTTTACGCTGAGTGGTTGAGTGTTCATCTTTCTTCCTTCTACGGCAAAGCGCGCAGTAATACGGCAATCTGCCTAATTATGTTGTTTAAAGTAAAGATGAGCCAAGCCCGTATTTTTTCTTCAGGCGGGTATGCTTAAAGACATAAACGATAGCGGAAATGACCAACGCAATAGAAACCGCATTCTTTAATAATTGAAATGTGGATTCATCTATACGCTGCTCGCCAAAGGCGGTAAAAATACCGTAAAAACCAAACAGATGACTGGCAAGTACAATCCAGAATGCAATATGTAACTTTCTGATTTCGAGCTTGCCTTGTTCTGTTTGCCGGGATTTCTCGTGGTCATTTTCTATCGGCAAAGGCGCAGTGACTGCTTCCTTGCCGGGTTGCGGAGAGTCGGGTGCAGGGTTGTCAGTTAACGCAACGTCTGCCAACAGTTCAGTAATAGCAATATCAAACACGGCACCCAGGCATTTTACGCTCTCCTGTGACGCCACTGATTTTGCTTCAATTCTCTGAACTGTTCTTAAACTTAACCCCGACATTTCAGCAAGCTGTTGCTGAGACCAGCAGCGGCTTTCTCTGAGCTGTTTAAGTTTATTTGCGTTAATTTTCAATTGCATTAGGGGTCTCCGTTGGCTCGATTTAAAGCTAACAGGAGTTGCCCGTTTTCCTGACGTCATTTACCCGTAACGCTTACGTTACCAGTACGACACCAGGTGTCAAGTCACTCTTTTCTTTGGTTTTTTACTGTTCTTGTTAGCCGTGATAATTTCGTGATACTTCCGTGATCAAGGTGTGAAAAAAAGCTTCTAGTCTTTTCCTTCGAGGATGTAGGAGTCGATGCAGTTTCAGGCTAAACAACCTATTTACTGACCAATACGGAGAGAGAAAATGAAGAAAATACTGGTTTCATTAGTGGTTCCTGCAGTACTGACTTTTACCGCACCGGCAATGGCTGCGGCAAAAACCTATGAAGTAACGATTCAAAATGTTACCTCTGGCATCAGTTTCACGCCATTCTTACTGGCTACACATAACCAGCGGGTAAGTTTATTTGAGCTGGGTGAACCAGCTACCGAAGCGCTGGGGCAAGTAGCGGAAGGCGGTGATACTACAGAGCTGCAAGCGGAACTGGATGCATCGAATGGGGTTTATCAAACCGCTGTCTCAGAGGGATTGTTAGGTCCTGGCGAATCGGTGACTATCTCTATTGACGCGCGCGGCGGTAAAAATAAACTGAGCCTGGTATCCATGTTATTACCCACCAACGATAATATCGTCGCTGCTCAGGCCATTGACCTTCCTTCCGGCATGAGAGCGCAATCTACCTATATGGCAATGGCATATGATGCCGGTACCGAAACCAACTCCGAAGAGTGCGCGTTTATTCCGGGACCGACTTGCGGTGGTGAAGCCTTTTCCGATACGGATTTAGGCGAAGGCTATATTTTCCCCTCAGCCGGGATCCATGGTGAAGGCGATTTGAGTCAGGCCATGTTTGACTGGCAGGGGCCGGTAGCCGTTGTGATGATTAAGCGGGTTTATTAAGCGGCGCTGACCCAGTTAATTCATTATGCGGTGTAGGTGTAACAGACTGCCCTGACAGGCAATTTGTTGCACCTGTACCGATTCACTACTGATTAATAAAGCGCTCAATATCCTCACCAGTAATTTTGCCAATCTGGCTGAACAGATACCACAGTGCAGCAATCAGCAACACCATTGAAGGGATAACTATGACGGGGTAACTCAATGCAGTCATTCGCCCTAATTCTTCAGTATAGGCCGTAGTACCCGGTTCGCTCACCAGAATTATCTTGGCAAGAATATAGTTAAGCGTAGAGGATAAGAAAAACGAACCGGCAACAATATAGGAGCAATGCCTGATTTTTTCCCTAAACAGTGGTTGCTTATTCTGTTGATCGAGCACTTCGTTTAATTTGGGCCAGTTAATAATCTGGTCATTGAGAATAAGCATCTTCACCAGCGGTTTTTCCGTTGCCTGAGTAACCAGCACGGCTATGCCTATAAGGGCTGGAATGGCGGCTTCTTTAATAGCGATATATTCTGCCGGTAACTTTAATAAACTGATCCCACCGGTTAGTAATACGCTCACAATCCCGAGTACGGAAAAGCCGTTAACCTTACCGCTTTGCTTTAAATCCCATAAGCCATAGCCCAGCGGAAAGCTAAGTGCTGCGACAATACTCCAGGCCGGACCTAAGTACTCTTCGGAGCTGGCATAGCTCATGAGTACCACCGGGATGACAATGTTAAA
>CATMRP010000156.1 GCA_950073835.1 uncultured Alteromonadaceae bacterium
CACGGCCTTTGTGCAGACTGTCAGGAAAGCGAGTCAACGACACTGGGAGAGGAACAACATGAATGCTGAGTTTGTAAACCCGTTTATCGGTGGTCTGCTAAATGTTCTCGAAACCATGGCGCAGACGACACTAACCCCCGGTAAGCCAAAGAAAAAAGCCGATGATGTGGCCCACGGCGACGTATCGGGATTAATCGGTATGGTAGGACCTAATGTAAAAGGCTCGATGTCGATTACTTTCGATGAGGCTTTAATTCTGAGCATTATGCAAAACATGCTCGGTGAAGCGTCCAGCGAAATTGATGCTGAAGTTGCCGATATGGTGGGCGAAATCACCAATATGATTTGTGGTAACGCCAAGCGTGATCTGGCCGAGAAAGGTTATGAATTTGGTATGGCAACGCCGGTTGTTGTCTCTGGAAAGCAACACAGCATAAGCCATCAGGTAGATGGTCCGAAGATAATATTACCGTTTAATCACCAACTTGGAAAAGCATATCTGGAAATCTGCTTTGATAAATAATTACTGGCACTCTGAAAAAATTACCTTGTCACCTCATCCCAGAGGCTTTCATTTAATTACCGATTCAATCACCAGCGCATTACCGCAGATTCGTAACGTTGAGGTGGGCTTGCTGCACCTGATGCTGCAACATACCAGCGCCAGTTTAACCATTAATGAAAATGCCGATCCTTCGGTAAGAAGCGATTTAGAATCCTTTTTTAATCATACAGTTAAAGAAAACACTCCGTATTTCATTCATACTTATGAAGGGCCTGATGATATGCCCGCTCATATCAAAAGCAGTCTTATGGGATGTCAACTGACTATCCCGGTACAACAAGGAAGGCTGGCCCTCGGTACGTGGCAGGGTATCATTCTCGGCGAACACCGCGACAGTGGCGGTTCGCGCGCAATTATTGCTACTCTCCAGGGCCAGTCAGGCGTATAATTATTAAACTATAGTTCAATGCTGGCACAGCTTTAGCATACAGCTACAGGACACACTTTATTGCCAACACAGGAAGTCAATAATGAAAAAATCAACTATTACTCTCGCACTCATTGCCGCAGGTTTAGTATCTGCGCCGTCATTCGCTCAGGAAACCGAAGCGAAAAACTGGGCTGGTATTTATGGCCTTTACTACAGCACGGACGAGGGCAAACCAGAGCCGACCGGCCAGTTGGATGATGGCTTTGGTCTGGGTGCTGAATACGGTTTTCGCTTCGATGAAACCTGGGCAGCCAGAATTTCAGCATCGTATCTTGACCTAGATGGTACCAATGGTGGCAGCGATGAAAGCGGCCCGATGTTGGGTGTTGATGCCATGTACTTCTTCCAGGACGACCTTTTCTATGTTTTCGGTGGTTTATATCATCAGGATGTCGGCGATGATTACCAAATGCTGGGTTACGGTATGGGTAAACACTGGGCGGTTAATGACGACGTAGCCGTCATCAGTGAAATTGCGGCATACCGCGATCTGAGTGACAACTTATATGATTACAGCGTGAAGCTGGGTGTATCGTACACTTTCGGCAGCACTTCAAGCTACTCAGAGCCAACGCCAGCCCCTATGACCACCGCAGCACCGGCTGACTCAGACTACGATGGCGTAGTAGATTCTCTGGACAAATGCCCCGGCACGCCTTCAGGTACTGTAGTAGACAGCATGGGCTGTAATGCAGATAAAGATGGCGACGGCATAATCAACAGCCAGGATCAGTGCCCGAATACCCGCGCTGGCGTAGCCGTTGACGGTGTGGGCTGTGCCATTGAGCCAGATTCAGACAACGACGGTGTTATCGACAGCCAGGATGCATGCCCGGATACGCCACAAGGTGACAAAGTACACCCTAATGGCTGTACCATCTTTACCGATGAGGAAGTGTCTATTGAAGTGCGTATTCTGTTTGCAAACAACAGTGCCGACATTGAAGATAGCAGCGATCCGCAAATCGTCGATCTGGCTGAATTCCTGAGCCGTTATGGCAGCACGTCAGCCACCATCGAAGGTCACTCTTCAGCGCCAGGTGCCGCAGCGTACAACAAAGACCTGTCTCTGCGTCGTGCCAAAGCACTGAAATCTGTACTGGTTAATCAGTACGATATCGATGCGAGTCGTTTAGATACTGTGGGCTATGGTGAAGAGCGCCTGTTAGATACCGCTAACACCAAAGAAGCGCACCACTTAAATCGTCGTATTGAAGTAAAAGTGAGTGAGACCATTGAAGTGCCAGCCAAGTAACTCTTGGTCTGATTAATCACCAGCTTCAAAAACGCCTGCAATTTTGCAGGCGTTTTTTATATAAGTGCTACATTAATAGCCTCTTATATAGCGCGTAATACCAGAATAAATTTCGCTTATTAAGGAAATTCGATTGACCCGTTAAATCGTCACTGCTGACGTCTTCTCAGGGCTTTGTGAACAGGGTTTGCTTAAGCGAAAAAGTGTTTCTGGCGTCTGATACTGGCAGTACTCGTCGGGTATAAAAGGCGCACAGTAAGCCACTAGTTCTGAACAAAACCAGCTATCCGGGCAATGCTTGAACGACCTGAAAAAAACACCTTTGATCCCCTCGTTATCAAAGGGCTTACCAATTAACCTTCTGGCCCGTTCAATATCACCGTCTATTTGCCGATATTCTATGGTGTGATAACGCTGAGTAAAATCAACCAACGGCGTCTTAAGAACGCCGTAGCCACCTTTCGCTTCAATCACATTTTCTTCATCACTTTCAAGGATCCCTACGTGGGACCACTTTGATCCGGTACGCCAACGAATTACCCGGGAGATCCAGGTACGGTTACACCCAAATACAATAATCATATCTATATCCGCCTACTGCCCGCAACATAATAAATGCTTACTACCCGTTAACTTATTACCCCAGCCCATTGCAGGCTTTTATGTTCAGATGCATCACACTTTAAGAGGATGGCGCCTCTCTATGTGTACATTAACAATACATAATAGTACAAACTAAATTTAGGGCGGTGTCAAAAGCTATGTATTGAAGGCATCTATCATAATTTGGTAAACACGCGGGTTGAAATGTTGTGGCGACGCCAGCAGAGTCAGATGTCTGCCCGCCGGGAGACCGGTCAGGTAAAGTGATTCGACTCTCTTTTGCTGACGCTTGCATAATGCTCACTTAATTATTATTCTCGGTGGCGGTCAGACGTTCGCAGCTAGGTAAATTGCTGCCGAGCAGACTTTACCTAAAAAGCTGGCAGGGAATGCCAATAGTCTTTCCAGCTTTGTGTTCAACATCATGTTGGCTAAATGCAATACTTGTTGAGAAAGTAATATGTCCTGTGCCATTTCTGTTTTAATGCCGGTGTTAAATGGTGACTTCACCCACCTCAGTGAAGCAATCAACAGTATTCTGGAGCAGTCATTCAAAGACTTTGAGTTCTTAATTGTGGATGACGGCAGCAATCAGAAAACCAAGCATTTTCTGGCCGACTATGCAGCGAAAGATACACGTATCGTCATTATCACTAATCCAACCAATATTGGCGTAGGTAATTCACTCAATAAAGGCCTGGAAAGTGCAGCCGGATGCTACATAGCCAGACATGACGCAGATGATATAGCTCATCCACAGCGGCTAGCCAAACAATTTGCCTATATGGAAGCCAACCCGGATATAGTATTAAGTTGTACTTCGGTAAACCATATTGATATGCAAAGTAACCATATTGGCGGTTATCCGGTTAGCACTGATAGTGACGTTTTAGAGGCTGAACTCTTACTTAACAGCCGCCTCTGCCATCCCAGCCTGATGTTCCGAACTACTAAAATCCGCGAGAACGGAGGTTACCCTGTTACTAAAAGTGCGCAGGACTATTTACTGTACCTCAAGTCACTAAAAGCCGGTTTTAAGTTTGGTGGGCTGGATGAACCCCTGGTGGACTACCGAATCAATACTGAAAGTATAACTCGCAAAAATCGTGGCAAGCAGTTATCCACTGCTCAGGCCGGCTCCTATGAGCATGTGACACGGCTGGTCGGAGGCATAGACCAGCAGGCATTTGAACGCTTTTGGTTTTTTGTGGCGACACAGGGCCAGAGCGACCTACGCATCAGTGATTTAAAAACCCTCCGCCCATTGCTACGCTTTATTCAACAAAATCCGGCTTATTACCAGGCATGGAAGGGCTCGTTTCGCTATGTTTCCCGTAATGCCCTGGAACACAGGTTCAGCCCGGGCCGCTTGTTTATTGCATTATACTTTCGCTACAAATACTAACTGCCCGGTCTTAGCATTAATTAAGTCACTGCCAGTTTTTGCTGAAACGAGGGGGCCCGGTAAGTTTGACTGGTGACAATCTTTTTCAGCTTATCAACTGCCAACCACAGTTCTTCAAAACGGGTATACAGCGGCGTAAAGCCAATTCTGAGCAGATCAGGAGCTCTAAAGTCGGCAATCACGCCGGCTTCGATCCAGGCCTGGCAAATCGCATAGGCGTGTTCATGCTGAAAAGCCAGCTGACTGCCTCTATCTAGCGCTGCGTCAGGCGACACACAGGTAAACTCCTCATTCAGTCCGCAGGCTTTGAGGCATTCCAGAAAAAATTCGCCCATGGCCATGGATTTCTGTCTCACTTGCAGCATGTCTACGTTTGACCAAAGCGTAAGTGCCGCTTCCAGCACACTCATAGCTATCACTGCCGGTGTGCCGGAGAGGTTTTGCCTGACCCCTGACACCGGTACATAAGCCGAATCAAAACTAAAAGGGCTGGCGTGTCCCATCCAGCCGCTTACCGGCTGCTGAAAAGCAGCCTGGTGGCGCTCAGCGACATAAATAAATGCCGGAGCGCCGGGGCCTCCGTTAAGGTATTTGTAAGTACAACCAACGGCAAAATCCACCTTGCAGTCATCGAGCTTCACCGGCAATGCGCCGGCAGAATGCGCCAAATCCCAAACCACCAGAATGCCTCTGGCATGAGCTATTGCAGTGATCTTATGCATATCCAGCAACCGCCCACTTCTGAAGTTCACCTGAGTCAGGAGCAAAATAGCGATATCTTCATCCAGTTGCGCCTCGATTTCATGCTCTTCGCACAGCACCAACTCGCAGGATGCCTCACCTAGCTGTTGTTTAAGCCCCTCAATAACATAAATATCAGTAGGGAAGTTATCTTTCGTGGTGATGACTTTGTTACGGCCTGCCTGCATCCGCAAGGCGCCGCTCAGCACTTTAAATAAGTTGACAGATATAGAATCGCAGCAAATAACCTGCCCTGGTGCGGCGCCAATAACCGGCGCAATTAGCTCGCCACACTGACGGGGTAAATCAATCCAGGCGTGTTTGTTCCAACTCGTGATAAGGTCTTCACCCCACTGCCGATTTACAACGTCGATAGCACGCTCTTTGGCAGCAACGGGTAAAGGCCCAAGTGAATTACCATCCAGATAAACGGTGTCCGGTGGAATATAAAACTGCTCGCGTAGTGGAGCAAGAGGGTCTTGTTTATCGAGATTCTGCGCAATGGACAACATCATTCTCCTCCTTGCAGTAATTGATTCAGCAACAACTGATAAGCCGGAGTCTTGCTGTGTAACCAGTCAAAATGACCGGCCCCTTCACTTATAATAACGTCGCTACCCGCCAGCTGACTCTGAGTAACCGGTACGATGGTATCGGCATCGCCCTGAAGCAGAACAACCGGTGCTTTAATATTCGCAACATCCGGCGTGGCAGCCGCGTATGCCCCGGCAAGTTCTTCTGGCGTACCGCTAAAAAATTGCGGCGTCGCTGTCTGACAACTGTTCGCCCCGTTGGCATAAGTGGCGGGATCGGTAATGGCGGCCAGGCCAATGACTTTTTCGACCGGGAACATTAGAGACTGCGCAGCCAGCAAAGCCAGGTGTCCGCCAGCCGAATGGCCGGCAAGATAAACCGGAACGTCACCCAGTGACCTATTATCCAGCCATTGCTTAACTGCCGGTAAGGCCTGTTGAATATCGCTTAGCGTGCCCGGCCAGCCACCACCGGCGTCCCCCGTACGGCGGTACTCAACAGCAAAGGTAGCCACTCCCTGTTTCGCCAGCGCCGTAAACAGACCGCGGGCATGGGTATAATCGTAAGCATTCAGCCAGCAACCACCGTGGATAAAAATGAGTGCACTTTGGGTTTTGACCTCGGCCGGCCAGTAGTAAATACGCTGCAGGATACTGTCTGCATAAGCGATATTGGACGCCGCTATCTTATAGCGCTGACTAACCACTTCACTATAGGCCACGTTCTTCGTCTCATCAGCTGACAATTCGGGGGTTGTCTGACATGCCTGCAACACGGCCAGTGCCATCAAAAGGCTAATTATTCTTATCATAGGTGGCTTCTCTTCTGCTCCAATTCAAATGCGCACTGTCACTCCGGGAGGAAGGAATTAAGCGCACGGTCAGAGTAACGACTTATCATAAACGGCGCAATATACGCGCTTAACTCATCCAGGACCGCAAAGTGTTAGTTTGTACCCACAAACTACAAATCCCATATTTAACAATCACTGTCATATTCCTTGTCATATGTCAGTCGGTATGCGGTCGCCCTGGTGTCGTCACCGGTGTTGGTACGAATATGCTGCAATAGCTTCGTCGGATCAACAGCCCTGTTTTGATACGGCGAATTAAAATTACAGGTTAATTTATAGGTATGGAGTCCCGAATATGGCACACTTAAGTTCTTCTAAAGACAAACAAAGCGCAGCAATGTCATCACCTAATTTTATCGATGGTTACTGGTTTTATTTCAACGATGGCGATACCGATATTGCCGTACACGGCTCTGCCTGGTCTGGCAAAGAAACCGTCTATGTGAACGATAATCCGGTATCGAGCAAGCGCGAACTGCTGAAGACAGTAAGTGAACACCAGTTTGTACACAGCGGTCATCAGTACCAGGTACGTTACCATATCACCAGCCTGATGCGTGGCGATCTGCAGTGCGAGGTGTTTAAAGATGGCGAGTTACTGGCGTCTCAATCAAAAGCGTTCGTCTCATCGTCTAAGCGAAGCTGGCTCAATATTGTAAAAATGTTCGGTGTCGGTTTTATCTTTGGTTTATCGGCGGTCGCGCTAATTAAATATCTGGTTGCATAGGGAGCAGTGCTGTGGAAATCGACGCGCTGCAGATAAAAGCGCTACGGCAACAACACCAGTGGACCCAGCAACAGCTCGCCGAGATGTGCGGCGTGAGTTTACGCACCATCCAGCGCGTGGAAAAAGAAGGCAATGCCGCAACGGAAACGGTGATGAGTCTGAGTGCGGTATTTGAAGTGCCGCAGCAGTCCTTACTAGTGGTGCCAGAGGCTGACTCGTCGTCCTGGCAGCCTATTAACATCGGTAAGCAAACGCTGAGTATTCTGTTCGCCTTGTTGGTGGGTATCATCACCGGTGGCGCACTCATGTACTGGTTGCTTAGCGCTTAGACCCGGTTGTCATTGCTGGCCCTAGTACTCGTCAGGTACAGCGGGGCCTGCGTAATTATCGAAGCGCGAGAACTGGCCCTGGAAGGTCAGGCGACAGGTGCCGATAGGGCCGTTACGCTGCTTACCAATGATGATTTCGGCCACGCCCTTATCTTCACTGTTCTCGTGATACACCTCGTCACGATAAATGAACATGATCAAGTCGGCATCCTGCTCAATTGAGCCTGATTCCCGCAGGTCAGAGTTAACCGGGCGTTTATCGGCCCGTTGTTCCAGGCTCCGGTTAAGCTGTGAAAGCGCAATTACCGGGATGTTAAGCTCTTTAGCCAGCGCTTTTAGTGAACGTGAAATCTCTGCAATTTCCAGCGTCCGGTTATCGCTTAAGGAAGGCACCCGCATAAGCTGCAGGTAATCCACCATGATCATGCTCAGTCCGCCCCGCTCCCGGGCCAGCTTTCTGGCACGGCTCCGTACGTCCATCGGCGTCAGACCGGATGAGTCATCCACATAAATATTGTCTTTTTCTTTGAGCATTGCCATGGTGTTTGAAATACGCGCCCAATCCTCGTCGTCGAGCTGTGCGGTACGGATTTTGGTTTGATCCACCCGGCTGAGTGATGCCAGCATACGCATCATGATCTGTTCCGATGGCATCTCAAGACT
This sequence comes from uncultured Alteromonadaceae bacterium, assembly GCA_950073835.1. Lineage (GTDB taxonomy): Bacteria > Pseudomonadota > Gammaproteobacteria > Enterobacterales > Alteromonadaceae > Alteromonas. The sequence goes on from CATMRP010000156.1 coordinate 8,106, forward strand.
GAATACCAGTACCGGCTTGTCTTCCGCCAGCATGGCATTTTCTGCCAGGTTCATAGCAAAGGTCGTGTTGTGCACGCAAATATCTTCCGCCACAAAATTGTGCAGTTCAGGAACGGTAAGATCGTAAACCTGCTTGTTGCCTACGTACTCTATCGATTGGACTTCATCCCAGTAAAGATCGGAGTTTGCCAAATCAGATAAATAAGCATCATCAAACAATTCAGCATAAAAACGGGCCCGGGAACGACTCAGCAGGCGACGACTTTGGCCTGACAAATGGGGATTAAATCCCTGCGGGCATTGCAGTCCTTTTCGGGCAAAAATCTCTGCCCAGCTGGCACTGCCTTTTAGTTGCTTAACATAATCAACCGCAGACTCAGGCAAAGCATCTACATTTGAATGCTGACGTTTTTCAGCCAGCGTAGCGCGGGCTTGTTCCACCTGCGTCTCTTTACCAAAGATACCGATTTGCCTGATAAAGCTGTCAATACCTGCACGAGAAATAATTTCAACCTCGAACTGGCGGCGAGCATAAGACGTTTTCGCCCGAAGCTTAGCGATGATCCCAAAGCGCAAGAGTAAATGCTGCACATCATAAGCCAGCGATTCACTCGCGGTACCATAACTAACCCGAACCTGCCCTGTTTTATAAACCGAGATGCTGCCATCGCAAGCAAATAAACGATTTAAAAAAAGTGCTACGGACGCTCTGGTTGCAGAAAAAATGGCTTCAGGTACGCTTTTTTCGTGTGCCAGGTAACCCCAGACTGAATGCGCTTTAAGAAAACGGACAACCGAATTTGTTTTGGTAGAGCCAGCTTCATAGACAGTTTGGGTCTGCTGACCAAAATCAGCCCCTAACTCACAGCACAGAGCCTCATACCTCTGGGGCAATGGGAGCGCCCCCCCATTGCACCACTGACTAATGGTTGCAGGTTGCAAACCTAAACGTGCCGCCAGAGCTTTTCCACTCAGGTTCAAATGTTGCATCGCCCCTTTCAGGTAATTAGCAAACCGTTTACGCTGTTCAACTGACTTTTCCGCGCGTCCTGAAACACGGTAGCTCGGCGCTCGATAATCAAAATTAGCTTGTGAAACTTTTGCGCCGTTAAATTGCTCCATTGCATGAATAAAATCTGCCACGATAGCGCGGTTTACATTGGTAAATAGCGGATTACTTTGTGTTGTCCCACCATCAGCAACGAAGTAGGCTAACGCTTTGACTTCATGTTCTGGTAACGACCGATCGCCGAATATCGCTAATGCTCTTGGCACACCAATACGATCACCAACCGAAATATTTTCCAGTTTTCGCCAACCTGCGCCGGTGAGGAAGGGATGCGAAAGCGTAGTCTGAATTTTTCTTCCCAGCGCCGTTCGTACCTCAAAAACCGGTTTGACACCGTCATCAACGAACTGGCTTACTTTGGCGCGACACAACGTAAAATGGTTATCCAGTGAAGTGACCTCGCCATATTGTGATTTAACCATCTCATCTATGGTTATACGGCGTCCTGATAAAGGATCAACAAGCCTGGAACCAGACACGATACATTTACCCATGGAGGGCCGTGCGGCAACGATAATCAGATCGGAAGGCTGCATACCACTGGTTTTTTTATCCAGATCGGAAAACCCGGTGGTTACCCCGGTTACTTCCCGATTGTCTTTGATCAGTGCTTCAAGGCGATCGATGGTTTTACCGAGCACCGATTCAATGCTCTGTGGCCCTTCAGAGGCCCCGGTGCGCCGTTCAGCAATTTCAAACACCTTGCTCTCGGCCATATCCAGAATATCGGCGCTGTCGCGGCCTTCCGGATTGTAGCCCACTTCGGCGATTTCGTTGGCTACGCCAATCAGCTCTCGGGTAATAGCCCGTTCCCGAATAATCTTTGCGTAGGCGGTAACGTTGGCAGAACTCGGTGTGTTGCGCGCCAGCTCACCTAAATAGGCAAAGCCACCAGCGTCTTCGAGCTGATCGTTATTTTCGAGTAATTCAGACACGGTAATCAGGTCGACCGGCTGACTCTGTGCCAGCAAATCAAGGATCGCCTTAAACACGATTTGATGCGAGCGGTTGTAAAACTCCGCGTCGGTAACCAGCTCAGAGACCTTATCCCAGGATTCCGGATCGATTAGCATACTGCCCAGTACAGCCTGCTCAGCTTCTATGCTGTGCGGCGGCACCTTCAGTTTTTCTACGCTTTTATCGGAACTGGCCGGAACAACTTTCACCTGTCGATATACCTGAATAATTTGCAAGGGGGCTATTATGCGATATTTAGCGCCTGCTTGCATCGTTTGTTACAGTAAAATGATCCTTTATCATGGCGAAGCCTATATACTAAAGTTCAAAACCAAGGCCGTTCGCCAAACAGGAATGTTATGAAAAAAACGTCATTATTACTGCTACTTTCCGGGCTTATTTCAATCAATGCGACTGCCAGTGAGACACTGGTAGCGCTGGAGAGTTACCCCGAACCAGACGCGTCGCGTCCGATGCCTGAATTTAAAGTGGATGCCAGTTGGCCTGATTTACCCGATACCTGGATTATCGGCCAGGTGCCGGGGCTGGCGGTGGATAAGGCCGATAACCTGTGGTTACTGCACCGCCCCAATTCGCTGAGTCCGCTGGATCTGGCGCTGGAACAAACGCCACCCACCGGCGTTTGCTGCGAAGCCGCTCCTCATGTAGTGCAAATCTCCCCAACCGGGCAAGTGAAAAACAGCTGGGGTGGCGAGTCTATCGCGCCGGAGATTGACGGTGTTAACCAGTGGCCACAAACCGTGCACGGCTTATTTGTCGACGATAACAATACGGTCTGGCTGGGTGGCAACGGCAAGGGCGATCACGTGGTACTTAATTTTACGGCGGAAGGTAAATATATTCGCCAGTTTGGTACTCGCAACAGCACAGGAGGGAACCAGAGTAAACAATCACTGGGTAACCCGGCGGATATCTATCACGACACCCATACCAATGAAGTCGTCATCGCCGACGGCTATATCAATAAGCGTATCATTGGTTTTAACACCAACGACAATGCGTTTTCGCAATATTGGGGCGCCTATGCC
>CATMRP010000157.1 GCA_950073835.1 uncultured Alteromonadaceae bacterium
TCAGAAATCTCAATGGTGTTTGAGCTGGCCTGACGGATAACGCCAATACCAATTACCGGTTTGCCGTCCAGGCGCACCGCGCTGGTGGAGTCGGCCGGGCCGAAGTACACACTGGCCACATCGCCAATGCGGGTATCGCCGGTGATCACTATGTCTTTGACATCTTCAGCGGTGAGCGAGGTGGCATCAGCCCGCACGATCAGCATTTGATCGCTGGACTGGATACTACCTGCCGGCACGTCAAATGGCGCAGTACGCAGCACATTAGCAACATCTGTCATCGACAAACCAAAGCTGGTCAGGCGCAAAGGATCAACCGAAACACGCAGTACCCGCTGGCGGTCGCCGTTAAGGGTAACATCTGCTACGCCGGGTATACTTAAAAATAACGGCGCTAAATCGGTATCAACCCGTTCGGTAAGTGTTTCAGCGTCGAGGGTTTCACTGGAAATGGCCAGACTGACAACGGCCTGAGCATCGTTGTCTGCCTTGATAATAGAAACCTGCTCCACTTCATCGGGGAGTTGCCGTTGTACACGGCTGACAGATTCGCGGGTTTCATTGGCCGCATCGTCAAGGTTTATACCGGGACGAAATTCCACCCGTACCCGGGCAGAGTTTTCTTCACTTTGTGCGTAAATGTTTTTCACGCCGCTAACTCGGGCTACCGCGCCTTCAAGTTGAGCGGTAACTTCGGCATCCACGGTTTCTGGTGACGCATTAGGGTATTGCGCACTTACTGTGATGGTTGGCGTATCAACATCGGGCAGTTCACGGACTTCAAGCCCGTTTAAGGCGGCATAGCCTGCAATAGCAATCAGCAGGTTTAAAACAATGATCAGTACCGGACGGCGAATCGATAACGAGGGCAGGTCGTTATGATTGTCAGCAAGGTTACTCATTGGTGTTTCTCCGCGCCAATGAGGTGGTAATTGACTGGCCTTCACGCAGCGACTGGATGCCTTCTGCTACCAGCAGATCGCCGTCGGTTAAATCGCCACTTACCAGTATTGTGCCGCGCAAACGCTGATGTACGCTCACATCTACACGCTTGGCTTTGTTATCCACTGCGGTATAAATGTAGGCGCCGGTGGCGCCCCACAATAAAGCGGCTTCAGGGATAGCGGCGTAACGCTCACCCTGCAAATTCAATTTTACCCGAAAACTCATGCCCGGGCGGTATAAATCACGTTGGTTAGGTAATAACGCCCGCGCTGCCATGGTGCGGTCAGTATTATTGATACGCGAGTCCAGCTGAGCAATATCCGCAGTTAGTGATACGTCCCGCGAGGCCCAGGGCTGCAGGGTTACTGAGGTTTCTGACATTAACAAGGATACGGCAGACTCCGGCGCACGGAAATTAACGTACAAACTGGTACGATCATCGAGGGTGGTAATAACGGTAGTGGTGGTTATCCGGTCGCCAACTTCTACGTCGGTTAAGCCCACATAACCAGAGAAAGGCGCTGCAATATGGCGGTCTTCTAAATCCGCTTTGGCTTCATCGAGGGTGACTTTGGCCAGGTCTCGGGCGGTGCGGGCAATATCAATTTCGCTCTCAGCCACCGCACCCCGGTCGCGACTGTCGACCAGGCGTTTTAACGCACGTTCTGCTTCTTCCAGCTGTAACTCGGCGCGTTTCACAGCCACCACCTGACGGCGATCGTCCAGGGTCAGCAGAATATCGCCTCTATTGACTTTTTGACCCGGCAAAAAATTGACTGCGGTCACCTCATCAGCCACGGCGGGGTAGAGGGTGACAGATTTAACCGCTTCAGCGGTACCTACGGCCTCTACATTTTTTTGCTCATGCATAAACTCAATTTTATTAAGTACGACCAGTTTGGCACTGTCGCCCCGATCACCCCAACTCTGGGCTGAAGCAGGGGCTGCCATTACCAGGTGAGCCATGGCTCCTATACAAAGCATTCTTTTCAAATTTTTAATCATGTCGCTTCCTGAATACCTCCATCATCAACTGCTACGTAGTTAATGCAAAGAGGGAGCATTATTATTTTATTGTTAATAATTCGTATTATCGCCAAAGGCGCGTTGGCGGGCTAGGGAATGAGTTGCAACTCGGCGTACTCCTTATACAGGGTGTCGCTTTTTATCAATTCCTCGTGTTTTCCAGAGGCCCTGACCGTACCGTTATCCATTACCACGATGCGATCGCACATTTGCACGGTGGCCAGGCGGTGAGCAATGACCAGCGTTGTGCGTCCTTTAATGAGGTACTTAAGCGCCTGCTGGACTTTATGTTCACTTACTGCATCGAGCGCGCTGGTGGCTTCATCTAGCAGCAGTACCGGGCGGTTGGCTAAAAACGCCCGGGCAATGGCGATACGCTGACGCTGACCACCAGAGAGTTTAACGCCGCGTTCACCCAGTTGGGTGTGGTAACCGTCACTTAACTCATTAATAAAATCATCGGCAAAGGCCTGCTTAGCCGCTTCGATTACCTCGGCTTCGCTGGCTGTGGGCCGGCCATAGCGAATGTTCTCAATAACGGTACTGGCAAAAATCACCGGCTCCTGTGGCACCAGGGCAATTTGTTGACGCAGGCTGTCGAGGGTAAGCTCAGTCACCGGGCCGTCATTGAGCTTGATGGCACCGCCCTGAATAGGGTAGAAATGCTGGAGCAATTGAAATAGAGACGATTTCCCCGCGCCACTTGGCCCCACCAGTGCCACGCACTCGCCAGGTTTTATCTGTAAGGAGAAGTTGTCGAATAAGGTAGCGTGTTCGGTATACCCAAAGGTCACTTGTTCAAAACTGATCTGCGGCGGCGCATCCAGTGCTGGCAGCTCAACCTGACCTGCATTGTTGCTGGCAGTCGTGGCTAATAGTTCAAGCAGCCGCTCGCTGGCTCCCACACCGCGCTGAATATCTCCGAGGACTTCGCTGATGGTGGCAATACTGCTGCCGGCCAGCACTGCATAAAATAAGAATGCAGAGAGTTGGCCTGCGCTGATTTCGCCGCTCATGACCTGCCGGATTCCCAGCCAGCCGATACCAATAACCGATAACATGCTCACCAGCATAATCACACCGATTAGCAACGATCGATAATGAATGCGGGTGGCTGCAGCCTGCAGGGCAGAGCTGACTTTCTGAGTGAATTTTTGCTGCTCGCCAGACACTGCATTAAACGCCTGCACCACCATAATTTCGTGCAGGGTTTCATCTATTTGAGAGCCCATATCGGCAATGCGGTCCTGACTAAGGCGCGAATAATGGCGTATCTTTGGAGCAATGAGTTTGAGCGGCACCAGAATAAAGGGCACGGCCACCAGTACACACAATGTCAGCATGGGGCTGGTAAAGGTCATTAATACAAGTGCGCCCACAAACCCCACCAACGAACGCAGGGCCATGGATAAACTCATGCCCACAACGGTTTGAATCACACTGGTATCGTTGGTAAAGCGGGAGATCACTTCACCGGTGCGGGTTTCGGCAAAAAAGCCCGGTGTTAGCGTGAGCAGATGATGATAAACCTGAATACGAATATCGGCACTGATACGCTCGCCAAGCCAGGTCATCAGATAAAAGCGAAAGTACGTTGCCAGACAACCAACCACGGCAAACAATATAACCCAGCCAATGGCAGCATCCAGCCGGTTAATGTTGCCGGCGCTGAGCCCTTCATCAACGGTTAGCTTTATACCTTGCCCGAGCAGCAACCAGGCGGCCGCAGCCACGGCCAGCGCGGTTATCGCACACACTACCTTTAGCTTATAGGGCCGTAGCAGTTGAGCCAGCCATTGCAGTACGTCTTTGGTTAATATCAATGAAATTTTGCCACCGAAGTCATTACCCAGTGCCATGCATTATGGGTGAGAGACGGGCGAATGCCCAGTGAAGATGAGTTAAGAAGTGTAAAGCAACAGCCAGGCTGCTTAAGCCTGTATTATTCACCGCGCAGAGGATAATTAATCGCTGATAAGCCTTGCAATTTTATTGCGTATACGTATAATTCCGCGGCCTTTCGCCTTGTATGTATTTCATTCAGGGTTTGAAAAGGTAAGTTAACGGTAACGCTACAACGAGTTTGAGGCATTTATGGTTACTATTCGTTTACAGCGTGGTGGCGCCAAAAAGCGTCCATTTTATCAAGTAGTGGTTGCAGACAGCAGCCGTGCAAGAAACGGTCGTTTCATTGAAAACGTCGGTTTCTTTAACCCAACTGCACAAGGTCAGGCTGAGCGTCTGCGTTTAGATCTTGAGCGTGTAGAGTACTGGGTTGGTGTTGGCGCAAGCTTATCTGAGCGCGTTAACAGCTTGGTAAAAGAAGCTAAAAAAGCGGCAGCATAAGCTGTCCTTATTTCTGGTAGGTTTAGATGAGTCAAGCGTCTGACAAAGTGGTTATTGGCAAAATCGGTGCGCCTTACGGTGTTAAAGGTTGGGTCAAAATCAACAGCTATACCGAGGTACCAGAAGGTATTTTCGACTACAGCCCGTGGTTACTGGCTGATGGAAAAGAATATCAGATTGATCAATGGCGACCGCATGGTAAAGCCATCGTAGCGAAGCTCATTGATATCGATAGCCGGGACGATGCCGAGCGCATTAAAAACCTGGATATCAGTATTGATGCTGAGCAACTCCCTGTACTGGGTGACGATGAGGTTTACTGGCGCGAGCTTAACGGCATGCAGGTGGTAACTACGCAAGGTTATCAGTTGGGTGTGGTTAAAGAAGTGTTTAATACCGGCGCCAACGATGTAATTCGTGTTAAGGCAAAGGCAAACGATGCTTTTGGTCAAAAAGAAAGACTATTACCGTTTGTATTCGACTCGGTCGTACAAACAGTAGATAAAACCGAGCGGGTGATTACGGTTGAATGGGATCCGGGGTTTTAAGTGACCGCGGAAAAATGGTTCGGCATTATCAGTTTGTTTCCTGAAATGTTCGCACCCTTTACTCAACAAGGAGTAATAGGGCGGGCAGTGAAGAACGGCACACTGGCAGTTGAACACTTTAACCCACGAGACTATACACACGATCGTCATCGCACTGTCGATGATCGCCCTTATGGTGGTGGTCCTGGCATGCTGATGATGGTTAAACCGCTAACTGACGCAATTACCGCTGCCAAACAGGCGGGCGGTGAAAACAGTAAAGTGATTTACCTTTCTCCACAGGGTAAACCGCTCACCCAGGCTGGCGTTAAGTCGCTGGCAGCCAACGACAAGTTAATCTTGTTGTGTGGTCGGTACGAAGGGGTGGATGAGCGCGTAATTGAGAGCCAGGTTGACGAAGAATGGTCAATTGGTGATTACGTGTTAAGTGGCGGCGAACTGCCTGCCATGGTGATGATGGATGCAATTGCACGGTTAGTGCCGGGAGTACTCGGTCACAGTGATTCGGCAGTTGAAGATTCATTTACCCATGGTTTGCTGGATTGTCCGCACTATACTCGCCCGGAAGTACTCGACGGTAAAGCGGTACCTGATGTGTTAAGAAGTGGTGATCACGAAAAAATCAGACAGTGGCGTTTGCAACAATCTTTAGGTAGAACCTGGTTGCGTCGCCCTGAGTTATTAAACGACCTAGCTCTGACTGAGGAGCAACAACGGTTACTGGATGCATTTCAGGCGTCGTTGCAGCAAGATGACAGTTAACTAGGATGAGAGGATATGATGAGCAAAGTCAGTCAAGATATCATCAAAAAAATTGAACAAGCACAGCTTAAAGCTGATGTTCCTGCGTTCGGCCCAGGTGACACAGTGATTGTTAAAGTTCGTGTAACTGAAGGTGACAAAGAGCGTCTTCAGGCATACGAAGGTGTTGTTATCGCTAAGCGTAACCGTGGTCTTCACTCGTCTTTTACAGTACGTAAAATTTCAAGTGGCGAAGGCGTAGAGCGTGTGTTCCAAACACACAGCCCGGCGGTATCTTCTATTGAAGTGAAACGTCGCGGTGCAGTTCGTCGCGCCAAGCTTTACTATCTGCGTGAGCGTTCAGGTAAGTCTGCACGTATCAAAGAGAAGCTTAACTAAGATTACTAATCCTTGCGTTACTGTTAACTTCGAAAGCCCGCACTTGTTGCGGGCTTTTTTGTGGCTTACCATCGGGGAATATTCATTTAACCGACCTTCCTATGACCCATTCTCAGGATGCTATTTGGCAGCAGGTATACAGCGGCCAGTGGTATCAGACCCATCATCCACAATTAGTCCAAGCGCGCGAGCTGGCTAAGCGTTTATGCAGAGAGCTTAATCAACTGCCGGCAAGTAAGAAGGCAAAGCGCCAGGTGCTTATCAGCCAACTCTTACCCAACGCTAAAAATATTGATATAGGCAGTGATTTTGCCTGTGACTACGGGATACATATCTATACCGGGGATAACGTTACGATGGGCAGCAGGGTAGTGATCCTGGATGCGGCGCCCGTGACTATTGGCGCAAACGCCAAAATTGAGGACGGCGTAGTAATCTCATCGCTAACGCACCCGCTCGAAGCGGCAAAACGTAAAGCAGGCTGGCAGCAGGCCAGTCCCGTTAAAATTGGCATTAACGTGGTGTTGGGGGAAGGTTGCATCATACTGCCGGGCGTAGTTATCCCGGCAGGTACGATTATTGAGCCGGGTAAGGTGGTTACCCGGTAGTTAGCGGCTTAAGCTGTTAGTGGTCTTAGTCGTACTGCGTGAGTTTATTAAAGTTAATCATAGAACGGAGCTCTTTGCCGTACTCCTCGCCGCGCTCTGAATAACTGTTTAAACCGTGAGTGAGTTCAATACCGGTAATTTGCGCATTCTTTTTACGCAGTGACTGGCGAATGTTTCTTAGCGACCGGTATGCATCATGACTGTTTAGATTCATCATGTAGCTGGCCACTGAGTCACGTGGTGAGCGAAAGTCCGCTACTTCATGCACCTGGTCCTGACCGCGGTCGTTAGGTACAATTCCGCAGCCTTTTACAAAGCACCACTGACCAAAAAAGTTATTACCCAGCTGGGCAAATCTTGAGGTGCCCCAGGCACTTTCATTTGCAGCCTGAGCTAAAGCCAGAGAGGCGGGGACAATATCTACCCGGCGCTGCAGCACAGTGCAAAGTGACTCCGCTTCAACATCGGTTTTATCGACCCGGTATTTTACCGCCAGGTCAGAGAGGGCAGCATTATTTTCAGCATCTGTTTTACACACATCCAGCACTTTGGCTCTGTCAGTCTGAATTTCAGTATTTACGTCGGCCACGAGCGGTTCAAAGTAAGTGAAAAATGCGGTTTTACGTTCAGGTCCAGCCGGGTACTGTGAGAAGTCAGGTGGCGTTACCCGGCTAAAGAAAGCAAACCATAAGGCAATCGCCACCAGGATGGCAACCAGAGTCAGCAATACTTTGTTATTTTTCAGGTTAATCATACTTTTCCCTTTTAGCTTTTATTCTGCGCGTATTTTCAAATGACTATCTATTGATAGCTAGCAGAAGCTATAACAGATCAGTATTGGCCCGCACTGGCGGTTTGCCCGCGCTGGTCGAGGGTTTTCAGAATACGCCGGTAAATAATGTCACAAATTAGCCAGGGGTCATCGCCGCTGGTGCTGGCAAATATTACCACCACAGTATTGCTTGGTTCATCATAACGCGCAAAACTTAAATAGCCCGGTAACCAGCCATCATGACTGTTAACGTAAAGACTGTTATAGAGCTCTTGCTCATCTTCAGTAAGCAATGAGCCATCATTAAGCGCTCTGAGAAAAACCGCCACGTCTTCTGCGGTGGCTACCATTGCGCCGGCAGGGCTCATAAAGGCAAGGTGTTTGAGGTCATCGTCGTAACCTGACACATAACCACTCATTAATGAGGGGAGTAACGGTTCGCTTAACCCCCCAAATGTCTGACGTAAGCCCAGTGGCTGGAGAAATTCGTTGTGGATATAGTCGCGGTAACTGTAACCCAGCGCTTTGTCCATAATCCGGCCAAGTAACAGATAGTTAGTGTTGGAGTATGCGTAATCTGTGCCGGGCTCAAATAAGGCAGGCTTATCATAAATTAAGGCCAGGCTTTGTTCGGTCACGCTGGCTTCAGCAAACGGTGCAAACCAGTTAAATGCGGGGTCGTCGGTATAATTGGCAATGCCACTTCGATGCTGCACCAGCATACGCAGGGTAATATATCCGGCATTGGTTATCCGGGCGGCTTGTTGTGGGAGATATTCGAGCAACGAAGCATCGGGGTCTAACTGACCATTTGCGGCGAGGCGGGTAACCGCAGCTGCCACGTAGAGTTTGCTCACACTGGCTATTTTAAATAGTGCGTCGGCCTTTGCTGGCTGTTGGGTGTGCTTGTTATGCAAGCCTGCGGCATAGCTTTGCGGCAATGTATTTTTGCCCGCATCTACATAAACAATCATACCTGCAATGCCACTATCGATGGCGCGATCGAGCTCGGTCTGAACATCGTCGGACTGTGGCGCCAGATAAATAAAAAGGGCATTAACTGGTGCGAACAGGGCTATGCTGGATACCACAACAACCAGTGCCAGTATCCGCAAGGCATTTACGGTTCTACGTTGCATTGCCATAAATCTGTGTATTGGGTTGAGTACCTATAGCCTACGGTCTGTTGTGGCGGATTACCAGCAGCCTTTGTAACAAGGCGTTTTTTTCGCGGCTTATTGCTTAACATTCTGATTATGCTTGCTATATTGGCTTAGCAAAGCAAATAACAATATTACCGGGCAGCGATTTCTCAGGCCTTTATTGCGCCCAACAAGTCAGTCAAAGCACATAACGAATGGAAAATGACGCAGCAACCTGATTTACCCTGGATATCCGGATTCTGGCGGCGAATTGTCGCACTGATTGTCGACACTATAGTACTGTCGCTGGGCGGATTTGCGCTGGGATTGGTGCTCGAATCGGTATTTATACAACTGGGAAGCTGGTCGCTACTCATAGGCTTCTTTATTTCACTGGGTTATTTCGGTGTGATGAACAGTCGCCTCGCTGAGGGCCAGACGTTGGGTAAAAAGCTTCTGGGAATTCGGGTCGTCGACGGTAATAACCAGACTATCTCACTGGGTCGTTCACTGTTGAGATATTGTGTGTACGGTATCCCATTTGCTTTACAGATTGATTTTCTGCCAGTGGATGAGGGTTTTTTCTGGCTCATGTACCCCATAGGGGCTTTGCTTGTTGGCGGTTCCTTTTCGATACTTTATTTGTATATATTTAACCGACGAACCCGACAATCCCTGCACGACCTGGTTGTTGGTTCCTATGTGGTTTACGCATGTGCACCACAGGAGGAAGTAAGAGAAGTGTGGAAGCCACACCTGGTGATTGTGGCACTGTTTTTTGTACTCGGCGGCATAAGCCCGTCGTTTATCAATATACTTTTTTCCTACGGCGAGTTCGAACAGATGCTCGCAACGCGGGCCGTATTACTGCAGGAGCCAGGTGTTAACACCGTAGGGATCATGGCTAGTTCAACTAGCTATTACGCCGATTCCGGGGAGCAGGATAACACTTCGCATAAAAGCGTAGATCTGGCGGTTTATATTGATTCCAATCGTGTGAGTGATATGGAATATGCCAGGGAGTTAGCTGCAAAAGTGTTAGCAAATTATCCCGATGCCAGGGGCAAAGATGTTATCTCGGTCGACCTTTATTATGGCTACGACATCGGTATCTGGTCGAGTTGGGATATAGGTAGTTATGAGTTTAATCCGTCTGGCCTTTAGGCCGGCAGTGCCCAACGTCATCCCAGCTTAAAGCATGCGGTGATGACGATTTACAGTTATGTCATCCCGGCGCCGAGCCGGGATCTTCTAAAAAGGCTGACGACATGAAACAGTATTTTTGAGTGAGCAAAACTTTTCAGGAGATACCGGATAGCGGCTAAAGCCGCTTCCGGTATGACGTGTTAAGGCGCTCCCTGTGGGAGATCCCGGATAACCCCTTACGGTGTTTCCGGGATAAAACCGGGCTTTGTCCGGTTTTAATCTGAATGGAGGGCGTCTATTGGGTTTAGTTTTGAGGCTTTAATGGCTGGGAATACGCCAAAGCCAACACCTACCAACAAACAAATCGATACTGATAACACTATTGCTGTCAGCGACCAGCTTACTGCCCAGTCTGAGTAGAAACCGATAATCTCGGATAACACCAGGCCAAAGAAAATGCCCAACAGGCCGCCGATCACTGAAATCACAAAACTCTCGGCGATAAACTGTAATTTAATATCCTGTTGAGTGGCACCTACAGCGCGCAGTAAGCCTATTTCTTTGGTTCGTTCCAGCACGTTTGCCAGCATAATGTTCATAATGCCGATGCCACCAACCAATAGTGAGATACCGGCAACGCACGCCATTACAATGTTGAAAATGCGCTGGGTATTTTCTTGTTGTGCCAGCAGTTCCACCGGAATGATCAGGCTGTAGTCGTCAATGCCGCCATGGCGTTGAGCAAGTAACTGAGTAACCGCTTTAGCAGCCAGTACGGTAGAGTAATCCTCTTCGACTTCAAATTTCACCACGTCCAGTTCGCTGGCGAGGGGTTCCATGTTGAGCTTTTTCTGGCTGGTGGATAGCGGGACAAACACGCGGTTTCTGTCACCGTTAATTTTCACGCCCTGAAAGGCTTCTTTATTAAATGCCGGTGCGGCAATCACGCCAACGACTTCAAACCACACATGGTTGATTTTAAGATACTGTCCTAAGGGATTCTTATCGGGGAACAGGGTGTTGGCTACATCGGCGCCGAGTACTGCAACCTGTGATACATGCAATTCATCATCATCGCTGAGTAACCGGCCCTGGGCAGCGTTCATGCTGGCAAGGTCAAAGTAGCTACTGGTAACGCCCACGGCTGTTGCATCGGCTTTGGCATAATCGCTGTAGAGGGCAAAAAGCTTAATTTGTTTTTCGCCACTGTAGTGGGTAATGAACGGCAGGGTAGAAATGGCGGCTTCCACATCGGCCAGGTTAAGGCCAAGTGATTCCTCGCGGATATCTTTCAGCTCTTCTGCGGTGTAGCTTTTTGATTCTACAATCAGGTTTTGTAACCCCATGGAGCCAATCATTTTCAGCGCTTCCTGCTCGGCACCTTTACCAATGTT
>CATMRP010000158.1 GCA_950073835.1 uncultured Alteromonadaceae bacterium
AGCAGAAATAATCGAGCAGGAACAGCAAGGCTACATGCGCGTTAAGAACAAGCAGCAGACAGAGGGAAGGGATTTCCAAATAATGCCCGGCCTACCCACGCTGACAGTTCAGCACGGCCTGACAAAGCTACTTGAGAATATGCCGTCTGACTTGCTGAACGATCCTGAGATTTACGAAGGGCTGCGACTTTACGCCCGGCTAGGCGCGCAGTTTGAATACGCATTGAAAGGCTAACACCAGGCACAATGAAACAAGCCCCATAATTGGGGCTTTTTATTACTTCTTCATCGTCCGGCCTGACGCGATGTGAGCCAGCATCTGCTGTGCTACTCCCAACATTGCACCGTCTTTATCACTGGCCTTGTATTCCCAGTTGTCCGGCTCAGTAATGCCGCCATAGGTCACCGTCTGCGTTAACTTCCTTTTGCCGTTTATGGTTCTGTATCCGGTTATCTCTTTGCCGTTCGCCACGGTGTTAATACGCTCATTCATTGGGGTTGCCCTTACACAGTAAAAAGAAATACCAGGCTATCCGGTACCGACAAGCAGGATTAGGGCAAAAGTTCTCAAGTTGCGGGTGTAAGTAATTAGTTAGGGCAGCGGTGTTGATAGAGAAAGCCACAGGCTTTGGCTATACCCCTGCCCTGGTGCTTCATAAAACTTCAGTTTGGTACGTTGCTAGAACTACAGAAAACTCCAGTTTCACCCCTAGCAAAAGCCCGGCAAGAACCTGTCAAAACCTGACATTGAAAACCCTAATAAAACCTAAGATCAGAAATTGGAAAACCCTGACATTTCCCTGAGATGGGAACCTGAGAAAACCAGAAACGAATTACTGAGAAAACCTGAGATTGAGATTCCCACTTGTTGGTAAATGTTGGTAGGTAGGTGTTAGTAAATGTTAGTGCCTGGTTGTTGAAAAATGTTGAACCCAAGCTGTTATGAATAGTTATGGCCTGAATGGTCTTAACAGCGGCTAGCTGTGGGGCGTACCGGTTACGCATACCGGACAACTAAACAACAACCACGGCCAAAATAACTCATAAATAGCCAGGCTCTGCGCTGCGAAGTACCCGTAACGCTTACCCCCTCTGGAAGTACCTTTTTTGTTTGGGCGTATGACAAGGACTGTGCAACGGCATTTCCGTTAACGGGCTGTCTATCCGTTACGTTAACAGGCATTGCGCCGGGGCGGTTCGTGCCGGCGTTGTCGTTGACTCTGATTAGAGAACGCTCGCACATTGCGAACTCTGTGCGCTTCGATACCCGTAAACGGATCGCCAGAAAGAACCTAGTTTTCACTGGCACTGATTTGATTGACTTGGGCAGGCTGGTTTACTAACCTTAATAGTGAAATCGCCAAGTGGTGAATCTGGGTTCTCAAGGCGGAATTGTACCGCGCCCTCAGATTCTAAAGCTTGGCGTTTTTGTTTCCGCAATATCACCAAAGGGGGTGTGCCAATGGGTGTGCCAGCGCCACGCTGTAACCAACATCGTTAAACCGCTTAGGTGTGCCGGGAGGTAGGCCAACATACTGCGCAGGGTGTCGGCTAGGGTGTCGCTAGGGGTGTCGGGTCATAGTTCCCATACCTTGAATTAAGCAGGCTCCGGGCTGTCGGTTTGGGTGTCGCTTGGGGTGTCGAACTATCCCATCTTGGGACTGTTTAGTCCCGCTTTGGGATTTTCTTATCAGGGGTATGGTTTGGGGTGTGGTTTTACCTTCCCTGAAAGCTGCTGAAATAGCGGTGTCCGGTGTGGTTCATTGGTCGTTAGTCGTTATGCTTCCAGTCACCTAGCGCTGAACCTATTAGGGCAGCAAAGCATGATGGAGCCACAAAGCCAATTGATATAATGGCAAACGTAACAAAGTCAGATTCGCTACAGGACTGATAGCCAATGCAACGCATCATTCTTGTAGAGGTGATCACCAAGGCTAACCAACAGACAATCCCCACCAAAATGCCAACGCCGTTTACGTCTTTCATGTAACCATCCTTGTTCAGAAAGTAGTCACAATAACGTTACAGAAGAATATACCGCCTGTCACGCAACAGCCTTGTAATGGTGTGTCGCGGGGTATGTCGGCGTAATGCCATAAGGCCAGAGCGCTAAAGCCTTTCAGTGTGTCGGGTGGTGTGTCGGCCTTACAGGTTCACAGATCCGTGAACTAGGTACACTAATTTGTGAACTTTGCCGGTGTGTTCTTGTGAACGTTTTCCGGTTCGTTTTTCACGCCACTTTCACGCGTGCCTGACGCGTCAATGCAAGAGTGGTCAACCACAGGCGGGTAACTCTCCCCGTTTATAATCCCAATGGTGCGGCCACCGGTAAGAAGCATACAGGTATATTCGTACTGTTCATCATCTGGTTTGCTCATGGTTTCCCCGTTTTCGATGTCAACAATTGCGGAAGTCAGATCCGACTAAACCGAAGTCGGATTTGACTCATTAGGTTTTAATCCTGAAACAATAAGTTTCGAATTTAAAGCAGTTCTTCGAAAAGCAGCGGAATGTTTAGTTCTTTAGCTTCGGGTAAATCAGCAAATGGATCTTCGTTTTCAATAGCCATTTTTCACCCACTGATTAACTTGATTCTCCGGAACGCCCAGTTCTAGCAATCGACCTCTAACCGCATCAGGATCCCTACCAGCTTTAATCGCGTCACCGGCTTGTTTCAGTAGCTTTTCGTTGCCATTTCTTAGACCAAGCGGGTCACTCTTGCCTGTTGGGTTAGTTTGCGGCTGTTGTTGCACTTGCCCCGTAGGCGCCGCTGTATTGGTACGCTGTGAAAACTCGTAAGCTTGATTGGCAATAATCTCAGCCTGCTCTTGAATCTGCTCTGGCGTAAGCCTTTCTGAAGCGTAAAGCATCGGGTTACTATTTTGCTTATGTAGCGTGTCGTAAGCGGTTTGGTAGGCCTTTAGCCTAGCCTGAGATGGTGACATTTCGCGGGATTCGTAAATGAATTTCTTAAGCCCTTCTTCACCAAACACTTGCCTAATAGTGTCCCACTCTTTCTGCCTGGCCGTGGCTTCGCTTCCATTAGTTGTAGGAATTGTGGTTGTCATATACCGGCCAACGCCTTTCCCCATTTGGTCGTAAACACCAGATGATCTAAGAATGGTAGCCAGGTTACCCATGGCGCCGACTTTGCCGATCAGTTCATCGGGGCTGAATACTTTGTCAGGGTCGTCCGGGTTAATACCGCGCATTTCACTAATGTATGAGGTGTATTGGCCTTTGTCCGTGGTTACTCGTACCGGAATTTTAATGCTGGAATTACCCTGCGCGTCGGTCACTTCTTCGTAGTCGATGGCTTCGATGTCTTTAATAACACCACCATCGCGCCCCGTCATGTTGCCCACGTTGCGGTTCAGCTTTGGCTTGTACAGGGTATTGAAATTAGAAACGACACTCTTACGGTCACCGCTCTGAAATGCCTGATTCAGTGCAATGGCCGTATCTGCTCCAAACCCGTTTTGAATGAGTTCAATGTCCGTATTTTTGAATGCTGGGTCTGTTACAAAGCCGGCCCAATCGCCGGTTACCTGGTAGGTCTGTAGCCGCTGCAATCCTTGCTTAAAAATGCTGTCTTTTACCTGCTGCTCATTAGCTTTGGTCTGCGCGTTCCTGGCATTGTTAATGCCCTCTTTCGTCTGGACTTCGAGTTCATGATCAGCGTTGAAGTTATCCAGCTGCAACTGGTTCAGGGTGTTGGTTAGTCCCAAACCCTTAACACGTAGCTTTGATTCTTCTGCTGACCGTCCGTCGGCGCTTTTCTGCAATGCCAGCTGTTCCTGCCTGTAAGCATTGTTCAGCCCCACTTGTTGCTGTTGCGACTGAAACTGACGTTCACGCATGGCGTTGTTATCTCGCCTTTGAAATGCGTTTTCAGCAGCATTAAAGCCACCTAAAAAGCCATGTGCCATACTGCTCATTGAAATTCTCCCGATAATTGTAAGCCTGACATAGCTTTATGCTTTGCCGCATTACCGGTGTTAAGTAAGCTGTTTTCCATGAAACCCCCTGGTTGTTATTATCGATAAGTAACACAACCATTGTATATAAATACAGGTGAAGTTTGAATTTTAAACACTCGTTAAGCAGCATCTGACCTTAGTGTAATCTTAGTGCGAAATCCTCACCAAAGTATCAGCGCACCTTAGGGTGATCTTAGGGTGTTTTACCTTACCGTAATCTTACCGTGATTTGCTGGCAGGCATGAGATAACACTCTGTGCTTCCCTCAGCTGGCTTACAGCGGTTTCCAGTGATACGACAATATCAATTACCGGCACTTTGAAAAACTCTTTCTCAGGGTCTGTGAGGGCTACCAGATTGCAAAGTATTACCTCTGCCCGGTCTATTATCGTGTTGGCCTTTAAACGTTCATCCATGCTCTTTACCTTCCGTTATTGAATGGCATTAGCATAGCTGTGTGCGCCGGTGATTCAGACTGTATTTAGGGATGGTTGCATCTTGCCGTGATCGTGCCGTGTTTTGTTTACCCGATTCAGGGTAACGCTTACCCGTATTGGGGTAACCTTGTGGTGATCATGAGTGGTTATTCAACAACTTTAATAGAAACGGAGTGGCTTAAAATTATCTTTTCTACGGCCGGATCTTCTTCGCTGTTGTAGTCTTCGTTTAAACAGGAAAAAGATTTAAACCAACTAGAGAGAATCCAAGGGTCGTTATGCTCTTTGCAGCCTACGGCTACTTGCTCAGCGATAATTAGTGAGTCTTCTTCGGTAGGTGAGAAGTGATAGCCATTAAGAGTTAGAAATACTTGGCTAGCAATAAAGCCTGTTCGTTTATTGCCGTTCTCAAAAGCATGCCCTTTGTTAACAGCTATAAAAAGAACTGCGGCAAGGAAAAAAATATCCTCGCATTGCTCGTAATAACGATGTTGAGATGGTCTGGCTTGTACGCCACTTAGCTTTTCATGGTTAACAACATGGCGCTCATTGGGAGTTACCCCCAGAGCAGCCTTGTTGCATTCAATTAGATCATCACAGTCTAAGTACCGAATCCCTTCAACAATATCCATGATGAACTAATATTATATTTTAGAAAGCTCTACTAAAATTTGGCGACTTTCATTTACGCTTTGCTGAATTGCTTTACTAACAAGCGGCTTGTGCTCGCCCGTAGTCGGACGAGATAAAGCGATGTCATCAGCTTTACGCTTAAACAGTTGAAAGCCTGTTTGCATAGGTTGTGCTGCGCTCATATTCCTCTCCATAAGCTAAAAATTAAACAAAGTGGGTGCGGCATTATCCACACAATCGATTTTCTTGCAATGTCCGTTATCGCAATACTTATACTTAAAGTAAGACCACAATGTTCATTAATCAACATTATGCGACGAGCGACAGCTGCTACCGGTAAAAATCCATATTTATCCGTTTTTATCCACAAAAAGCTGTGAATTGGGAAAGTTATCCACGCATAAACGGTAACGCTAAAAAGGCTGATTTACGCATAAACGGTAACGCTTTTACGCATAAACGGTAACGCTTTTACGCATAAACGGTAACGGCATAGTCATTCAAGGCCTGTAAATTCAAGGCTTGCAGAACACTACCTGTAGTTACCTGTATTACCCTGTAATAAGATCCCTGTAGTTAGCTTCGCCTTTCTGTGGAAAACCTTTCAGGTTTACACACAGCCACGGCTTGCCAGTAGTAAGCAATTTCTCTCTAATTACTTTTTCGCTATGTGAGGTTTGCTAGGTATGAGAAGTAACCCGCCGTCTGATTCACTTACTTTTGCTTCCGGGTAAACAAGCTGAACCTTTTTCATCGCTTCCAGAAACTTGTATTTGAATACCCGCTTTTCAGCATAGGCGCTGCCAAATTGCATCTGTAATGCTTCCCAGGGAATTGTCGTGCTACGGCTTAAATAACTCATGCGGTAGGTAAGCCAATTGTATATGTCGAGTGCCAGCGGTGAACGCTTGAGGGCTTTCAATGCCCGCATATCAATTGGCACTGGCCGGTTGGTTATTTCTTCAAAAAAATCTTCATCGAGCAGAATGGATGATTGCCACAACGTTTGCTGACCGGGGTTCTTCGGCTCCCACCATAGCGAACTACGTTTCACCAGGTGGAAGTTAATGTTCTGGTAACCTTCCTCCGTGTCTGTGTAGCAGCTGACGCTTGCAGAAAATAAGCGCTTCGTTTGGTCTTTCAGTCGAGTAACACTTCCCCAGCGCCCGCCGGTAGGCACTAAATCGAGTTGGCGCATAAAGCCGCTCATTGAGTCGCCCAGTATTAACTCTCGCTCTTTGGTGCGTACAGCTTCGGTTGTTATCCATGAAAGCAGTAGCCGGGGAATGGTGCCATAAGGCAAGCCGATTTTTGGTGATGGTGCAGACATGGTTAAGCAGAAATTACCGTTCACCCGTTCAAACGTTGCGCTCTTAGGATCGCTGTGCGGCATGGTGGCCTGTACCAACATACGAGCCATGAAACCAACCTTTCCGGCTTCAAATGCTTCCTGTTCTTCAATAGCTAAAGCATCGCTGATCAAGTTTGATAAATTTCGGCTCGCGGTGTCCATTTCTCTATTTCTCACAATAAATTCAGTCATACAGTAACAGCAAACACATAAACAGAGGAACAAACACAAGAACAAGAACAAACAGAACAAATGCTTCTATTAGTGTGTTTTTGAAGTTTCATAACTGCGCTACAGGCCTTATGCTGCAAGGGTTTTAAGTGTTTCGACTTTTTGGATTTCAGCGAAGCCAATTTTCTCAATTGAAAGGCTCATTTTTAACCCTGTTTGCCGGTGAATTTCAGCTACCAATTTATCGGTGTCGAGGTTGCCGGCACTGGACGTAAATCCGTCATGTTGTAGCAACGTTATTCTGTCCGGAAACATATCAGCAGCGATGTTTATCATCTTCGCTTCATAGCCTTGTAGTATGTGCGCCAGTTCCTGAACTTCCCTGGTGTCGGGTTTTCCGCCTTTGGCCTTAATCTTTCTCACGTTGCACTTACCCATGGCATTTATCAGATCACCGTTAGATTTGTTCCTGTGCGCCCCTACAACGAGTTTTCCCGCCCTTTTGATGTCCTTGCCTAGTCCAGCAAAGAAAGAGTCACTACATAGGGCTGTGGCTTCCTCTGCACCCAACAGATCATGAAAGTCATTGCCGGGCTTTACGTTCATTGATGCGCCATAGATAAGCGCGATCAGACTTCGCTTAACGGTATCAACAGGAAGCTTTAGTAAATCAGCCAACCTGCCCCGGTGATATTTCTTTTCCTGTAGGTACTCGTCAATGTATGGGGTTCTCACGTTTAGCTTAGCGGCCAGCTGCTGCAATATGGCGTAGTGACAATTATCAAAGTCGTAATCGTATTGGCCGGATAGTGCTGCGTGTCTCACTTCCCTGGGAACGTTCTGCAAATGAAGATCCTGACCATATAACCGGCCTGATATTGATTCTTGGTATGTCTGGAAAATCATTCCGTAGTCTGGCGATTCCTCACCATCAGCAACGCAGAGCAATTTGCTTACACTGTGAAACCGTTCTTCTAACCAGGTGCAGGGATTAAACTCCCCTTTCAGGGATTCTACTCTCAGCCTTTCCGCTATGGCCTTAAACTCAGGACTATGGGTTGAGGATGCGTAGCCGGTGTTCAGGTTGTTGATATGGCTTAGTAACGCGATGTGTAGGCGCTTCAATGCTGGCATATTCAGGAACACAACCGGACTGATATTTACCGCGCTCTTTTTCGTTATCCCGTAACAGTCTTTTGCCAGAACACCGCTCCGGGGCTTCCTCATTGCCTGGGGCTTTCCACTCGCTGCAATACCGGTAACCAATACAAGCTTGGTCGGTCTTTTGGTGGCGTTATGGAATGTGTTTATCATTTCGTAGGCCAGCGGCGTGAGTTGATAACATCGAGTTGTGCCACGTTCGCCAGAGTCAGGGCTTCTGAATTGGTAACTGTCGCTGAATGTGATTAAGCCGGAAGTGCTCAAAATGTTGAGGTAGTCGCGGCCTAGCCTTTGAGTTAAGTCCCGGCATGAAGCAAAGAAGCCTGATCCAGAGTGATGCAAATACTTCCCGCTACCGTCACAGTTACCCCATACCAGGGAAGTAACCACGGCAGTTTTTGTTAAGCCATATTGCGCCAGTTGTGGAACGGTAGCCATAGCATGGTTAACCAGCGGCCACGGCGTGAAGCTGAATAGCGAAAGACCATGTTTATTCATGGTTCAAACCCTCAATTTGTGAGGGCAGCACCCGCTTAAATGCTGTATAATCAGCAGTGTCTGATAAGTGAATGCGCCCCGTTAGTTGTTATTATGCTGCGGGGTGTTTTTATTTATGCCGCTTGTTGGTTCTCAGCTACGGCTTTCTGCGCTTCTTCCCACTTATCGGGGTCTGCAACTTCCAACCACCAAGTGCCAATCGTGGTTTTCTTTCCGAATCGGTTCATGGCCTTTACGTTCTCACAGGTAACCGCTAGGCCGATACGCTCAAGCTGTTTTGTGTGCCGCTTTTTGAATCCAATGAACGTATCCGACACATTGCCAACTGCGCATTGTGAAGAAATCAAATCCGTTCTCGCGCCCTGGTTAGCGAATAGGAATCTCACGCACCGGTAGCAACTGAAACTTATCCCGCTGAATTGAAGTGCCGAATCTTGTGTGTTGGTTAAGGTTGGAAGCTGTTTAGCTTTTCTCTGATCGCGTAAATCTTTGTCGATTTTGGCGAGTTCTTCGAGGTAGGTTTTGTTCACGCTATTGGTGTTCACGTCGTTACTTTCTGTCATGTCGGGTATCCCCTTGTTATGTATGACATAAAGCCGCACCCTGAGTGCTGAACGTGGAAGATACTCAACAAAGTACTTTGTTGAAGTATTCATTTTGAGTACACTTACGTTTGCGCAACAGGGTTGTTGTGCGGCGTTGTGATGAACGCATCAAGGGCAGTCGTACGGTCGCCAAACTTAGCGACTGCTCCTCTCCGCTCTAAAGTCTTTTCTAGACTCAAGATTCATTATACCCTAGCTTCCATCAAATGCATGTACAAAAATACAGCGATTTTTAAACTGATCTTTCTACAATATTTTTAATGGTTTGCGCATGAAATTGCTTCCCTGTGGCGGTAGTAATTCCAATGTCATTAAGCCGTCTTGCCATATCCGAAAACGATAAACCCTGCTGCTTCATTGGCTCGAGTGTTCGCCATATTTTGGCGGCGAACTGATCGGCCTGTTCCCGCTTGGCTTTGTTCCGGGCTGCGGTCTTGTCTCTCAGGCCACCCAATTTAACGCCACGCTTTTTCGCTTCCTGCAATGCGGCCTTGGTTCGCTTGCTGATAAATTCCCGCTCCTGTTCGGCTAGGGCTGCGTAAATGTGCAGTTGAAACTTATCGGCATGGGGCATCTGTGCAACTTTGATTTCCAGCCCCTTGTCGTCCATCAGGTTTGCGATAAATGAAACCTTCCGGCTTAGCCTGTCTAACTTCGCCACCAGTAGAATAGCTTTTCCCTTTTTCGCTGTGGCAATAGCCTGGGCTAGTTCTGGCCGGTTGCTATCCGATCCGCTTTGCACTTCGGTGTACTCGGCTATCACTTCAAAAGGCTGGCTACTGTAATCATTCAGGTAAATGGCTATGTCTCGTTTCTGCGCGTCCATGCCTAAGCCGCTCTCGCCTTGCCCCTTGGTACTTACTCGAATGTAGGTTACGTATTTGATTGGTTGCATATCATTGGCCTTAAAAATTAACTACGTCCGTTGTGTATTTTAAATCTGATATTAGATTGACATTGAATATCATTCAAGTATTTAATGATGCAATCATTCAAAACTTCAAAGAGGGAACTATGAAAGTGTTAGGCGTAGTTGCTCAGAAAGGCGGGGCGGGTAAGACGACTTTGACCGTACACCTAGCCACCTATGCGGAGCTGCAAGGGTTGTCTGTATTGGTAGTTGATACGGATGCGCAAAAGTCGGCATCGAAGTGGGCGCACCGGCGAGAAAGTGAAACGCCAGCTGTGTTTTATTCCGAAGTGTCCGGGGTTCCTGACGTTCTGAAAAAGGCGAAAGGCAAAGGGTTTGATTTAGTCTTGGTTGATACCGCACCAAGTCATAGCGTTGATACTGCGAAGGTGGCAAAGCTGGCTGATTTCTCAATCATCCCAAGTCGGCCAGCAGTGTTTGATATTGATGCGATCAGCAACACGACCAGGCTACTTGCACAAATTGACGCAAATGCGGCCATTGTTCTGAATGCGTGTCCGGTTGGTCGTGGTGGTGAAAACTCTCTGACCACCGAAGTTAGAAAAGCCCTGGCTGATTCTGAGTATCCGGTGTGTCCAGTCAGTGTCACGCAGCGAGCGGCATTTACTCATGCGCTAATTGATGGTCGGGCAGTAAACGAATTTGAACCTACAGGCAAAGCAGCGAAAGAAATACAAAACCTGTGGAACTGGATTAACGAGCAACTAGGGGCGAAACATGGCTAGGGCAAAGTTTGGAAGTGCTAAACAGGTTAATGATACCGAACTGGATCAGAATGATTTGTTTGCCGACGACAGCGAGCAAAAGCAGGAACTGAAAACACTCACGTTACGGCTAGACACTGAATCATGGAAAGCCCTGAAAATGCTTTCTTTGGAACTGGAACGGCCAGTAACAAAAGTGATGCGTGAAGCGTTAAACGAGTTCTTTGTGAAGCACGGCAAAGCACCGGGTATTAGTGAGTAATCATTCAGTCAGTTTTAAATGATAGACTGATTGAATGATTGAAACCTTTTTGTAGTAGATGGAGTTTTACAAATGGCAGAAGTTATCAACCTTTGGGGTCGGGGTCGCCACAATACGAAACCAACAACAGCAGCAGAAATAATCGAGCAGGAACAGCAAGGCTACATGCGCGTTAAGAACAAGCAGCAGACAGAGGGAAGGGATTTCC
>CATMRP010000159.1 GCA_950073835.1 uncultured Alteromonadaceae bacterium
ATACCGTCGAAAAGGAAGTATTTAACCCACGATATCATACAAGGGGGTCCCCGCTTAAAAGCGTGCGGGGATGACGTGTTGGATATTTTGAGATCTCCAAAATGGATGTTTTTGACATTATAAACCTGTCATCCCGGCCCCCGAGCCGGGATCTTCGTATAAGGCTGACTCACCGGATACAGGCCTTCCGCAATGGTATTTTATGACGCAGTGGATGTATTGTTATCTCCGTAAAGGAGGTCTTCGTTAAATCCGTCTTCCTGTAAAGCGGCGCTTGCTACAAACAGTAAAATAAAGTTAATAAACTTTCACTTCTCCTGTTAACTACTATGCTTAGGTTACACTGAAAGATTGCTTTAGGTGTTTCGATGTAATTCTGGTCCTGGCTTTTATATCAATGAAATTACTCAGGTTATCCCTACTGCTATGGTTGTTATTTGGCGCAGAGAGCGATGGGAGGGCTGCATCTGATTTAGCCATAGCAATTGTTGTTGCCAAAGCCAGTAACATAGAGTCAATTAGTAAGCGGGAGCTTGTTGATGTTTATATGGGCCGTTTTGAAGTGCTCGAAAGTGGCCACAAGGTAAAACCTGTAGATTACGAAAGTGGCTCAGACCTGCGTACGTTGTTTTATAAATCCCTGGTAAATAAAAGTGAACGTCAGATCAATGCGTATTGGTCACGCTTAATTTTCTCCGGGCGAGCAAAACCCCCGCTACAGGTTTCATCACCCGAAGAAAGCCTGGCCTATTTGCTCACAAATCAATCTGCGTTAGCTTACATGCCGGTTAACCGCGTTTCAGAGGAGATGAAAATTGTTCTTGTTCTGGAATAAATGCCGCCTGACTGTGTTCGCATTACTGAGCACTTATTTAGCAACAGTTTGCGGCACAGTCTGTGCCCAGGTCACGGTCAATGGGTTTGCCACGCTGGGCGTTACCGCCAGTAGCAGTGATGAGTTCATTTTTCGTACGGCTATCAATCGTTGGCCGGAAGAAGGGACCAATCTGCTGACCGAATCCCTGGTCGGCCTGCAGCTTAATTATCATGTGAGTGATAAGGTTGATGTGGTGGTGCAAAGTACACTTGAGAATAAGCATTATGATTCGTTGTCTGATTACTTTGATCTTGCTTTTGTCAGGTATCAGATTAACCGTAATTACTCAGTCCGCATCGGACGAATGAATAACAACGCTTACATCCTTTCTGAATATCTGGAAGTAGGGTATAGCTATTTATGGGCTACCCCACCCATAGAGTTTTACACTCCCTCCTCTTACCTGGTTTATATTGACGGGATCGAATTACAATATCGTAAATTGATTGACGACGGGATACTTCAGGCAACCCTGGCGGTAGGCAATAGTAAAGCAGACCTGCTGAACGTAGATTCAGAATCGGTACTCGAAAATGATTACGTGCTAAACAGTACTTTAACTTACGAAACCGAGCACTGGTTATTGAAAGGAACATTCAGCCACTTCCATGGCCACAAGGCACGTGTGGAGGCGCTTGATCAACTACAAAACCTGGCTACAGGTTTCCCTGAGCAGTGGTGGCCTTTTATGGGGGAACTATTGGAGTCACTCGATTATAAAAATCAGAGCATTCAATATGCAGTAATTGGGGTCAACTACCAAAAGGATAATTGGCTGGTTAAATCGGAGGTAGCGTATTTTAATATCGACTGGGGACTAAGCGGTGATTTGGGGTATGGTTATATCAGTGGAGGATACGAGTTTGAGCAGTTTACCCCTTACGTCACTTTTGCCATTATCGATTCCCTTTATGACCGGCATATCATTGAACAACCAAGATATGAACTCATAGACGATCCGGTAGCACAGCAAACTCTGGCCTTTTTGCAAACTAATTTTCAGACGCTCTATGACTCTGCTCGTATGGATCAGTACTCGGTTTCTGTAGGTATCCGCTGGGACTTTTTGCCAACCTGGGTCGCTAAAGGGCAGGTGAGTCATTATAGAATTAACCGTCCAGGTGCAGGGTTGTGGGGTATTGATACGCCGGTCAACATTGAAGATCACCGTCATGTTAGCGTTTTAAGTTTAAATGTAAGCACTATTTTTTAGTGTGTTCGGTATGAAAAAGCGTCCCTTCACTCAAAAGATTAATGTCAGGGTAGCGATTATCGTTGCCGTGATTGGCGTTGTACTTTCATTGAGTGGCAGCCTGCTGGTTTTCAGACTGGCACACGATAAACAGGAAACAGTAAGTTATCGCCTGATTGACCAGCTCGCAGCCAGTGCGGTAAAAACGGCAGCTATCGCTGCTTATGTTGACGATGAAGAACTCGCCAACGAAATCATCAACGGTTTAGTGATGAGCGATATGGTGAGCGGCGCCAGAATTTTTGCGGGAGAGACCGTGTTAGCGATGAATATTGCTAACTCAGATGAGCTAGCGGCGGTCAGCCCTATTGAACGTGAGCTATATCATCCTTTTAATGAAAATGAGTTAATCGGAGAGTTGGCTCTCTATCCGGACACCGCATTTATCCGTGACATGGCGCTACAGGAGGCTAAGGGCAGTGCCATCCACATTATCGTGGTTTCTTTTTTAATTACTCTCATTATTGCCGGTACCTTACAATATACGTTATCTATGCCACTGATAAAGCTCAAGCAGGCATTTGAAACCGTCGATCCCAGTCATCCAGAAAACCTCAAAAAGCTGGACATTGGCTATAAACGTCAGGATGAGCTCGGCTATTTAATTAAGCAAATTAACGGATTGATACGGGCAGTACGGGCTAATTTTCTGGCCGAAAGAAAGCTGCGGGTCCATACCGAAAAGCTCGAACAACAGTTGCGGCTCCTGTTCGAGAAAGCCTCTATTGGTGTGGCACTGATTTCTACTCGTAAAGGGATCCTGATCGAAAATCCCAAATTTAACCACATCGTGGGTACAGCTTCGTCGCTTGCTGATTTTATTGGCATCTTTGATGATCCTGAGTCGGTATCAAGTATTATTGGCTCATTAAAAGCCTCTCTCCACAGTAACCCGATTGGTCTGGATTTATCTTATCAGGAGGATGGTAGCCGGCGCTGGGTGCATTGTCTGTTTGCTACAGTTTCTGATCAGCGCTTGGTGGCAAGGGAAGATGATGATGTGTTATTTGAAGTCATTATTCACGATATAACCGATCGCAAAGAGCGCGAGGCAGAGGTCCGTTATCAGGCTCAGCACGATATCTTAACCGGGCTTTATAACCGTCTTGGCGGCGAGAAACGGTTGCAATATCTGCTGAGTGAAAACACCGGGGAATTCTCCTGTGTCTTTTTACTGGTCGATCTGGACAAGTTTAAACCGATAAATGACAACTATGGTCACGAGGCCGGCGACGTGGTTTTAGTTGAATGCAGCCACCGGATAAAAACGCTCTTTAATGAACCTACTGACGTTTGTTGCCGTTGGGGCGGTGATGAGTTTGTTATCGGTTTTAAACGCGAGGCACTGCCTTTTTCTGCACTCAATACTTTATGTAATACATTGCTACACAGCCTGGAAGAGCCCATTGAGGTAAGCTCTGATTTACAGGTGTCTATTTCAGCCAGTATTGGCGTTGCCCTGGTTGATGAGGCTGGAAAAAGCGTCGAACACTGGATAGCTAAAGCAGATAAAGCGATGTACGACGTAAAGAGTCAGGGCCGGGAAAATTACCTGATTAAATAACAAAGTTCGGTGCTGGTTTGCTTGTTAACAGGCTGCTCAAATGATTTCACACTGGACAGTCTGATAATGAACGGGTGAGCAGGATGGCCCCGTATGCGCCATTAATGTGTTTGCATTTATCCTGCTCAGCCGTTAATTGGTCTATTGTTGTAAAGAAAATAGCAATGCGACGAAAAAAAAGCGCTAGAATCGCGCCACTGGGCCTGACAGGCCTGAAATTTTGAGCTTTATGTATTATCGGTAAGCATTATTGCCCCCGATAGATTAACAATAAAAAGGTGGACAAATGGCCTCGGTGTTGATTGTTTTGCTCGGTATTGCAGGAATGCTGCTGGGCTGGTTTGTTTATTCAAAATTTATAGCGGAACGGATTTTCCAGCTCGACCCTAACTTTAAGACGCCCGCTCACGAACTGCGCGATGGTGTAGACTTTGTTCCCACCAACAAAGTGGTTCTGTGGGGACATCATTTTACCTCAGTAGCGGGCGCAGCGCCGATTGTCGGTCCGGCTATCGCGGTGTACTGGGGCTGGGTTCCGGCCGTTCTCTGGGTAGTCTTTGGTACCATGTTCTTTGCCGGGGTGCATGACATGGGGGCTTTATGGGCCAGTAGCAGGCATAAAGGTAAGTCCATGGGCGCACTGGCGGAAGATGTTATCGGCAAGCGCACCCGCTCACTGTTTATGGTGGTGGTATTCCTGGTACTGCTGATGGTCAATGCCGTTTTCGGTGTTGTTATTGCTAAATCTTTTGTATCCCAGCCCGACGCGGTATTTCCTGCCTGGATGGCAATTGCTGTGGCGCTGGTTATTGGTCAGCTTCTGAAGCGAAACTTTAGCCTGATCCCGATGTGCGTGGTGGGGATCATTGTACTTTACGCTTCGGTATTTGCCGGTAGCTACATTCCTATCGAGTTACCAGACACCCTGTTTGGCTTATCGGCTAACGCTAACTGGATCATCATTCTGTTTATCTATGCTGCCATTGCGTCACTTCTGCCAGTGTGGATGCTGCTGCAGCCCAGAGATTTCATTAACGGCATGCAGTTACTGGTTGGCTTGTTTTTACTTTATGGAGCGGTGTTTGTGTCCTTACCGGATATTACAGCTCCTGCGTTCAACTCGCAGACTGCCGTAGATACGCCCAGTATTATTCCGTTGCTGTTCGTAACGATTGCCTGTGGCGCGGTGTCAGGTTTTCACGGGATTGTTTCCTCTGGAACCAGCTCTAAGCAATTGGATAAAGAAACGGATGCCCGTTTTGTTGGTTACCTTGGTGCGGTGGGTGAGGGTTGTCTGGCCCTGGTGACCATTGTGGCGGTCAGTGGTGTGGCATTAGCCGCTTCACCAGAAGAGTGGCATGAAGTCTACAGCCATCTGGGTGATGGTTCTGTGGCGGCATTTATTACCGGTGGCGCCAACCTTATCCAACAGGGCTGGGGCTTACCGGTAGAGTTCTCATCCACTATTCTGGCAACCATGGTTGTGCTGTTTGCCGGTACTACTATGGACTCTGGTGTTCGTTTACAGCGCTATATTATTCAGGAGTGGGGTGATATTTATCAGCTACCGGTACTGAAAAATGGTGTGATAGCTACTCTGGTTGCAGTAGCGTGCTGTCTGTTACTGGCCTTTGGTGCCGGCGGCTCCTCTGGCAGCGGCGGTATGATTATCTGGCCATTGTTTGGTTCTACCAATCAGATCCTGGCAAGTATGACGCTGCTGGTGATTTCAGTGATGCTGATTAAAATGAAGCGCCCGGCGATTTATACCCTGGTGCCCATGACCTTTGTTATCGTAATGGCATTTCTGGCGGGGATCATTAAGTTAAAAGAGTACTATCTGGAAGGAAATTATCTGCTGGTCTTTTTAGATGCGGTAGTATTGATAGTCAGTGTACTGGTCATGCTTGAATCCTGGTCGGTGATTCGAAAATTCAAACGGCAGTCTGCCTGATGAAAAAAGCCGTCACTTCAAAGTGACGGCTTTTTACTTTATGTGCTAGCAACGCAAGCGCCTTGAAAGCTTTTGCGTTTAAAGATATGCGTTAAAAACACCCGCAGTAATGATCATTAACGAAACAGAATATAACACCAGTGAAACTTGATCGGATAATTTAGCTTTAGCCATAATTCGAACCTCTTTTTCATCGAATGTAATATAAATGTAACAAGCTGAGCTGTTTTTGTTAATTATTCTTTGGTATTAGATATGCAGATACGACCTGATGCGCTTGTATCTACTGGTCAAGGCCTCATAATACCTCTTGTATATTTGAATCAATGGACTGCTTTACATGATTTTATTGCTCATTTACGTGATTATCGCACTGGGATTTTCATTCTTGTGCTCCATCGCCGAGGCGGTGATCCTGAGCGTTTCTTCAGCCTATATTTCTGTTCTGGAAAAAGAGCAGAAACCCAGTGGTGCGGTACTGCGCCATCTTACCGAGGATATCAATCGCCCTTTATCCGCTATCTTAACGCTGAACACCATTGCCCATACCATGGGCGCTGCGGGGGCTGGCGCTCAGGCGGCAATCGTATTTGGTGATGCGTATCTGGGGCTTATTTCGGCAATCCTTACGCTGTTAATTCTAATCTTCTCGGAAATTATCCCTAAAACCCTGGGCGCTACATTCTGGCGTGCACTGGCGCCAGTTACGGCTTACTTTCTTAAGTATCTGGTGATACTGCTTTATCCGTTTGTGAAAATGTCGGAATGGTTAACCAAGGGCTTCAAAGAAGAAAGCCCACTGCGTGGCCTTAATCGAGCCGAGCTGCACGCCATGGCAGAATTGAGTGGCGAAGAAGGGCAGTTAAATGAACATGAAGCCTCTTTCATGAAAAGCCTGCTTACCCTCAATGAACTGGCAGTAAAAGATGCCATCACTCACCGGACCCAGGTATTTTCGGTGCCGGAAACGCTAACAGTAACAGCGTTTTTCCATAAGCACGGCAGCATAAAATACTCGCGTATCCCGATTTATGAAGAGGGCGATTCCGAGCAAATCACCGGTTTTGTCATGCGTTCTGACCTGCTGGTTGCCCAGGCCAAAGGACACGGTGATAATCCGCTGTCGCAATACAGAATGAGCATGGTTACTGTGCTGAGTTCCATGCCATTGTCTTCCACCTTCGATCAATTTATTAAAAACCATGTGCATATTGTGCTGGTTGTGGACGAATACGGTGGCCTGGAAGGTATTCTGACCCTGGAGGATCTGCTGGAAAGATTGTTGGGTGTGGATATTGAAGATGAAAAGGATACCAATGTCAGTATGCGCCGCCTGGCTTACGTGATGCACCGTCGTAAGCAACTGATGATGCTAAAAAATGTGCCGGATAGCAGTATGGCGTCCACAGCTCGGAAGTCACCGTGAATGCAACGGTTGCCGCCAACTGAGTCGGCTTTTTTAGCAAGCTTTTTTGATGTCGGTTTTCTTTACAAAAATGACGTTTCAGTTGGTGTTGGCGATACCTAATATCATCAAACCATGCGGTTATTTATTTTTTTTAAGTTATTTCTAACAAATGAATTTGTAAGTTCTACAGGGTGTTAAGTCTACTGATTTGGTTTTTAATGGTG
This sequence comes from uncultured Alteromonadaceae bacterium, assembly GCA_950073835.1. Taxonomy (GTDB): domain Bacteria; phylum Pseudomonadota; class Gammaproteobacteria; order Enterobacterales; family Alteromonadaceae; genus Alteromonas. The sequence goes on from CATMRP010000159.1 coordinate 7,280, forward strand.
AACTTACCCGGTGAATAATACATAGCGAATTAAAGCTGGCCTGATTTATGTATAACTGGATTGCAGCAATCTGTTAGCAGTGTATTGACAAGGCAGGAAGTAGAAAATGAAGAAGTTATTTTTAATCTGGTGTTTCATTATGTCTGTAGGTGGCGCACATGCGTCGTTAATGACAACGTCGACCGAAACTATCGATGTCGGTGCCCACAACAGTAATTTTTCAGGTAATGTCAGAGGATTCTGGTTTACAGCACCGGTTGATTTCTGGATAGTCGGAATCGACGTCCCGACTGACGCGTCGACTGCAAACTTTGCCACTTCCATTTTAAGACTTCCGTCTGTGCCCCCTTCATGGTCATCGTCAACTAATGTGTATGATATTCTGTTTGAGGTACGTAATCAGGCTACAGCAATCAGTGATCTGGCCATTAAGGTTGAAATGGGCGATGTGATTGGCGTGTTGGGGAACCGAGGTGATGTAAATTCTTATGGTACTTCTCCCTATACTTCTTCGATTTTAGGTAATTCTGTAGCGCTTACACGTTTTGGAACACAAAACGTTATCAGTTCATCTGCCAGCGTTGCAGGGATGGGAGTCTGGACAGAAAGTGGTGGCAGCATCAGCCGTGTAAACCTAACGATATCCGCTACTGATCCATCTGTAGAGAGCGTTCCGGCTCCTGCTTCTCTGCCGGTCCTGTTGTTAGGGCTCTGTGGACTTTTAGTTGCACGTCGCAATACAAAGCAAGCGTAGACCCACGTAATCAGGTACCGATCTGACGGTATTTGATAAGATGATAGAAGGTACAATCTGGTTAGTGATTAATTGTTCTCAGCAGCAACTCACTAGCCAGAATTATTTCACTTGATGTGCCTTCAGTAGTTTCTGTCCGCGTTAACAACACGGCCCATAACCAGCACACTACACCATAACGTAACAAATTTATGAGGAGCGTAAAGCCTCTTGTATTTTTACCTTTCACTTTAACTCTGCATAACCATATACAAAATTAAACAAAAGCTGCTGAGCGTTTTAATTGCTGACTAAGGGTTATCCAATCGCTCCTGCCACATTGCCAGATGTTCCTGGCGTTTCTGCTTTAATTCACCTGCCACGTCGGGATCGTCCTGTAAATCACTTGGGATCATCGCCAGCATGCGGTCACAGGAGAGTGCTGATACCGCCGCCGCCCACACCTGAGTTAAATGTACGTTCGGGGTCTGGGGATTAGCTGCCAGTTCATTCGTGGCTGTGATTTTTTGAAGCATATTCTGGTTGTTGCCCGGGTACATCGCCACGGTTACCTCAAAGTCACGTTTCAGCTGAGTAAAATCCTCCTGGTTGTCATCGATATCCCGGCCGGTTTGCATCACCGCCATCACTGCTGACTGGGCGTGACTAAAAGTATCAAACAATTGTACGTGTAGCTGACTGAACTGCTTTTCCAGTGCTACGATCCGCGGATCAGCTGCGCTCATGGTTTCGCCTTTATGGGTTAGTTCTGGGGAACGGGTAATGAAATTACCACGCAGACCCCGGTTTTGTCCGGTAAATCCTGCAGTACAATGCTGCCTTTGTGGAAGGCCACAATCATATTGGCAATATAAAGGCCGAGCCCCAAATGCGGCGGTCCTTCGGCCTGATTGCCTTCTGCGCGCACCGACACCATGGACTGGGTCAGCTGCTCGTGCATACCTTTGGGCAACAACGGACCGGTATTGGTAATGCTGAGCTTAACAGTGCGCTGTTCCTGCCACATATGCAGGGCAATAGTGCTCTCTGCCTGGCTGAATTCCACCGCATTGGCGATGACTTTGTCCAGCATCTGGGCAACTAAATCCGGTGAGCCAGTAAGCTGTACTTTCTCGCAACTGAGCCTGAGTGCAAACTGGCGATGGGGGTAGGCATGCTGGTAACCTTCTACACAACCACCAACCACTTTCACAATATCAAAGCGTTCGGTGTCTTCCTGACTGATCATCTGTTCTAACCGCGTAGCCTCGCTCATACTGTTTAAAATACTGCTTAACCGGCTTATACCTGATTGTGCGCGGTTTAAAAACACCTGTTGCCGGGCCGGATCCTGAACCTCATCCAGGGTATCCAAAGAGGAGCGAACCACCGCGATGGGCGTACGCAGCTCATGGGAAAGGCGGGATGCCATATTTTCAAGATAGGAATTGTATTGTTGCAGGCGGCTTAACACCGCACTGAATGAGCGGGACAAATCGCCTATTTCATCACCGTGGCGGGATGGCGGCAGGCTGCCGATAATTTTGCCGTTGGGGTCGATCACCGCTTCGGTATCGTCACGTAAATTGCGAATTCGGCTGGAGATGCGGTGCGCAAACATCAGCAAACCGAGTGTTCCAAGTAACATTACCGCAAGAATAACGTGAAAAAGCTGTTCCAGTGCCCGGTTACGCAATGTGCGGATCCCGTGGGTGGTCTGCTCCACTACCACGGCACCCATAACAGAGTCGCCAATGTAAATGGGGTAGGCAGCCGATAATATCACTGCTTTGTTATCCGGGGTCAGGCGCCACAGGGAGTCTGGCTTACCACTCAGCGCATGATTGATATCTTTGCCGGCCAGCGCATAGGCGTCTGCCAGTTCGTCTACAAAATCGCCGGGCGGACGGGTAAGGATCTGGTAGTAGAGCGGCAGTAACCATTGTTGTTCTATATAGTGCCACCATCCCTGACGGCTATTTTCCTGGCTGCCTACATTGAGCCCGAGAGAAGAATGGATAGAGCCTGAGCGGGCCAGTACCCGTTTGTGTTTATCGATAACCCATACCCGCGAGTCGGCATAGCGTAACCCGGAAAGTATTCGCTCGATTTCCGGCGAGGGAGTCACCACAGTGCCTAAGTCATCACTCTGGTTAGGGTTAGCCGTACCTACGGCATACTGTTTGACGCGCTTAACCGGATCGTCTACATCGACAATCGCGAAGGCCAGGGCGCCAGAAGTCATGGTAATCGGAAAGCGCAGCTCCACATTATAACCGGTACTGGTTAGCTCCCAGCGGCCCTGAATTTCCAGCGCATTATCGACAGCGCGAAAGCGACCGGGATTATCATCGAGCTGGTAAGCATTTACCCAGCCGGAGTCGTATGGGGAGATAATATAGCGGTGCAGGGTATCCTGCGCATCCAGCATACCTATAAGCAGATGATCTGAGCGGTCAACACTCAGGCTGTTAGGTGCCCGAAAAACCACGTTGTCATCGGTTACCGCGAACATGGCATAAAAGTACTGATCGTAGCGACCCACCATATGTTCTACCGACAGGGTAACGGGCACGTTCTGTTCAGCAAACCAGGTAACCACGTTCTGTTCATTATAAGACTGGATTAGTGGCGATACCGCCTGCCATTCCAGTAAGCGGCCATCGAGCTGAATGGGGACATCAATGGGCGGTGCATATAAATCGGTTCCCGGGCGCACGTTTTGTAAGTATGCCGACTGGCTGTCAAACAGGGCCGGGCGTTCGTGCAAGGCTGTGGCAACCGCTCTGGCCGTGCCAATCATGGTTTGTTCCTGGCCGATGCGCAGGTATTGCTCCAGCTCCCAGACATACTTATAGCC
>CATMRP010000160.1 GCA_950073835.1 uncultured Alteromonadaceae bacterium
CACCTGTGCGATCTCGTTGCCAACGCGGAGCTGTTTAAACAAAAGTGGAGTTGTTATCCCTTCTGCGACTATTTCGAAAAGTTTGCTGAGCTAGGCTATGTGAATGCGGACTACGAACAAGCCGGGATCCGGGTTACCCGCCTGGCATCAGAGGAAGAGCTGGATGAGTTTTTCATAGAGCAGCCCTGTGAGGAGCAACCGGAAGTTGCTGAAGATATGCGCCAAACCGCTTAAGACGTAAGACATTAAAAAGCCCGGTACACTTAAGCAAGTGTACCGGGCTTTTTTGCATCGGATTGATTTATTTGTCTTTCAGCGGGGTATCTTCGGTTACCGGCACCGTATTTACGTCGGTATCCAGTGACTCCACAGCCTTTCTTACGCCTGCTGCGTAGTCCGGGTGGACCTTTTCTAGAACCGCATACCAGCGCTCCTTTACTCCATCTGAGCATGGCCCCATGGCCGCTGCGTAATTTTTGTACAGGCGTGCCTTTTGTTCCTCTGTGAACATTTCATACAGTGCTCTGGGCTGCACGTAATCAATATCAGCTTCCTCCTGATTGTAACGGTCGGCGTCGCCATCGATACGAAGCGGTGGCTCGGGGTTTTCCACCTGCGCTTGTGGGCCGCTATGCTGATTAGGTTCGTAATAGGCATCCGGATTATCAAAATCATTGGTAAAGAATCGCATAGCACCATCTTTGTGATAGTGATTCACCTTCGCGTTCTTCGGTGCATTAGCTGGCAGGGCTTCATAGTGCGTACCGAGTCTGTAACGATGCGCATCTGCATACGAAAAAATCCTCGCCTGGAGCATTTTATCCGGACTAAATCCAATGCCTGGCACCACGTTTGACGGGCTGTAGGCGGCATTTTCAATCAATTGAAAGTAATTTTCCGGCACGGTATGCATTTCCAGCTCGCCCACTTCAATCAACGGGAAGTCTTTATGCGGCCAGACTTTGGTTAAATCGAAGGGGTTGTAGGCCTGATTACCGGCTTCTTCTTCAGGCATCACCTGAATATACAGTGTCCACTTCGGATAGTTGCCTTCATCAACGGCGTTGATAAGGTCTTCCTGATAAGACTCCCGGGTCTTACCAATAATCTGCTCAGATTCTTCATTGGTATAATGCTCGTGACCCTGTTGGGTTTTAAAGTGGAATTTCACCCAGAAACGCTCGCCCTTGGCATTCCACATACTAAAAGTATGGGAGCCATAGCCATTCATATACATCGGATTTTTGGGAATACCGCGGTCAGACATTAAGATCGTCACCTGATGCACGGATTCGGGTTGTGCCGCCCAGAAATCAAACATGGCTTCCGGGCTTCTGAGGTTAGTTTTTGGGTGGCGTTTCTGGGTGCGGATAAAGTCGGGAAACTTAAAGGCATCGCGGATAAAGAAAATGGGCGTGTTGTTACCCACCATATCCCAGTTGCCCTCTTCTGTGTAAAACTTTAAGCTGAACCCACGCACGTCACGCTCAGTATCTGCTGCTCCGGATTCACCAGCCACCGTTGACCAGCGACTCAGCACCTCGGTTTTCTTGCCGATTTTTGAAAATAGATCGGCGCATGTGTATTGGGTAATGTCGTGCGTAACGGTAAAGGTACCTTGCAATCCCCACCCCTTTGCGTGCACTGCCCGCTCGGGAATACGCTCGCGGTTCTGATGGGCGAGCTTTTCAATGAGTTGATAATCTTCCAGTAAAACCGGGCCGCGACTGCCTGCCGTTTTTGAGGTGGAGTTTGACGAAACCGGCGCGCCTGCGGTGGTGGTGAGCTTGGGTGCTTTAGCCATTATCTATCCTTTGATTGCGAATTTAACCTTGTTACGCGTAATGGCGAAATAACGCTCAATCGATTTAGGCAATTGCCTGTAACAAATAAAGCGATTAACTCAGCAGGATGTCTACCGCGCCTGCCGCTTTTTACGCAAAATTACCACCACATGTTAAACTAAATTGTCAACCGGTTAGCATTGCCAGCAGTAGCCGCGCAGCTGATGTTATGAACTGCTACTGGTCACAAATCCAGGCCCTGTGCCAATACTTGGGATGCAGTCGATGACAACCTATTTTGTAGCCGTTATTACCCTAAACCTGGTGTGCTTTCTGTTCATCCTGCTATCCGGTATTCAGCATAAGAAGCATCACTACTACTCTCTGGCAATCGTTAATTTACTGCTGATTGGCTATCATTTTTTATCCTGGCGCTTTCACCTGGCTGCCAGTGTTTCCGAAGCCATTACTCTCAGTCGACTGCATACCAATACCGTAATCCTCGGCTGGCCGTTTATTATTTATACCTTTGGCCACTGGTGCAGATTTCGCTATACCAACCTCATGGTACTGGCTTTTGCCACAATGGCGGCCATTTTCACCTTGTTGAACGCCTTTTCTGATGTGGTTTTGCGGCATGGCAAAAACCCAAAACTGGTCAAATTTGATAACTTATTCGGCGAACCGATGACGCTGCTGGTTGGTGAGCCGAGTGTGTTTTTCTCTCTGTTCCACGCTGGTTTTCTTTTTATGGCCGTGATGTTGCTATTGTTTGCTTTGCGTTTCTATAAGCAACAAAACAATTATGTTTCGCTGACTCTGACTGTTTGCCTGGGGTTGTCGGTAGTCACCAGCTTTGTCAGCTATCAGATAGACAGCGGCACCATCCCGCTTTTTTACACCGGAGGTCTGCCTTTTACACTCATCTCTCTGGCTTTTGCTTTAATGCTGAGCGTTTCATACCGGCGCAATGCCCGGGAGCTGGATTATCAGCGTAAACGCCAGGAGCAATTCGAGCTAGCCCTAAAACGCCTCGCTACCAGCGCAGCCTGCAACAACGCAGATAACTTATATATCGAACTGATTGAAACCCTTTATCAGCTGTCACCCGCCGAATTTATTTTTATCGGTGATACCAGTACAGACAGTGAGACCAAGATAGCAACCAGAGCAGTACTGAAGCACGGGCAACACTGGCCAAACTTCACTTTTCATACTGAGGGCACACCTAGTCAGGAAGTACTCGATAAGGGCCTGCATAGTGAAAAGCACATTTCTGCCGCAGGTTTTCGTTGTCGAGAAACCAGTGAGGTATCGGCATTTACCAGCTACACAGGCATAGCCATTGGTAATAGCGATCTACCTAAAACCGGCTTAATTATGATGTTCTTTGACCGGCCCGATAACATTGATAATGCTCTGCATCAAGCCCTGCAGGTTGTCTCATCCCGGGCTGCATCAGAACTACAACGCTATCAACTCGAACAAAAATTACGTTCAATGGCTTATTACGATTACCTGTCGAACTTACCAAATCGCGCACGCTTACTCGAAGTGCTCAATGCTACCTACCTTGAAGCCACCAGGCATCGGCAGAATGCAATGCTGATACTGCTTGATCTGGACCATTTTGGTGAGATAAACCGAAAGTACGGCTACGAAATTGGCGATCAGGTGATCCACATTCTGGGTAACAGATTTACCGCCTATCACTCAGCGGATGTTTTTATAGCTCGTAATGGCGGCGATGATTTCGCCATTTTGCTAACCAACCTGCAGGCTGACTACACTGCACTGCTGCATGTTCACTGGGCCGCACTGAAAGCCATCATCAGTGATGAAATTACCATCGGCCGGCGCAAAATATCAATGCAGTGCAGCGCCGGGGCAGTTGTGTTCCCAGAACAAATTGAAAGCCGTTTTGACGTCATCAGCTCTGCCGAACACGCACTGCAACAGGCCAAAGAGCGTGGCCGCAACCAGTGCTCATTGTTCGCCCCTGAAATGCTGGCCATCAAAGATGCTGCCCGGGAGCTGGAAGAAGACTTATCCAGAGCGTTACAAAATAATGACGAACTCTCAATGGTTTATCAGCCAAAGGTGGATGCCCATGGCAGGCTGACCGGGAGTGAGGCATTGTTACGCTGGCACCACCCGGTTAAAGGGTTTATCTCACCAGCGCATTTTATCCCCATTGCCGAAGAAACGGGTCTCATTCACGAATTAGGTAAGTGGGTATTACGCCGCGTCTTTGAGCAGATCCGCGACTGGCAGCAGCGAAATGTGCCGCTTCACCGGGTTTCCATTAATGTCACGGCCTCCCAGTTTGCCGAAGGCGATTTTATTCATTACCTGCTGGCACAGCGGGCTGACTACCACATACCGGCACAGCTCATCGAAGTCGAGCTTACCGAATCGAGTTTGTTATTCGATAGTCACAAAGCCATAGAGCAACTGAAAACCCTACAGAACACCGGGATTTCTGTGGCACTGGATGATTTTGGCACCGGCTACTCGTCACTCTCATATCTACGCGATTTACCGCTGAACGTGCTTAAAATTGATAAGTCCTTTATCGACAATATCAACCATCAGCAAAGTAAGGAGCTGGTCAGATCAATTATCGCCATTGGCAAACACATGAAGCTGCTCACGGTCGCTGAAGGAACGGAAAGCAAGGAACAAGTAGAGATGCTTAAAGAAATGGGCTGTGACTACTTTCAGGGCTATTTCTTTAGCCGTCCGCTGACTGCCGAAGCTTTCGAAGCATACGCTATGAACTAAAATGCTGAATACGAGCAAGAAAAACCCCGCATAAGCGGGGTCTGAGTCGAAGTGATATAGGCTTATTATTATTAACTTAAGTGCCTAATCAATAATGTGTCCGAAGATTATGAACGGCCACCAGTGAAGTCAGGATAAGCTTCCAGACCACATTCACTGATATCAACACCTTCAAATTCTTCTTCTTCGCTAACACGTACACCAATAACGGCTTTGATGATTAACCAAGCCACTAAACTGGTAACGAATACCCATACGAAGATAGTCAGAGCACCGATGATTTGACCAGAGAAAGTCGCGCTACCAGTAACAGGAACCAGTAACAGACCTAACAGACCCACTACACCGTGAACAGAAATCGCACCTACCGGATCATCGATTTTCAGTTTGTCCAGAGTAACGATGCTGAATACTACCAGGATACCACCCAGGGCACCGAACAGCGTCGCAGTCAGTGGCGTAGGAGTTGAAGGTTCAGCAGTAATAGCAACCAGACCAGCCAGCGCACCGTTAAGTGCCATAGTCAGGTCAGCTTTACCAAACATGATGCGAGCAACAATCAGGGCAGCAATAGTACCACCCGCTGCAGCAGCGTTGGTGTTCATGAATACTACGGCAACCGAGTTTGCACTTTCTACAGTAGCAGTAGCCAGTACTGAACCACCGTTGAAACCAAACCAACCCATCCACAGGATGAATGTACCTAAGGTAGCCAGTGGCAGGTTTGCACCTGGGATAGCATTTACTTTGCCATCTGCCGTGTATTTACCTTTACGGGCACCCAGTACCAGTACACCCGCTAATGCAGCCGCTGCACCAGCCATGTGAACGATACCAGAACCAGCGAAGTCAGAGAAACCAAGGTCGCCCAGCGTATACATGCCGAATACAGACGCGCCACCCCAGGTCCAGGCACCTTCCATTGGGTAGATGAAACCAGTCATCACCACCGCAAAAGCAAGGAACGCCCACAGCTTCATACGCTCAGCTACCGCACCAGATACGATAGACATTGCCGTGGCAACGAATACTACCTGGAAGAAGAAGTCAGCAGATGGTGCATAGGTTGCTGGCTCATCAGCCACGCCAGTTGCGCCGTCAGCCATGATGCCGCTCAGGAATGGACCCCAGTCGCCACCGCCGTACATGATGCCGTAACCGCAGATCATGTACATAGTACAAGCAATCGCAAACAGAGCGATGTTTTTAGTCAGAATTTCAGTTGTGTTTTTAGCACGTACAAGGCCTGCTTCCAGCATGGCAAAACCTGCAGCCATCCACATTACCAGTGCGCCACAGATCAAAAAGTAAAAGGTATCTAACGCGTACCCTAATTCAAAAGTTGTTTCCATTATGCTTATCTCCGCAAATTTCTCGTCGACTGCTCTTACAGTGCGTCGGTATCTGTTTCGCCAGTACGAATCCGGACAGCGCCTTCAAGGTCGTAAACGAAGACCTTGCCGTCACCAATTTTGCCGGTTTTCGCAGCACCAGTGATGGCTTCAACCAAACGCTCCACCTGATCATCCTGAACTGCTATTTCCAGTTTGACTTTCGGCAGGAAGTCGACCTGATACTCGGCTCCGCGGTATAATTCTGTGTGTCCTTTTTGACGTCCGAAACCTTTCACTTCGGTTACGGTCAGACCGTCAATACCGATTTCTGAAATGGCTTCACGAACATCATCCAGCTTAAATGGCTTGATGATTGCTGTGACTAGTTTCATGTGTTGCTCCCAAAAAAATAGTGGTTTGCTACCAGTGTTCATGTTGTGCGAGATTGACTAGAACAAGTCCTATGCCACAAATTAAAATACATATAAATCAACAACTAAATTTAAAATCGTTATATTTTCTTACATTTTTACGCACCATTTAAATGCATCATACCCGGTTTGCACCAAATTGGTGCCTACACTATTCATCCTGTCATTAATGTCGTTTATCGCAGGGAACTTAGCGTAAAATAGCCGGTCTATCTGGCATGGAAAAAATGGACTTCGCCTTTACCGGGCCCACGCGTTTTCAACCTGCTGAACCAGCCCCGAAGAGGGCTGGCAAACTGGTGTGGGTGATTGTTGGTTCGGTGCTGGTACATATTGCAGTACTGGCCACGTTATCGTTTCCACCACCTGCATCACAGCCCGCGAAAACCAGTCGTCCGGTGCAAGCTGTCCTGTACACGCCTGTGATACCGATACCGGCACCAAACCAATCCGCGCCCACAGAATTGCCCGAGCCTGCCGTAGCCGAAATACCAGTTGAAGAGCCCGAAGTAGTCGAGTCACAGCCCGCACACGAACCACCACCATCCGAAGCGGCACCGCAAGCAGACGAAATTCCCGCAACGGCTACCGAAACATCAGTGCCCTCTTCAGGTGAAATACTCACCCAGGCAAAGGACAGCCCGGCGCCGCCTTCACGAACCTTATCCGACGCCATCAGCCGGGGCATTGCTGGGCAGCAGTTACAAAAACAACATGAACTCGCCGAACAAGTCACGCGGCAGCGCCGTCTGGAGCAGAAATCACCCGATTTACACATTGGTGAGTACGAACCCGTTGAGCAGACCGTCGGAGAATATGCCGTGAATTGCGAAAAGGGAGTAAATAGTACCGTGGCAACAGTTGCGCGACTGTTTGGAGGCAATGTAAAGTGCAACAGTCGTAACGAATTTCAACAATTCATCGACAAACGACAACATAAACAACCAGAACAATAAGGGATTGCCTGTGGCCGGAGCCAACCTACTTGCACTCATTGATGATATAGCCACACTGCTAGACGATGTCGCCATGATGTCGAAAATGGCAGCTAAGAAAACTGCCGGGGTACTGGGCGATGATTTAGCGTTGAACGCTAATCAGGTACAGGGCGTTAAACCCGAACGCGAAATACCCGTGGTATGGGCAGTGGCTAAGGGATCCTTTATCAACAAATTGATCCTGGTGCCGGCAGCATTGTTGATTAGTGCTTTTGCAGCGGTACTAATAACAGTTCTGCTGGTACTTGGCGGGCTTTATTTATGTTTTGAAGGGGCCGAAAAGGTGCTCCATCGTTTTCTGCCCCATGCCGACAGCACTGAGGAAGCCGATGAACGCCTTAATAATCTGGCCAATGGTTCCATTGACTTAGTGAAAATGGAAAAAGACAAGATAAAAGGGGCCATCCGCACCGACTTTATTTTGTCTGCAGAGATTGTGGTGATCACCCTTGGCAGCCTGCAGGATGCCGACCTGACCACCCAAATTCTGGTCCTTAGCGGACTGAGTATCGCTTTTACCATTGGGGTTTACGGCCTGGTGGCCGGTATTGTTAAAATGGATGATCTCGGCTTGTACCTGCTACGCAAATCACTGACCGGCGGCTACAACGGTGTGCAGCGTATGGCCGGCCGGTTTTTGCTGACCGCAGCGCCGATTCTGATGAAAGTATTGTCATTCGTTGGCACCATCGCGATGTTTTTGGTGGGCGGCGGTATTCTTACTCACAGCATCCCGTTTTTACACCATATCGCGGAGTCAGTGACCCAGCTAGTACCGCAGATAGCCTTACTCCTTAGTATTACCGCCGATGGCATCGCCGGATTAATCGCCGGTACAATCCTGGTCTTTGTTGTTCAGGCGTGGCATAAAATCAGGGGGTGACTTTAAACTCCCCCTTCATCATCACCCAGTGACCCGGCACCGCACAGAAAAAAGCATATTGCCTGGCTGGGTCTAATGCATCCACGGGAACACTGATGGTGACGGATTCTCCACCGCCAATAACCTTCGACGAAGCAACTACCCGCATGTCTCCAGGCTGCACATAATTATTTTTCAGGCCAGCCTTATTGCTGTCAGAAACAATGCCTTTCAAATCGCTTTCCAGCGCAATCACAAGATTGTGCCCCATGGCAGTAACCGGCAGCTTTCCGGCATGTGTAAGGGTAATCGACACGGATTCGCATTGCTGAGAAACCGCAAGTTGCTTAGTGTCGAACTGCATTCTGTCATTTGCGGATAATGACAAGGCACACTCAGACGCCGCTGATGCCTGAAAAGACAAAATGGCAGTAACTAAAAAAATCATATATCGCATGGCTAACTCCTCGTTTTGGGTTAGTTAACCACGCTCCTCGTCATTCAGACTAACCGGTAAAATTAATCGGTTTAGTTAATTTTTTAAATCGACCGTAGCGTCAATGCACCACCAGCTTAGCAAAAATCACTAAGCTGCGGGAAATCTCACCTAATTTTGGTGTTTCAGGCTATTTCCATTTTAAATAAAAGATTGATGAAACAATTAAAAATAAAGTTATATCAATAACTTAAATTTATTTTACCGTGCTGGCACAACTATCGCTAACTATTCTGCGACTTAGATAAGCAGACAGCCTGCTCGGCGAGCATGATGAGGCTCTGATTGGGTACAGGGCAGTAAGCGTAATGCTTATTGGTGTGCCCGTAACGAACAGCGAGGTTCAAGATGATGATTACTTACAGTTTTTTAATTTGGCTTTTATTGGGACCGGTGCTGGCCTATATCGTTGCGCTGGGGATTTTTAACGGGATTCGTTACCTGTTTACGTCAAACTCATTGATCCACTAAAGGCTTACCACATTTGTATCCCTGGACACTCCCGTAGTGCCACTTCTCAGGAATTGCAGATCTCTGCAATCTCCTGAGTTTTTTTATCTGCTAAAGACTAATCACTCCCAGTTACTTGGCTATAGCAATCAAGCAGCCTCTTTTCTTCACAACAAACTTATTTTTGCTATAACGTTCACTTTAAATACGATAGATGTCTTGGCATTTTGTCGGGGTGCCGACAGCACCAAGGGGCGTTATGCGACGCCCCTTGACCCCCGCAGTTCTTACTCACGAAAAGCATACTGTCATCGGGCAGGTAAAACCTATCGACCAGAGAGGGCTCCATGCCCTCGCTGGCCGGAGGCGTCGTCCATGACGCCTCTACGCTTTTACTTCATATGCCCAATGACAGTATCTCGTTCAATAAGAACCAAAAATAAGGATGTATTGCACTCTGGTTGTAAACTTCGCCGACCAGGTAGTTTTAGCCAGGTTTTATTAGCCTATCAACCCCCAAACAGCCGCTCCCACCAGGACTTTTCCTTAGCTTTCTTAGCCGGTGCTTTTTCTCCTGCTTGTCCCGCGCAGCCCTGCGCAGGCGGCAGCGCATCGAGTACAGCAGGCACACTCATACTGCCCTGACATCCGGCCGTAACCACCGTACCGGTTGCAGGATCGAAATGCGCGATCCCCAGGCCATTTGGAAAACGGCGCGACAGGGATTTCGGTTCCTGCAATTGCTGATAGGCAAGAAACACTGGCAGTGCCCCTGTAGAGCCTGTCAGGCCAGTGGAGCGGTTTTCATCGTTGCCTACCCACACCGTTGCCAGATTATTACGGTCGTATCCGGCGAACCAGCTATCGCGGTAATCATCGGTGGTACCGGTTTTGCCTGCCATGTTGATATTATCAAAGGTTCTGCCAATGGCTTTTGCCGTACCTTCGGTGGCCACCTTATACAGCGCGTAATTGAGCAGATAAGCTGACTCTTCGTTAACACGTTGCTCGCCATATTCGGCCTGGCGCCACATTAAACGGTTATTCACGCTCACAATGGCACTTACCGTATGTAGCGGCCGGTACGCACCATTATTAGCAATCGTTTGGTATATCTGGTTGGTTTCAAAGGGGGTCAACGCTACGGCGCCAAGGGTAAGCGCAGGCACTTCTGGAACCGGCCGTTTAACGCCCAGATTTTTTAACGTGGCGGCAACGTTATCGATCCCCAGCTCAAGCCCAAGATTCACCGTAGGCACATTGAGTGACAAACTAAGCGCATCAATAAGCGGTACATAGCCACGGTAGGTTTTGTCGAAGTTTTGTGGCTGCCAGTTATCACCATGTTCATCGCTCAGAGATAACGGTTTATCTTCCAGCGGTGTAGCCAGATTATACTGCGCAGGTTGCTGCAGTGCCGTCAGGTACACGGCCGGTTTTACCAGCGAACCTATTGGCCGAACCGCATCGAGGGCGCGATTGAAACCAGCAAAGCTGACATTGCGCCCGCCTACCAGTGCGCGTACTTCACCACTGCCAATGTCTGATACCACCATTGCGCCCTCCAGGGTTGCTTCGCGGCCTGGTTGCAAGCGGTCCAGAGTGCTGGTTAAAGCCTGTTCGGCGCGGCGTTGGGCATAAATGTCCAG
>CATMRP010000161.1 GCA_950073835.1 uncultured Alteromonadaceae bacterium
TAACTGGCGCCACAGGTTTGACCGGTCGTCCAGTTGGCATTGGAAAACTTAAAATCGTAGGGCTGCTCATCGGCAATCAGTTCAACATCCACATACCAGCCATTATTCCCACGCTGTAACTGATAAGCGGGTTTGGCTTCCCACCAGTTAAATACACCTCGCAGGTACCAGTCTGAGAATACAATTTCTGGCTGCTTTTCCTGAAAGACAGGGTACTGTCCGGTTTGTGTACAGGCTGTCATCAACAGGGATAACGGCAGAGCTAACCAACGTTTTTGCATGATTGACTCCAAACTAAAGAAACTAAAAAAGGGCACGCCTGGTGCCCTTTGATGTACTTTATTGTTATTTAGCTAATAACGAAATGTCTGCGGTGGTAATAAACAGGCTACGCAATAATAACAGCAACGCCAGGCGGTTTGCTTTAACTGCCGGATCGTCAGCCATAACCATAACGTTATCAAAAAACGCATCGATACTGGGGCGTAACGTTGCCAGCTGAGCCAGTACTTCGGTATATTCACGGTTAGCCGCGTGGCTGTGAATGCCGTCCTGAATCGCTTTAATATCGTTATACAAGGTGATTTCTGCGTCTTCTGAAAGCAGCGCCTCATCGACTTTCTGATCGCCTTCAACGTTATTCTTGGCAAGAATATTCGCTACCCGCTTGTTAGCGGCGGCCAGCGCCTCAGCGGCTTCATTTTGCTTAAAGCCGGCAACGGCGTTAATGCGTGCTAAGTAATCAGTTGGCTGGGTAGGCCGACGGGCAGAAACGGCCTGAATGACATCGGTCTCTACATTCTGATCCTGGAGTAAGGCATTAAAGCGGCCTAGTACGAAATCGACTACCTGTTCGATGACGTCCTGATTGGTAAGCTTATCACCATAAATCTCAGCGGCTTTGGCAACCACGTCCTGCAGATCAATCAGTAATGATTTTTCGGTGATGATCCGCAAAACACCTATGGCGGCACGACGCAGTGCAAACGGGTCTTTATCGCCTTTAGGTAATTGGCCTATACCAAAGATACCCACCAGGGTATCGAACTTATCGGCAAGTGCCACCGCTGCGCTTTCCGGTGCTTGCGGTAACACGTCGCCGGCAAAGCGCGGCAGATACTGCTCGTATAACGCATTGGCTACCGGTGCTGGCTCGCCATCGTGCAGGCCATAATATTTACCCATTACGCCCTGCACATCCGGAAATTCCATTACCATGTTGGTCATCAAATCGGTTTTGGATAACAGACCTGCCCGCTGTGCGTGGGCATTATCGGCACCAATGATATCGGCAATGTAACCAGAAAGTGCGGCGATGCGATCGGATTTGTCTTTCAGTGTACCCAGTTGTTTTTGGAACAATACCGACTCAAGTGACGCAAGGCGAGACTCCAGGCTTTGCTTTTTGTCGGTATTAAAGAAAAATTCGGCATCTGCCAGGCGCGGCCGGATAACCTTTTCGTTACCATGAATAATCTGGATCGGATCGTGACTCTCGATATTGGTTACAAACAAGAACTTATTGGACAAAGAGCCGTCTTTATTTAACAAAGGCACGTATTTCTGATCGCCTTTCATGGTGTAAATCAGGGCTTCTTTTGGTACATCCAAAAAGGCTTCGTCGAAACCTGCTTGCAGAACGACCGGCCACTCTACTAAAGCAGCGATTTCGTTCAACAGGCTTTCATCATAATCGGCAACCAGGCCCAGCTCGTTAGCTTTAGCATTGAGTGATTCAGCAATGCTGGATGCGCGACTTGCGAAATCGGCGACAACATAGTGCGCTTGTAACGCACTTTGATAATTATCGGCGTGATCCAGTTCAAAAGTCTTTTCACCATGAAAACGGTGGCCCTGAATCGTTCTGGCACTGCTTAAGCCCAACGTTGCGATATCGATCAGTTCATCACCATAAAGCGTACACAGTGTGTGTACCGGGCGTATAAACTGGGTGGCGTAATCGCCCCATTTCATTGGCTTAGGGATAGGCAGCTTAGCAATCGCCTGACTAACGATGTCTTCCAACAGCTCGCTAATCTTCTGGCCTTTTACTTCGGCCTTGTACATCAGCCATTCGCCTTTATCGGTGACCAGACGGTCGGCATCTTCAACACTGATGCCATTACCACGGGCCCAGCCCATAGCCGCTTTGGTTGGATTACCGTCTGCATCAAAAGCTGCAGAAACCGCCGGGCCACGCTTTTCTACGACTTTATCCTGCTGTGATTCGGCCAGGCTGGTTACGTACACCGCTAAACGACGCGGTGCCGCAAACCACTGTACATTGCTGTAACCAAGTTCTGCTGCACTCAATGCATCTTTGATGTTATCGGCAAAGCTTGAGCCCAGTTGGATAAGGGCTTTCGGGGGTAGCTCTTCACTACCCAGTTCAACTAATAAATTTTCGGTGCGCACCTTTTACTGCTCCTTCTTACACAGCGGGAAACCAAGCTCTTCACGGGCATTGTAATAAGCTTGTGCAACGGCTTTGGCAAGGGTTCTGACGCGTAAGATGTAACGTTGTCTCTCCGTAACAGATATCGCGTGGCGGGCATCCAGCAGGTTAAATGCGTGGGATGCTTTCATTACCTGCTCATAAGCCGGTAACGGCAGATTTTTTTCAATCAGCATCTGACAAGCGGTTTCGCACTCATCAAAAGTTCTGAACATGACATCAACGTTGGCATATTCAAAGTTATAGGTGGATTGCTCCACTTCGTTCTGGTGGAACACATCTCCGTAGGTCACTTTACCCATTGGGCCGTCAGTCCAGACCAGATCGTAAATACTGTCGACGCCCTGGATATACATGGCCAGACGCTCAAGACCATAAGTGATCTCGCCGGTAACGGGTTTACACTCAAGGCCACCCACTTGCTGGAAGTAGGTAAACTGGGTGACTTCCATACCGTTCAGCCAGATTTCCCAGCCCAGACCCCAGGCACCCAGGGTAGGTGATTCCCAGTTATCTTCTACAAAGCGAATGTCATGCACCAGTGGGTCGAAGCCAAGCTCTTTTAGTGAGCCTAAGTAAAGCTCCTGGAAGTTATCCGGTGAAGGCTTGAGCATGACCTGAAACTGATAGTAATGTTGCAGACGGTTAGGGTTTTCACCGTAGCGACCATCAGTAGGGCGTCGGCTTGGTTGCACGTAAGCACTGCTAATAGGCTCAGGGCCCAACGAACGCAGGAACGTCATAGGGTGAAAGGTACCTGCTCCAACTTCCATATCCAGTGGTTGAATAATTACGCAACCTTGTCTGGCCCAGTAATCCTGTAAGGCAAGGATCAAGCCCTGAAATGTTTTAATATCGTACTTGTGCATACATTAACGACTATAACTGACTGATGACTTAAAGAGGTGGGTTAGTATACATTTTGTCAGGCCATGAATGTAGGCCTAGGGCGGCTTAATTAACCGCTTGTTGACTAAAAAGTCCGGTTTATTCCAACAAAACTGGCGTAGCTATGCGAGGACTATTGCGGTTGACCTATCACAGGAGAGAAAAATGAGTGAAAGTATTATTCGGTGTGGCTGGGTGTCGAACGACCCGATTTATCAGCAGTACCATGATGAAGTGTGGGGAAGGCCTGAATATAACTCTCAGCAGCTGTTTGCAAAATTATGTTTGGATGGTCAGCAGGCCGGTCTGAGCTGGATTACGATTTTAAAAAAACAGAAAGGGTTTGAAGAAGCCTTTCATCAGTTTGACCCGGTGAAGATTGCCGCCATGACCGAACAGGACGTAGAGCGGCTGCTGCAAAACCCCCGGATTATTCGCAGCCGCGCGAAAATCAATGCCATTATTACCAACGCCAGAGCCTATCTGGCACTTACTGAAAGCGTGGAATTCAGTGACTTTATCTGGCAGTTCACCAACCATAAAACCGTGGTGAATCAGTGGCAGGATTTTCGCGACGCGCCTACCAGTACTGAAGAATCAAAGGCGATGGCAAAGGCGCTCAAAAAAGCGGGCTTTAAATTTGTTGGCGAGACGATTTGCTATGCATTTATGCAGGCCGTGGGTATGGTCAATGACCACACCACAGACTGTCATTGTTACGAAAGGGTGCGGGAGTTAGCCAACTGCGGGTAGCGCTCCTCACAATAGGCAATAAGCGCCGGTAGCTCTTTTAAGACCGGCGTTTCGTGTTGCTCTTCGATAGCTTCCCGGGCTTTGTCTTCATTGAAGCGCTGCTGTTTGGATAACGCTTTACGGTCTTCTAAAATGGCAAAACCGCTAACTTCAGTAAACAGTGTATGAATAGCCGGATATTCATCCGAATAGTCACGAGCTTCTTCCGGGAGTGCCCTGAGTAATCGGCAGATACGTATGGTACCTTCTGACACGTTACACTGTTGCTGCTGCATTGCTCTGGCAATGGTGTGAATACTTTCAAACATCACTACCAGGCGCTTTTCACGGGCATCCTTTTGGCGAGCGTTTTGCTGTTGTAACTGAAAAACCAGTTTGCCGGCGTAAACACCCAGCCCGGCGATGATCAGCAGACCAATGCTAACCATAATTATCCAAAGCATAGTTATTTCTCGTAGTCGTCCAGTTTCAATGCGTCGAGTGCAGCTAAGTCGTCGATTTCGTCTTCCTCATCTTCGTCATCACTGATACCCATCAGATCACACAACACTTTATGGCGAGCCATCGTGGTATCGACATAGTGCTGCTGCTCTTTGGTTATCTTCTCACCGTCATCGAGTTTATCCAGTAAGCTGGCCAGACGATCATCCGCCTCAATGGCCGCTAACTCTTCAGCCGGGGTAGCAAACTTGCGCTTTTCAATCTTAGCCGGTACTGATTTGATCAGTGGCACCGGTTTCTTGCTGCCTAAGCGCGGGTCTTTGTTGGAATTGGAAGCGGCTTTATCAGCCTTCTTCTGTTCAACATTGTGTCGGCTACCGGGGGCTTTTCCTTTGTGCTTTTTAGGCCGTTCAGAAGACTTGGTATTAACATGATCAGGGTTCTTACGAACGCCAATCAAACCTACCTTTCTGGATTTTTTCTTTTTTGCCATAGTGTTTTGTCGAGCTCCTGCGCTCTGGTGCAGTGTTTAATAGCTACCATTATAACGCGTTATTACGCGACCTTCTGCATCAATACAATGTCGCGGTCTGCAAAGATCACATTTAGCTGATACTCCCGGGCCAGCCAGGTAAAGGTTTCAACAGAAAAAAAGCTGACGTGGGTCGGGTCATTCTTATAATGCCAGTTGGCAAACTTTTCGGCACTCAGCACCCGCTTGGTCATGATGGCCAGCCAGCCCTCGGGCGCGAGCAGCTCCATCCAGCGTTGCCATTCTGTTGCCGGGGTGTGGAAATGTTCGATAGATTCTGTTGCCGTGATCAAATCATAGCTGCTGCCGGTGATATCCTCCGGGCCAAAAAAAGGGTCATAACAATCGGTTTCAAAGCCTGCTTTGTTAAGCAAGTATGCCAGTGCCGGGCACGGGCCTGAGCCGTAATCCAACACCTTCGCATCCTTATTCAGGTGTGGCGTAACACACTTTACCAAACGACTAAGGTAGCGAAGATAACCTTCATCCTCGAAGCTGTTCTGATGCAGGCGATACTCAGCCAGTTCCTGTTCCGGGCCTGGTAGGTCTTGTGGATCAACAAACACCAACAAACACTGATTGCAGCGCAAGTAGGTACGTTTATTATCCTGATAAAACTGAACGTAGTGATTAGACTGGCAAAGTGGGCAATTAAACATAAATTACTGCAATAAAAAAGGCGATGGTATCACACCATCACCTTGTTAATTGAGTGTCAGATGACACCTCTCCCGTTAGTGCACTTCTCTGTGCGGCTGGCTTTCCTGCAGTGCTCCCCTTATTGTTCTTTTTTACAGAGCATTTTTTGTTCTGGGTCTTCCTGACGCTTTATACATTCATCCGTGGACTGACTTTTTATTTTTGTTGTTATTGTCGGGCTGTTTCACAACAGGTTTCACGACGCAAACTAGCTTACACTAACTGTAATAAATTACAACACTACAGGTTACATTTTATTAACAATGGCGTGTAAGCTTTGCTCAGCACGGTAAATTTTAGTGTAAGCCGGCGATGTAGTTAGCCAGAATTTCGATGTCTTCGTCGGTCAGTTTAGAGGCGACGTCACGCATCATACCGTTCATGTCGTTATGGCGTTCGCCGGCACGGAAGGCTTTTAGCTGGGCTGAAGTATAGGCTGCATGCTGACCACTAATATCCGGAAAACCGGCTAATTGCATGCCGTTACCACTTGGGCCGTGACAAGCGATACAAGCTGTTACGCCGCGTTCTGCATCACCACCGCGGTACAGTGCTTCACCCGGCTCAACAAAGTTTTCCGGAGTAGAGCCTGGTGTTGCTTCCTGGCTTGAAAAATAAGCCGCTAGATCGGCAATGTCCTGATCGCTTAGCGGGGCTGCCATACCGTTCATTACGGCATTATTACGACCTTCTTCGCCACCGGTAGAAGAGGCTAAGCGGAATTCGGTTAATTGCTTTACCAGGTAGTTCTGGTGCTGACCGGCAATCTTAGGATTGATGTCGATCATACTGTTTCCATCAGGTCCGTGACAGGCAGCACAGACAGCTGATTTTGCTTTACCAGCTTCAGGGTCTCCTTCGGCAGTAACAGAAGTGGTAAACCCAAGGGTTAAACAAACCAACAAACACAGTTTTTTCATAATTTTTCTCTTACAAGGATCCAACGGCTGATGTGATATACGTGATATCATGCGTATTTTACACATTTAACGCGTCAGAAAAACCTATTCCATGCTAAAACTATGGAATTACATCGGTTTAATATTGAACTAAGACTAATGTAGCAGACGTTCTGACATTATGAGCATCACATGAGTTATTACAGCAAAGCAAAATTTTTTACCAGTGCTCCTGACATTAAGCACCTTAAAGATGATAGCGGTATTGAGGTCGCCTTCGCCGGACGGTCGAATGCCGGTAAGTCCAGCGCTTTAAACACACTGACCCGGCAGAAAAATCTGGCCAGAACCAGTAAAACTCCAGGTCGCACTCAGCTTATTAACGTATTTGAGCTGGAAGCCGATAAGCGTTTGGTGGACTTACCCGGATACGGTTATGCCAAAGTACCGCTGGCCATGAAACAAAAGTGGCAGCGTTCTCTGGGTGAGTACTTACAACAGCGCAAAAGCCTGAAAGGCCTGGTTGTACTGATGGATATTCGCCATCCTTACAAAGATATCGACCAGGATCTTATCCATTGGGCGGTGGACGCCGGGATCCCGGTTCTGGCGTTGTTAACCAAAGCCGATAAATTAAAATCCGGTAAACGCAAAGCGCAATTACTAATGGCCAGGGAAGCCGCGCTGGCGTTTTGTGGTGATGTTACTGTGCAGACTTTTTCGGCCTTAAATAAACATGGCTTGCCTGAATTTGAAGCGGTGCTGAACCAATGGTTTGGTCTGATTAAAGATGAAGAAGTGAGCGCTGATTAATAGCGCCCAAAAAAATAACCCCATTCATAGAATGGGGCTAAGGACTGAGAGAAAACACATAAAAAACCGATTATAAGAGTACGTAATCACCCCGAAAGTTCAGAAATAATTCATTTATTTTTAAATTAATTTTATTTTTATTATTTATCAGTATCTTAAGCGTAAAAAAATTGAGGTTCAGGTGTGTTGATGAAGGTAGAAATGCTTTATTGACAGCCTGAACAGGCCCGCCTGCAGCTTTATTTCAGACATAAAAAAGCTCCGGTAAACACCGGAGCTCAAATCAAAGGTTTGAAAAATGATTTCTCACCTCTGTACCCTACAGTGGTAAGACTACCTAAGCTAAACGAAAACGGCAAGTCAAAAATGTAATTTTATTACTTATGTAGCCACTGACTTGCTGTAATATTCAGCAATTGTTATGTTTTTTCTGAAAGCTAATTACTTTTTTAGTGTGCTTCTTCCCAGTTTTCGCCATTTCCGGCTTCTACTTTCAGTGGCACCGACAGTGTTGCTGCCTGTTCCATCAGTTCCACAATGGTTGCCACGTTGGGATCCAGAGAGTCCTGTTTGATTTCAAATACCAGTTCATCGTGCACCTGCATGATCATCACCACATCGTCGCTGTCGGTGTTGCGGATCCAGTCATCCACCTGGATCATAGCCATTTTTATTACATCGGCAGCCGTGCCCTGCATAGGCGCATTAATGGCCGCCCGTTCGGCACCTTTGCGACGCGCACCGTTGCTCGATTTGATTTCCGGCAAATACAGCCGGCGGCCAAATACGGTTTCGACATAACCATGTTGTTTGGCAAAGTCACGGGTACGATCCATATAATCGAGCACGCCGGGGTAACGTTTGAAATACAGATCCATATATTCCTGGGCTTCCTGACGGCTAACATGTAACTGTTTAGCCAGACCAAATGCAGACATTCCGTAGATCAAACCAAAGTTAATTGCTTTGGCGCTGCGGCGCTGGTTATCGGTGACATCCCCTTCCGCCACATTAAATACCTCAGAGGCCGTTGCCCGGTGAATATCCTTGCCATGGGCAAAGGCATCGAGCAGACCCTTATCGCCGGATAAGTGAGCCATAATGCGCAGCTCGATTTGCGAGTAGTCTGCCGCCACAATCTTGTATCCGTCACGGGCGATAAAGGCTTTACGCACCCGGCGGCCTTCTTCGTTACGAATAGGGATATTCTGTAAGTTAGGATCCGTAGACGATAGTCGGCCGGTGGCGGTCACAGCCTGATGATAAGAGGTGTGAACACGACCGGTGCGATGGTTAATCATCTTCGGCAGTTTATCCGTGTAGGTGTTTTTAAGCTTGGTAAGACCGCGGTATTCCATAATCAATGCCGGTAGAGGGTAGTCCAGTGCCAGTTCCTGCAATACTTCTTCAGATGTTGAAGGCGCGCCTTTAGGCGTCTTTTTAACCACCGGCAGCTCCATCTTCTCAAACAGTATATGTTGCAGTTGTTTGGTGGAGCCGAGATTAAATGATTCCCCGGCCATCTCATGCACTTCTTTTTCAAGTTCCATGATGCGGGTAGCCAGTTGCTGACTTTGCTGACTTAATTGCTGACTGTCTATCAGTACACCCTGTTGTTCCATGCGGGAAAGAATAGAGGCCAGCGGAACTTCAATTTCCTGCAGGATTTTTTTCAGGGTGTCTTCAGATGATACCTTTGGCCACAGCACTTCGTGTAAACGCAGGGTAATGTCGGCGTCTTCTGCGGCATAAAAGGCCGCTTGTTCCAGATCGATCTGATTAAAGGTAAGCTGTTTAGCCCCTTTACCGGCGATCTCTTCATAATGAACGGTACGGTGGTTCAAATAGTTTTGCGCCAGGGTATCCATATCGTGGCGACTACCGGTGCTGTTTAATACATAAGACTCCAGCATGGTATCAAAACCAATGCCATCCAGGGTGATGTCGTAATTCGCGAGCACATTTTTGTCGTACTTAAGATGCTGGCCTACCTTGATCCGCGAAGCATCCTCCAGCCAGGGTTTTAACTGCTGAAGTACCCAGTCTCTGGATAGCTGCTCAGGTGCATCCGGATAATCATGTGCAACGGGCAGGTACGCGGCAACGCCGGGCTCCATACAAAAGGACATTCCTACCAGTTCGGCCTCCATATAGTCGAGGCTGGTGGTTTCGGTATCAAAGGCAACCATGTCGGCCTGTTGGATTTTTTCAAACCACTGGTTGAACGTGGCTTCGTCGAGAATCGTAGTGTAGTCCGTCTCAATATCAGTAGCGGCGACTTCCTCTTCACCAGTATCTTTAGTTTGATTGCCTGAATCTGTTGCGGCCGGTGTGGCCTGGCTGCTGGTGACTTCGGTGTACCAGCGCTTGAATTCATATTCGCTGTACAGGTCGGCCAGTTTGTCGTTATCAGCCTGTTCCGGGGTTAAGGTTTGTGGTGAATAGTCGAGGTTAAGATCTACATCGATGGTTGCCAGCTTGTAAGATAAACGAGCCTGTTCCTCATACTCAGCCATTTTCTTACCCAGTGTTTTGGCACCGCGAAAATCCAGTTCGGCAATTTTATCGAGGTTTTGATAGATGGCTTCAATGCCACCAATGCCATTTAATAGGCCCTGGGCACTTTTATCGCCAACCCCGGGTACACCAGGGATATTATCGACTTTATCCCCTTTAAGTGCGAGGAAGTCGATAACCAGCTCTGGCGGGATCCCAAACTTATCCTGTACACCCTGAACGTCCATCAACTGATTGTTCATGGTATTGATTAACGTTACATGCTCATTGACTAACTGAGCCATGTCTTTATCGCCGGTGCTGATAAGGGTGTCTATACCTTGTTCGCCGGCCTGGCGCGCGAGGGTGCCGATTACGTCGTCGGCTTCAACACCGTCTTCAATAATCAGCGGCAAGCCCATGGCTTTAATAATCTCGTGCAGCGGTGCTATTTGCGAGCGCAGCTCATCCGGCATGGGAGGGCGGTTAGCTTTGTACTCCGGATAGATATCATCCCGAAAAGTTTTTCCCTTGGCATCGAATACTACGCCAATATGCGTCGGGCTGTACTGTTTGATCAAGCTTTTAAGCATATTGATCACACCATAGATCGCGCCAGTGTCCTGACCTTTGGTATTGGTTAGTGGTGGCAATCCATGGAAAGCTCTGAACAGGTATGAAGACCCATCGACGAGGATAAACGGGGGCTTTGAAGGGGATGACATGATTAAAATCTTCTCTTGCTATG
>CATMRP010000162.1 GCA_950073835.1 uncultured Alteromonadaceae bacterium
GTATTTGCCGATCAGGACGTCATAAACAGTTCCGACGAAGGAAAGTCTTTTATCGCGTTTTTTGAATTGTTAATGACACAGCAAATGCGCGACTCGTTAAGGCAAAATTTAAAGCAGATAATGCACCACCAATTGGGGCAGGAGTTTGTCACTAGTGACGAATTGCTTCAGCACCTTTACAGTTATTTGCTTGAGGCCGGTGACAAAGTGAATCGCACCAAACAGCAAATTACCGAACAATTGCGCCGCTACATCGAGGAGCAGTCGCAGGATAACCGGCGTATCCTTGAACTTATCCGTGACTTTGAAGCTGCGGCACATCAGGCGAATACGCCAGACACCCCCTTGTATTTGCAGCAGAATTTTGCCGAGATTGCCGGGATCCAGGCCAGTATTTATCCTCACCTCAGCCGTGGTTTGTTCATTCCTAAAACCCCGGAACAACTGGATTCTGATATCAAAGAGGGCGCCCAAGAAGCCGATGTGGATTTAAGCAATCTTTTTGAAGTCAGTCATATAGACGAACTTCAGTTACAGCAGCAGATCTTTACTTCGCTGGATAAACATCAGGGGCAGGTAACCTTAGCCAGTGTGCTTGAGGACTACCCCGTGCAATACGGCCTCGATGAAGTACTCAGTTACATTAAATTAGCCTGTGAAGAGGTTGTGCCTGCCAGTATCGATACCCAACAACCGCAACATGTAAGCTGGCAGAGTGAGCCGGGCGTAAGCCGCACTCTGTCGGTACCCACTATTACGTTTATTCGGGATACGTCATCATGAACGAGCAAGAATCTGTCGAAGCCAGGACTGAGCAGTATCATGCGGCATTGAAGGTCCGGCTGTTAAAAGGTCCGGTCTACCGGGCTAAACACCGCGATTTGTGGGATGTACTGGAGCGCGATCAGGCGCTTATTCGCAGTTATTTTGATCAGATTGGTTTGTCGTTGCGACTCGATGACGCAGAGGGTTATGCATTTTTACAACAACGAGAAGTGGATACCGAAGATGACCAGACAGAGATCCCCACGCTCATCACACGCCGTCAATTGAGTTTTGGCCAAACCTTACTGCTGATATTTTTACGCAAGCGCCTGGCCGAACACGATAGTGAAGAGAGCAGTCCGCGCCTTAATGTTGAGCGTCAGGAAATATGGCAGTGGCTCGCCCCCCACTTTCCGGATGCCAGTAACGAAGTAAAGCAGCACAAAGAGTTTGATGCGCTGATTAAAAAAATCATCCAAATGGGCTTTTTGAATCAGTTACCCAATCATAAAAATGATTTTGAAGTCCAGCGTATTCTTAAAGCCTTCGTAACGGCAGAGCAAATACTCCGTTATACGGAACTCTTTGATATCTCTGTTAATAAGGAAACCAGCGATGAGCAGTGAAGCATTATCTGATACTAACCTTAAACCGCTCGAGTCGGCTGTGGCGCCAGAAATCACCCAGCGCCAGGGGTTTCGCCTAACCCGGTTTGAGGTATTAAACTGGGGTACCTTTGATAGCCAGATCTGGCATCTGGATAACCAGGGCGATAATTGCCTGCTCACCGGCAATATCGGCAGCGGTAAATCAACCCTAGTCGACGGCCTGACCACGTTGCTGGTTCCGCCCAGAAAGCTGGCCTTTAACAAGGCGGCAGGAGCCGAAAACAAAGAGCGTTCACTGGAGTCGTACTTTTACGGCTATTATACGTCACAGCAGGATGAGTCGGGTAAAGCCCGTGCGGTAGGATTACGTGGCAAGGGCAATCACTATTCGGTGCTGCTGGCACAATTTCACTCCGTAGCCCTGCAACAAACAATTACGCTGGCTCAGATCTTCTGGCTCAAACCCGGCGAAAACAAAGTGAAACGCTTGTTTGTGGTGGTACCTGAATCACTCGACATTAGCACCCATTTCAGCGGTTTTGGCTCGCAAGTTAAACAACTGCGTAAACGCCTGCAAAAGTTAGCCGAACTCACATTGGTTGAGAGCTTTAACCAATATCAACAAACCTTCAGTAAGTGGTTGGGCCTGGGCACCGATGGCAAGGCACTGGAGTTGTTTAATCAAACAATTTCCATGAAATCTGTTGGTTCAGTGACAGACTTTGTGCGCCAGAATATGCTTGAACAGCCCGATGTAGAGGGGCAAATTCAGGAGCTGGAGCGCAATTATGAATCGTTAAAGCGACTCCACGACGCGGTGGTCGCGGCTCGTGAAAAAATTACCTTACTCCAACCGATTGATAAACACGGTCGCCAAGCTCAAGAAGCGGCGCAGGAAAAACAACACTTTTCGTTCTGCCGCGATTACGTAGACAGCTTTATGGCCGAGAAAGCGGTGGTACTGTATGAAAAGCGGATTGCCCGCCAGCAAGGTGAGCTTGAAAAGCTGACCATTGATGAGCAGCAGTTGCAAAGTCAGAAACACCGCCTTAATCAAACGGTAAGTCAGCTCAGAAGCGATATCGATCAAAACGGTGGGGGCCGGTTGCAGCAACTGCAGGAGCAAATAAAAACGCTGGAAGAGGCAAGAAACCAAAGTAAGCGTTTGTGTGATAACTATCTCGCTCTGGTTAAGCAGCTCGGGTTGCCTGAAGCGCTAACCGCCGATAATTTTGTCAGCAATATACGTAAATCGCATTCATTGTTTGAGCAGCAACAACAACAGTTGGAAAGTATCGAGAGCAGACAAGACGATTACAAGCTGCAAAACCACCAGTTACAGCAACAACAACAGACGGTGCAGCAAGAGTTGGAGGCGCTGCGACATCGTAAATCCAATATCCCGGTACGCCAGCTAAATATTCGTGAACGACTGTGCGAACATCTTAAAGTAGAGGAAAGGCGGTTACCCTTTGTTGGTGAGTTGGTGCAGGTAAAACAGAGCCAGACTCAATGGCAGGGGGCCATTGAGCGGGTGTTACATAACTTTGCATTGTCGTTGGTGGTACCGGATTCGCTGTACGCTGAGGTGAGTGATTTTGTTGAAAACACCCATCTGGGTACGCGGTTGGTGTATTACCGTGTTAAAAGTACCGAGAATTACTTTCCGCAAGCGCCGCAGCCGGATTCCCTGCTGGCAAAAATAGAAATCAAGCACGACAGTGAGCATTTTCAATGGCTGCATCGTGAGCTACAGCAGCGCTTTGACTATCAGTGCTGCGAGTCAATGACCGATTTTCGTCGCAGTGAAAAAGCCATCAGCTTACAGGGGCAGGTGAAGTCAGGTCGTTTTCGTCACGAGAAAGACGATCGCCACAGCTTGCATGACAAAAGCCGCTTTGTACTTGGCTGGAGTAACCAGGCAAAGCTCGACCTGCTGGCCGCCCAAATACGTGCACTGCAAACCGATGCCGCGGCTATGGCAACCAAGTTAGCGCAATGCGCCAGCCAGCGCAGCGATATTGAAGAGTTACGTCGTCAGGCCAAGAATCTCAGCGACTTTAACCTAACCTTTGAGCAAATCAACTGGTCACAGTTTGCCAATCAGTTGGAAGTAGTCAGGCAAGAAATTCGGGTCCTGGAACAAAGCTCCGATGTATTAAGGGAATTACAACAACAGTTTCAGCACGCACAAACCGAATTAACCCAGGTGGAAGAAGCGTTTCGTGCACACTATCAACAGCTCGGTAAACTTGAGACTAAGCTGGAAGACGATCATAAGATCCTGGCTGACAAGACAGCCGAGTGTAACGCGGTATCCGAACAGGTTAAGCAGCGCTGTTACCCGGATCTTACTGCCTTGTATGAAAAGCACGGGGCGGCGCAATTGCGCATCGACATGCTGGCGAACCAATGCTCGGTGTTACGCACCAAACTGAACGAAAAAATCCAGCATCTTGAGGAGAAACGCAGTAAGCGGGAAAAGCTGATGCTCACCGCCATGAAAGATTTTGCTTTCCGTTTTCCTAACGATGTAACCGAACTGGATGTTAGTGAGCAGTCACTGACAGAATATCAGCAGATGCTGAAAACACTGCAAGATGAAGACTTACCCCGCCATGAAACCCGTTTTAAAGAAATGCTTAATCAGGACACCATTCGCTCGATGGCGCTGTTTCGGAGCTATCTGGATAAGCAGGAAGAGCAAATCGATGCGCGAGTCAGTATGATCAACCGTTCGCTACGAGAGCTGGATTATCAGCAGGGCACTTACATTGAAATCGACCGTATTGCTTCACCGGATCTGGATATTCGAGAATTCAAACAGCGCCTGAAGAGTTGCGTGGAGTTTTCTACCGACGACAATTTATATTCCGAACACAAGTTCGAGCAGGTCAAAGCGCTAATTGAACAAATGCGCAACGAGCCAAAGTGGACTCAGAAAGTGGTGGATGTACGTTACTGGCAACTGTTCAATGTGGTTGAGCGATACCGTGAAGATAACAGTGAGAAAGAGTGTTATTCCGACTCAGGGGGTAAGTCCGGTGGGCAGAAAGAGAAGCTGGCGTATTCCATTTTGGCGGCGGCCATCCTGCTGCAATATCGCCTGGTGGATGAAGAGAGCGGCGCGAAAGCCAAGCGCCGTTTTAATCTGGTGGTGATTGACGAAGCCTTTGCCCGTGGCTCAAAAGACAGTACCCGTTTCGGCCTTGAATTATTTAAAAAACTCGGACTTCAGTTGTTACTGGTAACCCCGCTGCAGAAACTTGATGTGATTGAGCACTACGTAAAACAAGTGCACTTTGTTGATCAGCGCAGTAACCGCTCTATGGTGCTGAACATGAGCATCAAAGAATACCGTGAACGACTGGCACAGCACAAATCGCAACAGCAATACAAAGCCATGGTGAAAGAGGTTGACTAGGTGCAGACGGTAAAAGCACTCAAAGCCAAACTGCAAAAGCAATGGCAAAACCAGGTGTACTACAAGCAGTGGCTCAGTGGCGACTGGACATTCCCTTTGCAGATTTCACTCAAGCGTCCGACCGACAAACAACTACTGCATGACTTTGCCGCACTATCGGCCTCTCAACAAACCTTTGAGCGGGAGCTGCGACACTATGCCGGCGTCAGCCTGCTTAAACAGCAAGTCAGCTATGCCACTATGGGGCGTCAGAATGTGCCGGTAGCGATGGCGTTTGAGTCGCCCGAAGCATTGGCCCGGTTTTGCGGTAAATGGCAGGAATGGCAGCAGTTCATTGCCGATGCCAAGCGGTTGAAGGCTGGTTTGCCGCAGGTGCGCATTGGTCAGCAAGTATCGATTAAACAGGTCCTCAATCATGCGGGTGAGTGGGAGAAACTTGTTGCGATTGCGCACTTTTTCAGGTTAAACCCGGTGCCGGATTGTTATTTGCGTGAGTTGCCGATTGCCGGGGTAGACAGTAAATTTATCGAGCACCGTAAGCAAATAGTCAAAACACTGTTAGATGTGATATTACCAACAGAGGCGATTAACGGCCAGTATACGCAATTGAGCGAACATGGGTTTGAAAAACGCTTTGGCCTGCGTTTTGATGAGCCGCAGATCCGCTTTCGACTGCTGGATCCACAACTGTATTATGAATTCGGTGGTTTGCAGGATATTTCGCTGCCGATTAGCCATTTTTCTCAGTTGTCGTTAATGGTCGACCGCGTGTTCATTACTGAAAACCTGGTGAATGGGCTGGCGTTTCCCAATGTGAAAAATGCGCTGGTAATTTTTGGCAAAGGCTATAGTGTTCAATTGCTCAAACAAATTGAGTGGCTAAACCATTGCCGACTCTACTACTGGGGCGATATAGATACTGATGGCTTTGCCATGCTCTCACAAATACGCGGTTACTTTAGCAACACGCAGTCGCTGCTGATGGATGAGGCGACACTGTTAGCCACCAAGCCTTTTTGGGGCGAGGAAGCGCTTAACAAACGCCCAACGCCAGAAAGCCTGCCTAACCTCCTACCCGCCGAGGCTGAGCTCTATATAAAGCTTAAAGCTGAGCATTGGCAACCGCGTTTAAGGCTGGAACAAGAACGAATTCCCTTTGCGTTGCTAACAGAGCAGTTACGGCTACTAGGTTGTAAATAACAGCCTGGTGGTATTGTTCGTCTCTCTAACAGGCAATGCGTTGTGAATGAATTTACGCCTAAAGTGAAATGTGCCATCGGTTTAGCTAAACAAGCATGGTAAAATCGCTGCAATCGAATAAAGGCTAGAACAGGATTCAGCCGAATGGGCACGAAACCTGGCGACAATGTAATGGGTAAGCAATGGCTAAGCAAGGTCACATCAGGAGCAATAGTGGGTTAACGGCTGTATCAGTGAGTTCTTCAGTAAGTAAGAGCCCCCAGGCACGGGAGACGCTCGATAAACTGTGGGCAGAAGTTAACAAAAAAGAACAACGAAATGACCGGTATCAGGCTAAGCTTGAGGCGTTCATGGTGTACTTTAAGCAATCGGTTGAACACCTCGAACAGGAGGTCTGCCGGGCTAACGAACAGTGGATCCGCCATTTACTTTCTTTTGTGCCGCGTAAATCAATAAAGGGTAGGCAACAAGAAGTCCTGCTGGATTGGATCCAGGAAGAATTAACGATACTTGAGTCGAATCCGTTTAATCCTGTGAATACCGATGACTTGAGAGACGCCTTTAATGAAGCGTTAGTCACCTCAATTAAGCAGGACCCCAGCTCCAGCGAGGTCTCGGGGGAGCAACTCGATCATTACCGGATTGAGTTGTCGCTAATGCTTGGAGAAGAGATAGACCTCAGTGATGAGGAATTATCTGAATTGATCCGTGATCCGCATAAGGCAGTGGCCTATTTTGAATCGGTGCTAAAACATAGAATGGACTCAGATTACGTTGGTGATGATGAATATTTCCACGGGCAGGAGTCGCCATTTTTTAATAAAGAGTCAGATCAACACAATCATTCTTACCAACAACACACCCATAATACGAATAACGATGTAGCGACTGCTTTGTTCAGCGATAAACAAATGAACAGACTTTATCGGCAGTTAGCAAAAAAACTGCACCCGGACCGGGAACTCGACCCGGATAAAAAAGCTGAAAAAATGGATTTGATGCAACAACTGTCACACGCGAAGGACGTTAAGGATCCGCTGACGATCCTCTTATTCGCCCAGCAGTTTTTGCCAGAATATCAGTTGGAGTTAAACGACAATTTAACCGTGCAGTTAGAAACCATATTAAGAGATAAGGTCAAACAGTTAAACGCCGATTATCACGAGTTAAAACGCGGTGACGGACTGAGTGTGATAATTTGGCAGCGCTTTGGTGGCGGCACTAAGGCCGCCCGGGAAAAAGGCTTGCGAGAATATCGCCAGGCACTTGAGCAAGATGTAGAGATTCTCAGGGCAAAATGTCGGGATATTAAAACGGTTAAAGGGCTGCGAGAGCACCTAACGGCACGACTAAAATCACTTAATTTCAGGCGTATTCCTACGTCCGAACTGCCCTTTGACGATTTTCCATTTGATCTGTTCGATTAATCAACGTCTAGCTAGGATGTTGGCTATCTTGTTCGAGTACTCGTTGTGACGGCAATTTGCCCCTTTTTGTTTTTTAAGCGATACTGCCGGCCGGTTGTTAGTCCGATTCGAGCGACCGAATAATAACTAAACAAGGTTTGTGAATTCTTCGCGCATGTCTTTTAAAAAATATTCAATGATGGCAATTAAAGTCGGCGTTGGGGTTGTGCCCAAACCGTTACGTAACTTTGCTAAGAAAAACCCGGCCCTTACCTCTTTTTACAGTCGTTCACTGCAAAAATCCGGACTGTTTTATGGGTTTCCTGGCAAGAAGAAATTACTGGCTTTATATTCTCAGACATTAAATCTGCAACAGTCTGTTATCAATGCGGATATCCAACGACTTGCAACCTTAACTCCAAAGTTTTCTGTGGCAATTATTGGCGAGGGGGGCGGCAAGGTATCCCGCACTCTGAGGTCAATAATAAATCAGGCTGAAAATATTGATGTTGTATTTACAAACGTGGAGCTTGCGGGTCTATCCAAAGAATTCGCAACGCTGAAAGTAGTAAAGGTAAGCGGCCCTTGTGATACGCTAATACAACAAGCCAGGTCGCCCCTGTTGTTATTAAATGCCGGTGATGAATTACATGGTCAGACATTAGCGTATTTGAGTAAAAAAAATGTGGGGGATGTACTCTACGTCGATACGGATCAAAAGCTTCCTGGGGCGCTTTGTGAAAATGCACGTTTGCTACCAGATTGGAATCCGGATTACCAGTTGAGCAATGCATACGTTCGAAGTGGCGTAGTATTATCTGCAAAATTAAGAGCTGAACTTAAACAAATGTCGGCAACAACGATAGCGGGATTGGTGACTCAACTGTGGTTGCGCGATCGTGAGCTATCTGTAGAGCATGTGCCATTGTCTTTGGTTCATCATAAAGATAGTAAGCAGGCAAAATTGGCAGAATTGCATGAGATTGCCAGCTTGGTTGAGAATGAAAAAGCCTCAGCTAATACTGTTGAGGCTGAACAGATCAATATCGTTCAGTGGCCAGTAATGAAGCAGCCACTCGTTTCATTAATTATCCCCACCAAAAATGCCAAACAACTGGTGAAAGAGTGTATCGAGTCTATTTTGACCAAGAGCACCTACCAGAATTATGAAATTCTGTTGGTGGATAATAATTCTGATGAGCCTGAATCCCTGGCTTATTTCGAGGAGCTCAATCAGCTCGAGAAGATCAGAGTCTTAAAATACCCACATCCCTTCAACTATTCCGCGATTAACAACTTTGCTGCGCAGCAGGCTGAAGGAGAGGTGATAGGGCTTATCAACAACGATATCGAAGTGATCACACCGGACTGGCTGGAATATATGGTTGGTCATGCGTTAAGAGAAGATATTGGTTGTGTAGGGGCGAAGCTCATGTACGGCGACGACCGTATTCAGCATGCCGGCGTGGTGTTGGGCTATGGTGGTGGAGCCGGGCATGCCCATAAATACTTCCCCCGATACCATCCCGGTTATATGAACCGGCTAATTGCCTCACATAATTACAGTGCAGTAACTGCCGCCTGTTTATTGGTGAAAAAGTCGCTGTTTGAAGCGGTGGGGGGATTAAATGAAACCGACCTGACAGTCGCGTTTAATGACGTGGACTTCTGCCTGCGAATTAGAGCCCAGGGAGTAAGAAACCTCTATTGTGCCGAAGCAGAACTCTACCACCATGAATCGGTGTCGCGCGGATTGGATGTCAGTAAGGAAAAAATGGCCCGCTTCAACGCGGAGCTCGATTACTTAAAATCCAATTGGGCAGAAGTGATTGCCCATGATCCGGCATATAACCCTAATCTTACGCTTCACCGGGAAAACTTCTCAGTTAAAAGTCAAAAAGAGTGGAATGAGTTAGTTGCGCAGCAGGGTAATTAATTGTCCTGCTGCACGGCGGCGCTGTATTCTTCTTCACTGGCACCACCATTAATAGCAAAGCGCTTAAGTGAATCTTCATCAACACCAGCCTGATGCGCAGCTTCAATAATCTTACGTACCTGTTCCCGTTGTTCTCCCGATTCTCGAACTGCCGTAGTCACAACGGCTTCAGCTTCACCCGGAAATACAGCCAGCAATGCATCCACTACATACTCCCCTACCAGTGGTACAGCTCGAATAGCACTGGAAAGAATATCAACCAGTTCATTCGGGTGCTCAGCAGTAAGGGTTTGTACTATGGTATCGGCAGAGTCTGGCTCAGTTAGAACCGCTACCCGCACAATATCTCTAAGCTGGTCAGGATTAGAGTGGGCCGCTGCACCCACTACAAAATCCACGTAACTGGGATCTGCCTGAATCGCTAATTCAACAATATCCGGGCAGGTGCTTACTTCTTTATCTATGGCTATCTTTACAATCTTTGAGGTGGCATTGGGCTGTGAAGAGATTGCAGCATGGATAATCTCCTGATAATTATCCGGATATAAATCCAATGCTGTTGCTACAATAGTTTCCACTTCATTGGGGTAATTACTGGTAATCGAACCTACCGCGCGGCCTACCGACATTGACTGGTTAACCTGGCGCTTGATGAATACCTGCAGCACCTTATTTTCATTTTCTTTAATGGCCGTATCTGTAATAGCAAGAGCACAGTGGCCAGTGAACAACATCAGCGTACCAAGGATATAACAACAACTACGATTCATGTTTAAACCCTACTAACAGCAGAAAAGAAACTTTTTAGCTAAATTTTGAACAGCACTTTGCAATTAAGTTCAATAATAGCTGACAAAATTGTCACATTGGTTACAAAGTATCCGTTCGATCACAAAATTACAAGAAATGTTAGGTATGGGTATTGACCTTTAATTATAAATCTCTAAAATGCGCCCCACTTCGAAAGGGAACGCCCAAACAGGCTAACCTTACATAGCGCGAAAGCCTTATGTGAAGCGGTATACAGCGACAATGCTTTGAAAATAAATTTTCAAAAAAAGTGTTGACGCAGAAAACCAAAAGCGTATTATACGCATCCCGCTTCGGCAGGTTCTAAAAGAACGCTGAAGCAGCAGAACGCCGTTCTGCACTGTTCTTTAACAATTTATAACAAGACAATCTGTGTGGGCACTCATTAAGAGTGTCAACAACGACAATTCAAAATTTCGATATTTAATTGAAGAGTTTGATCATGGCTCAGATTGAACGCTGGCGGCAGGCCTAACACATGCAAGTCGAACGGTAA
>CATMRP010000163.1 GCA_950073835.1 uncultured Alteromonadaceae bacterium
TTCCAGAGCGCCGAAAACAGGCTATCGGTTGTCTTATGCATAACGAATTTCTGTCCTTATTCTAATTCTAATCCAGGGCTCAGGGCGCCGGGTAAAGTCACTTTATCCAGCTCAACTGAGGCAACCGGATATGCGCAGTAGTCTGCCGCGTAATAGGCACTGGCGCGATGGTTACCACTTTCACCAATACCGCCAAAGGGAGCGGCGCTGCTGGCACCGGTAATGGGGCGGTTCCAGTTTACAATCCCGGCCCGGATGTGAGTAAAGAAATGCTGGTAATCTGCTTCGCTGTCGCTTAACAGTCCGGCTGATAAGCCAAAGCGAGTGTTGTTGGCCTGGGCAATCGCGGTGTCAAAATCGCTATAGCGAATAATCTTGAGTAACGGACCAAAGTGTTCCTCGTCTTCCATGGTGTCGGCAATTGCGGTGACGTCTACAATCCCCGGTGTCACCAAACCAGTTTGCTCGTCAAGGTGTTTAAGCGGCTCAAGTGCTGTGGCACCGGCGTCCAGCAGTTGCTGTTGGGCTGCTACCATGCCTTTCGCTGCAGCGGCGCTGATCATAGCGCCCATAAAGGGCTGCGGCTCAGCATCGTAATGACCTACCGAAATCTTACGGGTTGCATTAACCAGGGCTTCAACTAACGCATCACCGGCGGCAGTGGCCGGGATAAACAGGCGGCGGGCACAGGTGCAACGCTGTCCTGAGGTGACGAATGCAGACTGGATAATGTCATGCACGGCGGCTTTGGTGTCGGCTACTTCGGTAACGATGAGCGGATTGTTGCCACCCATTTCCAGCGCCAGGATCTTACCCGGATGGCCGGCAAACTGTTCGTGAAGAATTTTCCCGGTGCGCGAGCTGCCGGTAAAGAACAGGCCGTCGATTTGCGGGTGTGAAGCCAGCGCCTTGCCGGTTTCCACTTCACCCTGCACCAGGTTAAGAACGCCCGCCGGAATACCTGCCTGCTCCCATAACTTAACGGTCGCTTCCGCAACTGCCGGGGTTAAATCACTGGGTTTAAACACCACGGTATTACCGGCAATCAGCGCGGGCACGATGTGGCCGTTGGGCAGATGACCCGGGAAGTTATATGGGCCGAAAACCGCTACGACACCGTGAGGCTTATGACGTATGAAAGCTTTGCCCACTGGCATGGGGTTTTCTACTGTGCCGGTACGCTCGAAGTAGGCTTTTTCTGAGATGGCAATCTTGCCAATCATGGCACCAATTTCGGTGGCGGTTTCCCACAGTGGCTTACCGGTTTCCTGTGCAATCAGCGCTGCCAGTTGTTGCTTGTTTTCGTCCAGCAATGCGGCAAATTCTTTAATCAGTGACAGGCGTTCTTCAACGGTTTTGGCTGACCATTGAGGGAGCGCCGCGCGGGCAGCGTTGAGGGCGCTGTCTACCTGAGTAGCCGAGGCGGCCTGGCCGCGCCAGAAGGTTTGATTTTTGGTCGGGTCGACCGAAGTAATTGGAGAACCTTCTCCGGCAACCCACTGCCCATTAATAAAATGAATGGCTTGTTGCATGATTTCTGTCCTGATGCTGTTGTAATTGTGTATTGATATCAGTTGCGGGGTTTAACGCTCGCGAACCGAATTGAGTCGCCTTCTTCCACGTCTAATGACGCTGCAGCTTTGTGAGAAAGCACTGCCTGGCCGGTCTGTTCATCAAAACTGACATCGGCAACAACCGCTCTGAAATCGGCGATTTTAGTATTAATGATGTAGCAAAGTTCGCCGTCCTGGGCGGCTGACTGGTCATCAATATGCACCGTTGCACGGCGGCTGCGCTGCGCGGTGTTGATGTGACTTAAACGAGCTTCTACCGTTGGGCCACCGTCGAATATGTCGACATAACCGCGGCAACTAAAGCCTTCTTCCTGCAATAAACGAAGGGCAGGTTCGGTTTTCTGGTGAACCTTGCCAATAACGTTCTGCGCTTCCTGACTGAGCAGATTGACGTAAATCGGATATTTCGGCATAAGCTCGGCAATGAAAACCTTATTACCGATGCCGGTCATGTAATCCGCGGTGGGGAAGTCCATAGAGAAGAAGTGCTCCTCGAGCCACTCCCAGAAAGGTGAGCGGCCATTTTCGTCGCTGACACCGCGCATTTCTGCAATCACGATTTCGGCGAAACGCTCGCGGTGTTCTTCCATAAATAAAAAACGTACTTTGGATAAGAACCGGCCGTTTACGCCCTTACGGGCATTTTCCCGCAAGAACAGCGTGCAGATTTCGCTGACGCCGGTGTAGTCATTACAGAACGTAAGGATTTCAACCGTGTTATGGATATTGAGTTCACGGGATGCATGAACCACCTTACCCAGGTGGTAGTGGTAAAAGGCATCGTCAGTGCCTACCGCGGCTTCGATACCGGTTGTACCGACGACTTCACCGGTTACGATATCTTCCATAACGAACAGGTAGGATTCATTGCCAGGCGCAGACACATCGCGGCTGAACGCTTCCAGTGACTTGCCGATTTTACGCTTAAGCAGACCTTCGTTGACCGGCAGCGACGTAAAGCCGATGCCGGATTCTTCTGCTACTGCATACAGGGCGTCATAATCACTCGATCGGATAGGGCGAATAATGTACATGAGCAATTCCCGGTTGATTAGCGAGCCGCTACCACACTCGCAATAGCACGTTCAAAACGAGTCAGACCTTCGGCAATGTCTTCGTCCGGGATAACCAGAGACGGAGCAAAACGAACAACGTTAGCGCCGGCTACCAGACACATTAGTTGCTGTTCGGTAGATGCGTCGAGGAATTTACGTGATTCACCCTTGAAGTCGTCGTTTAATGCACAACCCAGCAGCAGCCCTTTACCACGAATTTCAGCAAACACCTTGTGCTTGGCATTGATGGTTTCCAGGGTGTCACGGAACAGTTGCTCTTTTTGTTTAACGCCGTTCAGTACAACCGGATCGTTAACAATATCAAAAGTACGCTCGGCCACGGCACAGGCTAAGGGGTTACCACCATAGGTGCTGCCGTGAGTACCCGGCTTAAGGTGTTGGGCGATGGCCGTGGTGGTGAGCATAGCGCCTACCGGGAAACCGCCGCCAAGTGCTTTGGCTGTGGTCAGGATATCCGGCACTACGTCCAGACCCATGTATGCATACAGATGGCCGGTACGACCTACGCCTGATTGGACTTCATCGAAAATCAGCAGTGCGTTGTGCTTGTCGCACAATTCGCGAACACCTTTAACAAAGGCTGGATCCGGCGAAATGATACCGCCTTCGCCTTGCAGCGGCTCCATCATTACCGCACAGGTTTCATCTGAAATCAGTGCTTCAAATGCTGCCAGATCGTTATAATCGCAGTGTTCAACAGCGCCCGGTTTTGGACCGAAGCCATCAGAGTAAGCTGGCTGGCCGCCCACTGTTACGGTGAAGAAAGTACGGCCGTGGAAGCCCTGAGTGAAAGCGATGATTTTTTGCTTGTGTTCACCAAATTTCTCCAACGCGTAACGACGAGCCAGTTTAAGTGCGGCTTCGTTAGCTTCTGCGCCTGAGTTAGCAAAATAAACACGCTCAGCAAAGGTATGGTCGGTGAGCTTTTTGGCCAGTCGCAATGCTGGCTCATTAGTGAAAACGTTACTCAGGTGCCATAGTTTCTGACCCTGCTCAGTTAAGGCATTAACCAGCTCCGGGTGACAATGGCCCAGTGCATTTACGGCAATACCGCCGGCGAAATCAATAAACTCGTTACCTGCCTGATCCCAAACTCGCGAGCCCAGACCACGCACCGGTACCATTTTGGCCGGGTTGTAGTTAGGAACCATGACTTGATCAAACATTTCGCGGGTTACCTGCATTTTTTCACCTCTAACTGTTAGTTAATGTCATAAACCCGCGTCTTTCAGGCTGGCGAATTTATGACTTTAATTCATTTTTAAGCGCTCCAGTATGCCACCTTAAATGGCTGTTGTCTTGTCTATTACCTTTCCTCAAACGCAGTAAAATCAAGGGGTCTGGCACTTATTGCATAAAATGTGAATAACTATCCATATATGTGAATATGGTGCCGTCCGGGCAAAAATATCGGCGGATTCTGCG
Source organism: uncultured Alteromonadaceae bacterium (assembly GCA_950073835.1). Lineage (GTDB taxonomy): Bacteria > Pseudomonadota > Gammaproteobacteria > Enterobacterales > Alteromonadaceae > Alteromonas. The sequence goes on from CATMRP010000163.1 coordinate 4,076, forward strand.
CCATGCTGGCTATAGTGAGGTTTTTGCCTGTAAAAAAGGCTTTACGACTGAATGATTATGAATCGGTTGAAAAAGCGCATTTTTGTTCTTCACAACGGCTTTTTCGCCGCTGTATTGTTCAAAGATCGGTCAGTATGGGGAGCTGATGAAGGGTCTGGCTATGCAGTTTTTGGAGCAAATCCGACTCGATAGCACAGCCAGCGATGAATTTGTCATGTTCGTCATCGAGGAACAGGTTATTGTCTTTTAACATTCGATATTTGGCGTAATAACGGGACTGTTGCAACACCTGTGTGAGCGGATCGGCATCATCCGGTAAAATGTCCTGCAACACCTGTTGCATGGCGCTGGTATATCCAACGCGCTTAAATACCATGTATTCAAACAAATGCAGGGCTGCTTTGTCACTGTGCTCATCAATTAAAGGCAGTAAGCGTTTTGGATCTGGTACAAGTTGAACCAGCGCCGAATGCAGATTGCGTAATTTGGCTTTTTGCGCATGGCGTAAAAAATCCAGGTGCACCTGTTCGAACAGGCGAAAATACAGCTTAATAATAGCACTTCGACCCAGCTGGCTAAAAAGGGCCAGGGTGTATGCCTCAAAGGGTTTTACCTTATGACTTTTAGCAATGGCTTCGGCGGTTCTGGCGCATATAAGGCTGTATTCCCAGACCTTGTGCTTTATTTGCGGAAACGGATCGCTTATTAACGGCAAGGTCTGTTTGTAAATGAGGGCCGGAATGACCCGCTTTACGTTATCGATACCAATAAAGCTCAGGGCGGTTTTGAGGGTATCTACGGCAATCACATCACCGCGGGCATCGCGGCGTCGGTATTGCGGTTGGTTTACCTGTTTCAGCAGCTCATCAACCAGCCAGGGGATATTAACCGCAATGGCTTCCACCTTGCTGATGGTGGCCGATGGTGTGGCGAGTAAGTCTATCAGGTTGGTAGTATGTTCTGACCAGTTCAGCAGGTTTTCACAGACATCCTGGGTGTCGGCCAGTGTCTGTAGCAGCTTTTTATCGATAACCGAATGGAGTTGCTGGTTAATTTGCTGTACATAATTGGCCTGGATCTTCGCCGTTTCCAGCTTGCTTTTTATGGCGTCTTTTTCAACTCTAAGCAACTGACGGCGGGTAAAGCTCTGCTCAGACTCGGCGTAACTTACTTCACCAGGTGCGCGACGGCCAACCATCGCTTTGGCAAGCTCAGGTGCCAGCAATAAATAGTTAAATCGTTTAGCAAAAGCTGGTGGGGTCAGTAACCGCTCTACCATTGAAGTCCCGCTTTATCCATGTAATACCCGAACCTTATCTGTTTTACAATACTAAGGCTAGGACATGTTTGTGTTTGTTCAGGCAATCAGACCGGTAAAATAACCAGTGTCTTACATCGAATTGCTCAGCGTAACGGACTGACCGTTGAACTCTGATACACAATCAATATCGGCATCTGGCGAGACAACCTTAGCCAGCAACAGAAAGTTTAGCAGAATCTGATGGCCATATTCGGTGAGTAGCGACTCCGGATGATACTGAACCCCCCATACCGGCAGGTCTTTGTGTTTTACAGCCATGATTTCAGGTGTTTCGCCGTCATCGCTCCAGGCAATGATTTGCAGGCAGTCGGGGATGGAAGCCGGATCGATAACCAGGGAGTGGTAGCGGGTGACCACAAACTGTTGCGGGATATGAGCAAACAGGCTGTCGCCGTTGTGTTTAACGCCGGAGAGCTTGCCATGGCGAATCTGCAGAGCATTGGTTACGGTAGCGCCGAACACCTGGCCAATAGCCTGATGACCAAGACACACGCCCATGATTGGGATAATGCCGGCAAACTGACGGATTACCTCCAGGCTGACGCCGGATTGATTAGGTGTGCAGGGACCTGGCGAGATAACAATTGCCTGAATGCTTGCCGGATCGATATCGGCCACTGTAATAGCATCGTTACGTACTACCTGCAGTTCACAACCCAGCTCCTGAAAATATCTGGCCAGGTTGTGACTAAAGGAGTCGTAATTATCGATCAGTAGTATCAAGGTTTAGTCGACTGCTTAGGGCTTAGCGATAAATCCTACTGCTTCATAGGTAGCCTTGAGTGTAGCGGCCGCGCGAACCCGTGCTTTTTCGGCGCCCTGTTGCATTACCTCATCCAGATAAGCCCGGTCGGCACGCAGCTCATTGTAGCGCTGTTGTAGTGGCTCAATCAGTGCAACCACCGCATCAGCCACGTCAGACTTTAAATGACCATACATTTTATCTTCGTAGGCAGGTACCAGTTCGTCCACCGTTTTACCGGTAGCCAGAGATAATAATGTGAGTAAGTTGGTCACGCCTGGCTTTTCTGCCCAGTCAAAATAAATACGCGCCTGCTCGTCAGAATCGGTGACTGCGCGTTTGATCTTCTTGGCTACCTTTTTCGGTTCTTCCAGCAAGCCAATAAAGTTATTCGGATTGGTGTCTGATTTAGACATCTTCTTAGTCGGCTCCTGCAAGCTCATAATGCGGGCACCGAATTCAGGAATGAATGGATCCGGAATACGAAAGGTATCGCCGTAGATGTTGTTAAAGCGGGTAGCGATGTCGCGCGTAAGCTCCAGATGTTGTTTCTGGTCTTCACCTACTGGCACTTCATTCGCCTGATAAAGCAGGATATCGGCGGCTTGTAATACCGGGTAGCTGAACAAGCCTACATTAATATTGCTGGCATTGCGGGCCGATTTATCCTTGAACTGGGTCATGCGGTTCAATTCACCCATTTGGGTGAAGCAGTTTAATACCCAGGAAAGTTGGGCGTGTTCAGGCACATGAGACTGTAAAAACAGCGTACTCTTGGCCGGGTCGATACCACAGGCCAGATACAGCGCCAGGCCGTCCAGGCAGGCTTCTTTCAGTTTAGCGGGGTCCTGACGAACCGTTATGGCATGCAAATCCACAATCATATACAGACAGTCGTGTGTTTCCTGCATGGCAACCCACTGCTTTAGCGCACCCATGTAGTTACCCAGGGTAAGCTGTCCGGATGGCTGACAGCCGCTTAATACGATTGGTTTTGCGCTCATTACTTATTTACCTATTCACACTTAATTACTTAGAAGACACTGTCGCCAGTTCGTCACGCATCTGTTGGATAACTGCGGCGTAGTCCGGCTGATTGAAGATCGCTGAACCGGCAACAAACATATCGGCGCCTGCAGCGGCAATGGCTGCGATATTATCGACTTTAACTCCGCCGTCAACTTCCAAACGGATGTTTTGACCAGCAGCGTCGATACGAGACCTGACTTCCCTGAGCTTATCGAGCGTACCAGGGAGGAATGACTGACCCCCAAAACCGGGATTGACCGACATTAATAAGATGTGATGCAGCTTATCCATCACATAGTCGAGATAATGCAGCGGTGTGGCCGGATTAAATACCAAACCCGGTTGACAGCCTTTATCAGCTATTAACTGCAGGCTGCGATCGACGTGTTGGCTGGCTTCCGGGTGGAAACTGATATAACTGGCACCGGCATCGGCAAACTGAGTGATTAAGTCATCTACCGGCGACACCATCAGGTGCACATCTATAGGTGCAGTGATGCCATAGTCACGCAGCGCAGAACAAATCATCGGGCCAAAAGTCAGGTTTGGTACGTAGTGATTGTCCATCACGTCAAAGTGAACCACGTCAGCGCCGGCATCGAGCACACGTTGTACATCATCACCCAGACGGGCGAAGTCCGCCGAGAGTATCGACGGTGCTATCAGGAATCGTTGCATGATTAACCCTTATAGACAGTGTAGGGAAGCAGAGTAAAGCCGGGCGAGTGATGAGAAGCGCTGTTGTTATGTGATATGTACGACAAAACAAACACTTGGCCAGCGTATTTATTGAGCGATATTTTACCGGATTATCGTAACTGGCAAAAGGTTTTATCTCGCACCTTAACGGTGATTTTGCTTCTTTTTGGTGCAATCTATTGTTAACTGACTGTGCGAAAGTGCTTTTAAAGATTTTAATGCTGTAAAAAATGTGAATAAAAATGCATTTAAAACAGTAATTTATTAAGTTTGTGTGGCCCGTTGGCAAGTGTCGACACATTGGGCACTAGTTTTGCGTATACCGACATCACAAAAATAAAAATACAGACAGAAAAGTGATTTAAATAAAAACACTTATGCGTGATTTATACGGAGAACACACATGAAATTTAATAAAACACTGGTAACTTTAGCCGTTGTTGGCTCTTGTCTTTCGTCACAAGCTGTACTGGCTGATAGCCTGTCTGGTAACGTTAGCGTAACTAACAACTACATCTGGCGTGGTCTGACTCAAACCATGAACGAAGCTGCGGTTCAGGGCGGTATCGATTACGCCAGCGACAGCGGTTTCTACGCGGGTACCTGGGCATCTAACGTTAAGTATGAAGAGTCTGACGCTTACTCTTATGAGCATGACGTTTACTTTGGTTTTGCTGGCGAAGCTGGTGATATCAGCTACGACGTAGGTTACCTGTATTATAACTACGATGAAAATGCGGGTTATGATTTTGGTGAAGTTTACGGAAGCATCGGTTACGGCAGCTTCAGTGCAACGTTATCTGTCTTAGCGAATGCTGAGCCAGATGAAGGTCCGGGTGAAGATTTCGGTTTTGGCCAGGCAACTTACCTGTCACTTGATTACGGTATTGCTATGGAGAGTGGTACAGAGATTGGTCTGCACTTAGGTCACCACCAGGGTGATTTTGCAGAATCATTTAACGGCGTTACTGACGCTTACATCGATTACGGTGTAACCATTGCGAAAGATGGCTTTGCGTTTATGATCAGCGGCACTGATTTAGATGACAATGATGATTTCGCAAACACGCCAGAGCGTGATAATGACTCAATCAAATACACTGTTTCTTATTCAGTAGATTTCGAACTGTAAGAGACCTTTAACACTTTTACAGTGTTTATGTTTTGTGCACGCAAAGGCCACACATTAGTGTGGCCTTTGTACTTTTGGGTAAAATTTTCATTGCCAGATGTAACAGACTGATTATAATTACAGCAATGGATTTTATTCTGGAATGGTTTTCAGTATGTCAAAGCTAAAGAAAAGCTTAAACTGGCGGGTCGCAGGGGCAGCATTTGCTCTGGCTTTAACCGTGGGCAGTTTTAACCTGAGCGTGGGATCGCCAGAGGCAGATTGTCTGGAAAACCGAGTGGCTAATGTACTTGATGAGGCTGAGCAGGTCAGTTGGGTCAGCTGGTTGACAGGTCGTTCCACTTCCTACCGTTTTCATTTTCTCGATCTTCTCGAATTACTGTCACGTCACAAAGGCAAAGAAAGCGAGTAACCGCTCGCTGGTTGAAATGTTGTGGCAGATAAACCGGGCTTTCTGAACATCGTGCAAAGCGTACTGGCCAGTGCCTTTGGTGTTCAGAGTCAGCAAAAATACCAGCAGGATTTCTCACAATCGGCAATAGCCCCTTATATTGTGGTGGGGATTGTTTTTGTTGTACTACTGGTGCTTGGGTTGATTGGCCTGGTGAACTGGCTCACCCCCTGAATCAATTGTTTCACTTTGTGGACTGTTCGTCGTCTACTGCAGTGATAGGGTACACAGGCTTGTGGTCAAATAATGCAAGTAATTCACTTACCGGCTTGCGTGCACTGCCTTTCTGACTGATTGAGCGTTTTACATTTAACGTAGTGATTTGAGCACCATAATACATCTGCCGCGTCATTGGTAAATCATGATTTGAGATCAGCACCGGAATGTTTCGTTTAAACGCGGCGCGCTGGGCCAGCGTGGCCAGTTTGTGCTGACAGGCTAGGCTGAACTGTTTGGCCGCGTAGCTGGTAAACAAGGCAGTTTTGCTGATCGGTGCGTAAGGCGGGTCGCAGTAGATAACGCTGCCTTTGCGGGCATGCTGAAACACTTTTTCAAACGGTAAACACGTAAACCTGGCTTTTTGTGCCTTCTCGGCGAACACGAACATCTCGCGTTCCGGAAAGTACGGGCGCTTGTAGCGGCCAAAGGGCACATTAAACCGGCCTTTAAGACTGTAGCGGCACAAGCCGTTGTAGCCGTGACGGTTGAGATACACGAACAGCAGAGCGCGGTAATACTGGTCACTGGTCTGATTAAATTCCTCACGCAGGCCATAATAGATCTTTTCGCTGTTATGATGCGGCGAGAAAAAGTCTTTCAGATCATTGATGAGCGGATCAGGTTGCGCTTTAAGCAGATTATAAAGATTAATCAGGTCCGGGTTAATATCATTCAGCACGTAGTGCTGAAAATCAGAGTTTAGAAATACCGACCCTGCGCCAACGAAAGGCTCGATGAGCTTCTTTCCTTCTGGCAGGCGTGCATTGATTTGTTCAACCAGACTGTATTTGCCTCCTGCCCATTTGAGGAAAGCCCGGTGTTTACTGACGGCCATTATGTTGGTAACTACTCACTGACGCTATGATTTTTATTATTGGGGATATTGTGAACAACCGCCACAAAGCCCAGCATCCCGCACCCGGGAAGGTTACCCTTGGGTGGCATTCAACTTTAACGA
>CATMRP010000164.1 GCA_950073835.1 uncultured Alteromonadaceae bacterium
GTAGCATCTCAACAGGTATCATTCCTGAAAAAACGCTTACGTCGCGATCGGATTGCCCGGTCGGTGATCTCGGTGTTCGGCTACATCGTGTTACTGACCATGGTGATGATCATCTGGCACCTGTTTTCTCAGGCTATGAATATTGCTGCCTCACCGGGCGTAAAACCGCGTCAGGAAACGCCGGTACTCTCAGGCGGCGAATTTGTATACGTAGGCGATACGGCTAACGGCCAGGCGGCGGTGATTGCCGGGCCAGGATGCAGTGTGTCACTGGCCAGACTGAATAAGGGGATCCTATCGTCCCGGCAAACCCTGCGCCGGCCCTGTTCGCATACGCTGGATGTGGTTACCAGTTATGGTCTGCCGTATGTGGTGGATATTTCCGCTGCCGGCCAGGTACGGTTACTCCCGGTGCCCACCGTGAGCCAACCATTACAGCAATCCAATTTTATTGATACGCCGCTGGCTAATGAGATGTCATTTGCGGTGCCTGAGGCGGTATGGGCGCAACAAACCGGTTGGCAGGTGGCAGTAGGCGAACAGTGGATAATCATGCGGGTGAACACCCCGGATGAAACCCTGGTGCAATGGATCAACCGTAACAACCCCACGCAAATCGTACGTCAGCAATACTCGCCTGACCAACCCATGGTGCTGCTGCCGGAAACCCGGCAGGTAATGCTCATCAACAATAACGTACTTACCTTTGTCGACCGCAGTAATCAGCGCCTGCATCAGCTGACGGTAGCGCAAAACGTACGTTGGGCCGACACCATTGTGAAAAACCGCTCGGTGTTTGTGGCGCTTGCCAACAACACCCTGGTGCGACTCAGCCTGTATAATCAGGCCGGTATTCTGCGCTATCAGCCGGCTTATAACATTGCACTGCAGGCTAACGAAGTGCCGGTGGCGCTGTATGCCCACGCCAGTGTTAATGGTATTGCGGCCATTACCAGTCAGCGGCAGTTACTGTTAATTAACCGCATCAGCGGTGAAGTGCTTGAGCGCACACAACTGCCCATGCAGCCCACGGGCGTTAGCTGGTTTGATTCGCGGGTGTATGTTTACGGCCCGGATGCCTATATCCGCCACGAAGTGCGCAACATGGCGGGGCTCAGTACCACCAACAGTTTATTAATGCCTCATTTATATGAAGGCTACCCGGCGCCCGATCAAATCTGGCAAACCAGCAGTGCCTCAGATTATCAGGAAATTAAAATGAGTCTGATGCCGCTGCTGATTGGTAGTCTGAAGGCGTCGTCGCTGGCGTTACTGATTGCCATTCCGCTGGCACTGGGCGCGGCCGTGTATACCGCGTATTTTGCCCGTCCACGGGTGCGCGACAGCATTAAACCCACCATCGAAATGCTAGAAGCCGTGCCATCGGTACTGATTGGCTTTATTGCCGCTATCTGGCTGGCACCGCTGGCGGAGCGATTCTTGTTTTCCATAGCGGTGTTTATAGTGACTTTGCCGGTGATTTTACTGTTTATTGCTCTGGTGCAGCACCGTGTGGCGCAAAGCGTTAGCAATGAACTGCAGAACTTCGCCGAAGCCGTGTTACCGGTGCTGGGAATTGTAGTGTATGGCTATATTTGTGTGGCCTGGGCACCCGACTGGCTGCTGGCCGCGCTGGACGCCGACGACTTTACCTTTTTTGCTCACACCACTGAAGTGCCGGTAGGCAAAACCACCATTTTGGTAGCCATTGCATTGGGACTGGCCATTTCCCCCAGTATTTACTCACTGGCCGAAGATGCCATCAGCGGGGTGCCCCACAGCTTACGCCAGGCGTCTTATGCACTGGGCGCCACCCGTTTACAAACGCTGCGCCGGGTAGTGTTGAAAGTGGCTTTTCCGGGCATTGTGGCGGCCATGATGCTGGGCTTTGGCCGGGCCTTTGGTGAAACCATGATTGTATTAATGGTAACCGGTAATACGCCGATCGCCGACTGGGATTTGTTTGCCGGGTTACGGGCGCTCACCGCCAACCTGGCCATTGAGCTGCCCGAAGCCGAAGTACACAGTATTCATTATCAGGTATTGTTCTTAACGGCCTGTGTACTGTTTAGCTTCACCTTTATTGTAAATACGCTGGCCGAATTGTTACGCCAGCGTTCCCGCCGGGTGAAGAGTCATGGGTAAGTGGTCGCCCCGGCAGTTTTTAAGCAACCGTCAACAGCAGTCTTATGTTATTAGCCTGGGCGCGTTTTGTGCCGGGTTGCTGGTGGTTGCTCTGGCTTGCGTGCTGATGCTCATTACGATTCGCGGGCTTGACTATTTCTGGCCGCGGCCAGTACAAAGCATTCAGTTTGAGTTGCCGGATGGCACTGCCAAACAGGTTTATGCGCAAATTAACGAGCGCCATATTAATTCGGCGGTAGAAAGTGGCAGCGAGCCAGCCTTTGTGTTTCGTTATTCCGATAGCCAGCACCCATATGGTCGTTCTCTGCTGGTAGAAGCCCATGCCGTAGAGGTCATCAGCGAGGCGCAACAAGCTGCAGATATTTTGTTACACAACGGTACCCGGGTATTCAGTGAACCGTTAAGCATTCGGCTGCCTGAAGGGCAGTCAGGCGAGCTGGCAAAGTACGAGGAGGTGCGCGACACGGTAACAGCCATTCGGGAACAAATCGAAACGGTACGTAAGGAACGTTTAGCCAGTGTTCACCGCGAACTGGCCAGTTTGGATCTGCGCCAGGTAGAGAAAGACGCGCCGGCCCGATTACGCCTGTATGCCGATTTTGAGCGCTGGCAGCAGGAGGTATTGCGCCTTGAAGCACAACTGGCGGATTACCAACTGGTCACCCGGTTTAACAATGGCAGTGAGTTTTTAATTCCCCTTGATGACATCGATCGCCTCAGTTACCCGGGGCAGCTCGACTGGTTTGGTAAGCTGGGAATAGTTGGTGCAGGTGTAGTGGCTTTTCTTACCGATGCGCCTAAACAGGCCAACACGGCTGGCGGCGTGTTTCCGGCTTTATTTGGCACCGTGCTGATGATCTTCGTGATGACCATTCTGGTTACGCCGTTTGGCGTGCTGGCCGCGGTATACTTGCATGAATATGCCCCGGACAATCATTTAACCTCGGTGATCCGCATTTGCGTGAGTAATATGGCCGGCGTACCGTCGATTGTTTATGGCGTGTTTGGCCTTGGATTTTTTGTATATCTGGTAGGCGGCAACATTGACGAGCTATTCTTTAGTGACGCATTGCCGGCACCTACTATGGGCACACCGGGAGTGTTCTGGGCCTCACTAACCATGGCTATTCTCACCTTACCGGTGGTGATTGTGGCCACCGAAGAAGGGTTGCGGCGCGTGCCCGAGGGGTTAAAATCAGGCAGCTACGCGCTGGGTGCCACTAAATTTGAAACCATCTGGCATACCGTGCTGCCCATGGCCAGCCCCGGCATTATGACCGGCGTTATTTTGGCTATCGCCCGCGCGGCCGGAGAAGTCGCGCCGTTAATGCTGGTGGGGGCGGTGAAGTTTGCGCCTAACCTGCCCTTTGACGGCGAGTTTCCGTATCTTCATCTGGATCGTCAGTTTATGCATTTAGGCGTGTTGATTTACGATGGGGCCTTTCATAGCCAGACCGACGTGCGCAGCGCTTCATTAATGTTTGCCAGCTGCCTGTTGTTACTGGTGGTCGTTTTTGTATTAAATGTGCTGGCCGTGATTTTACGCCGGCGCTTAAGAAAGCGTTATTTACGCGGCTATTAGAGGTTGTGATCCCATGCTGAAATTGTTTGAACGAGAACAGCTCAACTTAGCAAAACTGCCCGAGGCGCAAACTGCCATTGAGGTGCGTGATTTGTGTTTGCGGTTTGGCGATAAACATGTGCTTCACAACATCACCATGCGTATTCCTAAAAATCGCATTACCGCGCTGATTGGCCAATCGGGTTGCGGTAAGTCTACCCTGATCAGCTGCTTTAACCGCATGAATGACCTCATTGATAACAGCGTAACGGAAGGTGAAATTATCATCGACGGGCGCAACATTAACCGCAAAAAAGAAAATCTGTCGATACTGCGCTCCCAGGTGGGTATGGTGTTTCAACGGCCTAACCCTTTCCCTATGAGCATTTATGATAACGTGTGCTACGGTTTACGTTTACAGGGTATTAAACAGCGTCGCCAACTGGATGACGCGGTAGAGCGGGCGCTGATTGAAGCGGCGCTGTGGGATGAAGTAAAAGACCGCTTATTTGAGTCGGCCACCACGCTTTCGGGCGGTCAGCAACAGCGTTTAGTGATTGCCAGAGCGCTGGCATTAAAGCCGTCGATTTTGCTGTTGGACGAGCCTACGTCTGCGCTGGATCCACTGACTACCCTGATCATCGAAGAGCTGATGGCCGAGCTGAAAAAGCGGTGTACCATTGTTATCGTTACCCACAACATGCAGCAGGCTTCACGGGTCTCCGACTATACCGCCTTTTTACATCAGGGCGAACTGGTGGAATACAGCGACAGTGATACCCTGTTTACGCTGCCAGAGAAAAAACAAACCGAAGACTACATTACCGGCCGTTACGGTTAATTTCGGTCTGTACAGGAGCTTAGTATGCGACAAGTTGCACTCAATACTCACATTTCCGGCCGCTTTAATATCGAGCTGGAAAACTTACGTAACTCGGTAATGGCCATGGGTGGCGAAGTGGAGCATCAGCTTGCCGATACTTTAAAAGCGATTGCGACCAACAATCCGGCCCAGGCCGAAACGGTGATCCTCAACGATCTGAAGATTAACTCCATGGAAATTCAGATTGACGAAGAGTGTTTACGTATTATCGCCAAGCGCCATCCCACCGCCAGCGACTTGCGCCTGATTATGATTATCTCCAAGGCTATCACCGATATTGAGCGTATGGGCGATGAAATAGAGCGGATCGCCAGGTTGGTAACCAAACAAAAGCTACCTTCAGATGTGGCGATTAAAAGCAGTATGTTGTCTATCGGGCAACAAGCTGCAGCCATGATGCGTGGTACCTTTGATGCCTTTGCCCGCCTCGATGAAGAGGCCGCACTGGAGGTGTACGATCAGGACAACAGCATCGACAGCGAATATAAAAAGCTGCTGAGCTATACTGCTGATGAAATGTCGCGATCCGGTGATTCTATGGAAGACTGGCTGGAAATTCTCTGGGCCCTGCGTTCATTAGAACGGATAGGCGATCGCTGCAAGAATATTTGTGAATATGTGGTGTCGCTTACCAGCGGGCGCGATGTTCGCCATACGCCGCTGGAGAATTTGCAACAAACTCTGGATAACCTCAGCGACAGTTAATAGCGCGGATGGCTGTCTTAAATCTGTAATATAAATGACATAATTGATTTAATAATCGCCTAACGGTGGTGATTGTCTGATTTATTGTGATGAATTATTAAAAATGGCCTATGGCTCGACGGCACTTTGCGCTAGAATGCGCCGCAACCATTAAGGTAATTGTATAAAAATTCAACCAAACCAAGATGCTTAAAGTTTTTTTATTGCCAGCGCTGAGTAAACCGACAGAATTTACTCAGACTACAGAAACTCAGTTTCCTGCACTTTTCGTGGCATACAGCTAGGCACAACCGGAGCGACTGTCTGTGGAAATCCTACAAAGTTATGGCATGATCCTGATTATCCTCGCTGCCGTTGTTGGTTTTGTAATGGCGTGGGGCATTGGTGCTAACGACGTGGCGAATGCCATGGGAACCTCAGTAGGTTCTAAAGCGCTAACAATCAAGCAAGCCATCATTATAGCGATGATCTTCGAATTTGCCGGCGCCTATCTGGCTGGTGGCGAGGTTACCTCAACCATCCGTAAAGGTATTATCGATACCGCTTACTTTATTGACATTCCGGAATACCTGGTACTGGGAATGATTTCTGCGCTGTTTGCTGCCGGTATCTGGCTGGGGGTAGCGTCTTATCTGGGTTGGCCGGTGTCTACTACCCATTCTATAATTGGTGCCATTATTGGATTTACCGCTGTTGGCGTGAGCGTGGATGCCGTTGCCTGGAGCAAAGTGGGGGGCATTGTGGGCAGCTGGGTTGTTACCCCGGCTATCTCGGGCATTATTGCTTACCTTATTTATCAAAGCGCCAGCAAACTGATTTTCCAAACCGACAAGCCGTTTGAAAACGCACAAAAATACGTGCCTTTCTACATGGCGTTCGCTGGCTTTGTAATGGCTCTGGTGACCATCAAAAAAGGCCTTAAGCACGTTGGCCTGAATATGTCTGACACCTCAGGTTATCTGCTGGCTATTGGCCTTTCGATTGTGATTGCTTTTATTGGTAAGTGGCTGATAAGCCGTCAGACATACAGCCATTCTGACGATGCCGATTTACAACGCGCTAATGTAGAAAAAGTATTTGCCCTGTTAATGGTAGTAACCGCCTGTTGTATGGCGTTTGCCCACGGCTCAAACGATGTGGCGAATGCCATTGGGCCATTGGCGGCGGTGGTGAGTGTGGTGTCTACCGGCGAAATTACCGCCAGCAGTACACTGGCCCCATGGATCCTGCCTTTGGGTGGGTTAGGCATTGTGGCCGGCCTTGCCCTGTTTGGTCACCGGGTTATCGCGACTATTGGTGAAGGCATTACCCATTTAACGCCTAGCCGCGGGTTTGCGGCCGAGATGGCGGCAGCCTGTACCGTGGTAATTGCCTCGGGTACCGGTTTACCCATTTCGACCACGCAAACTCTGGTTGGTGCGGTATTGGGCGTGGGCCTGGCACGAGGCGTGTCGGCCCTAAACCTGGGCATTATTCGCAATATTGTCATTTCGTGGATTGTAACGTTACCTGCCGGCGCGCTTTTATCCATTGCCTGCTTCTTTACCCTAAAAGCGGTGTTCGGGGTGTAATAGCAGCCCGGCAACATCGGTTAGCCACAATATTCAGATACAAAAAAATCCGATGGTTTTGCCATCGGATTTTCTTTATGCGGTATGCACTTAGGTAACGCACCTGTTGCCTACGAAGTAAAACAAGTTGCCGGGTAAGCGGCTTAATATTGTTACTAGTCGTGTGCCAGAAGTTTAGACTTCTTTTCGATTTTGCAATCCAGAATACGCTGGGTATTTTTACGGCCCAGATATGCTGCAATCGCGTACGGGTGCTTGCGTTTAAAAAATTTTGTGAATGCCTTTAGCATGATAAGCCCCCCTTATTTCATTTGGTTTTTCACTCTTTAAAATTACATTATTACAGTTTTGTGATCAAGTGGATTTTGCGAATGATTATGGCCTACACCAGCCAGCTTTTCCTTAATTACATATTAAGTTAATGATTAATATCGATTAATTTTTTACGCTAGTGATTAAAAAAATAATTAAAATAAGTGGCCGTTATGGCTGGAAAAGCCTTCATAGAAGTATCATATTTAATCTATAGTATTCATTGCTGGCTAAAATAACGGTAGGGCAGCCGCCATGATGGGGCATTACAACAACATTCTTTGCGTTATCACCAGTATCAGCGAACAACAGGCGCTGGTGGAGCAGGCTTTACATGTGGCCGACAGCCACCAGGCTTCACTTACCCTTCATCTGGCGTTAGAGAGCCTGCCGCCTAATGCCAGTCTGGTGATGGCTTCATTTGCTTACATTGATTCACAGCAGTCGCTTAAAGAAGAAGCCGGACAAAGACTGCAAGCCATGGCTGATAAGCTCAACGCGACCGAGCGACCCGCTACGTTAGTAACGGTAGGGAAACCGTATTATGACGTTATTCAGCAGGTTATGCATGCCAAACACGATTTGGTGATTAGCCAGGCCAGAAGCGGTATGTCGGGTTTTTTATTTGGTGCCGATGCTATGCATCTGCTGCGCAAGTGCCCGTGCCCGGTATGGCTGATCCACCGGGAAACAGCGCGTAACTACAAAACAGTGATGGCGGCAGTCGATGTGAACTACCACTATACCCGCGCAGAAAACCAAACCCGCAGACAGTTAAATGAGGCGGTAATGGTCAGTGCGGCAGAGATAGCTCTACTGGAAAATGCCCGCTTACACATAGTGCACGTATACGATACTGCGCCCAGGCATATGCTGCGCGATGGCTTGATGCGCAGCCATCAGCAACAAATGGACAATGCCCTGGCGGAACTTAAAAAAGAGCGAAGTGAAGAGCTGGCCAGGTTAGTAGCCAGTCTGGAGCAGAAATTCGATCAACAAAGTTTAGGTTATTTGCAGCCCGAGGTGCATCTTGCCGATGGCCACCCGGCAGAAGGGCTGTGCCGCATGGCTGAGTCGCTGCCGGCCGACGTGGTGGTAATGGGGACCGTAGCTCGGGTAGGCGTGCCGGGCCTGTTGATGGGCAATACTGCCGAAGATGTGCTGAATAATCTTGACTGCGCGGTACTGGCCCTTAAGCCAGAGGGCTTTGAATCTATAGTACCCCAGGAAGATAACTAACCCACAGTGCAGTTGTCTGCGCGGTATCATTTCGCGTGAAATAGCCTCTCAGGAGGCCACTCATGATCGAAAAATATCCGGCAGTTTATATACTCACCAATTCCTACAAAACCGTGTTTTACACCGGCGTAACGACCAACCTGTTACAACGGATATACCAACACAAAATGTACCTCGCCGACGGTTTCAGCAAAAAATATGGTTTAAAACTACTGGTGTATTTTGAAATGCACGAAGACATCGAAGCGGCCATAGTACGCGAAAAACGCCTTAAACGCTGGCGCAGAGAATGGAAAATAAAGTTAATAGAAAAGCAAAACCCTCACTGGAATGATTTATACCCGTTGATACAAGGATGACGTTTTTTATTTCTGTCATCCGGGCCAATAAAATACAGTCATCCCGGCCTCCGAGCCGGGATCTTCCGGTAAGCCTGACTCAGCTCAAATAACCTTTTCGGGAGATCCCCGCTCAAAAACATGCGGGGATGACGGAGGTGGTGCATGCGGGGATGACGGAGGGGGTGCATGCGCGAATGACGGAGGTCGAGCATTGGGGGATGACGGAGGTGGTACATTCGGGGACGATGAAGGAATGGCATGCGGGAATGACTATTTTTATCTCTGTCATCCCGACCAATAAAGTACAGTCATCCCGGCCTGCGAGCCGGGATCTTCCGGTAAGCCTGACTCAGCTCAAATAACCTTTTCGGGAGATCCCCGCTCAAAAACATGCGGGGATGACGGAGGTGGTGCATGCGGGGATGACGGAGGGGGTGCATGCGCGAATGACGGAGGTCGAGCATTGGGGGATGACGGAGGTGGTACATTCGGGGACGATGAAGGAATGGCATGCGGGAATGACTATTTTTATCTCTGTCATCCCGACCAATAAAGTACAGTCATCCCGGCCTGCGAGCCGGGATCTTCCGGTAAGCCTGACTCAGCTCAAATAACCTTTTCGGGAGATCCCCGCTCAAGAGCATGCGGGGATGACGGAGGTGGTGCATGCGGGGATGACGGAGGTGGTGCATGCGGGGATGACGGAGGTGGTGCATGCGGGGATGACGGAGGTGGCGCATACGGTGATGACGAAAGGCGCATGCTGGGATGACGTACCAAGCATGCGAGACTGGCAATAGTGCGAGCAACCTTCCGGAATGTTATAAAAAGCTCAATTTAAAAGGTATACACTTCGGCTTTTGCCAACATATCGCTGGCTGAGATATCTTCGGTAACACAACGTTTAATGTCTTTCTTGCTAAAGATGTACACGCGGTCGGCGCTTTTACCTTCTTCGCTGCGGGCAAAGTCATCCAGCACAAAGGTAATGTGCTCGCTATCTGGTAGTTCCCGCAAGCCTGCTCCAAAGCTACACAGGGTATCGCCGATACTGGCCTCAAAGTTAGCCAGGAAGGTTTTATAAGACTCTTCCTGAGCTTGTTTTTGTTTTGCCAGCTCGGCTTTTTTCTCGGCGGCCAGTTCCTTGGATTCTTTAGCAATCGCCAGTTCTTTTTGCTTAAGGACCTCAAGCTCCTTTTGCATTTCCTTCATTTCTTTTTGCACTTCTTTCTGACGCTCTTTGTCGGCGGTTCGAAGCTCAAATTCCAGGTCGCGGTTGCGGCGTTCTAACTCGCGCATTTCCCATTCCACTTCGCGGTGGTCGCTGCGGTATTCGCGTAGGCGGTCGTCGGTTTCCCGCATGATATGCTCTACTCTGCGAATAACCTGATGGGCGGTGTCTTCCCAGTCGGCACTTTCAAAAATCACTTCATAATCACCGTCGGTTTCTACGTGTACACCATCGGCAGTTACGGTTACAGCAGGTGCTGGCGGCGCTGCAGGCGCACCGGGTATGTTGCTTAAAAACTCACCAAAGTTGAAGTCGAATACCCGCCCTATGCCGCCAGTACGAATGGTAAATACCACGCCCTGTTTGGCCAGGTAGGTCGACTCAATACTGCGAAAACGCACTTTGTCTTTACGGGTATCCTGTTTGAGGGCCGTTTCAATGACGCCTGACATAATGGTGAGCTGACGGTCTAGTTCGGGTAAATCCTGGGCCAGGGCCACAGAGCTTAAGGTTGCGCTACCGATTAAAGTGCCCAGTAGCGTGGCAAGAGTAGTTGCTTTCATAATGGTGTCCAATAGGTTGATTATTCGGTAACGGCGGTATAACCGTCGTCCATGGCATTAATTTCGCGCT
>CATMRP010000165.1 GCA_950073835.1 uncultured Alteromonadaceae bacterium
AGCTTGTCCTGATTCGAGGTCAGGATGGCTTTCACTTGTTTAAGCCGGTACAGATGCTGTTGATTGGCGATTGCACAGGCTTTATTGAGTCGTTGTGACGGATATTGACGAGAGAGATTGAGCAAGCCCAGACACACGCGGTATGCCTGCTCCTGATGTGATTTGCTAGCCAACTGGTGTTTTACCCAGGCAAGTACCTCATCCCCGACATCCTTCGCCCAGTTCATCAGTCTGCCTGGCGTCCAGCTTTGATGCTTCTGATGGCGGGTAGGCATATGCGCAGGAACGGTACTCATCCCATGGCGATATTGCCTGGCATGACTGGCGACGACCTTGTTGCGGAAGTACAGCGTGATTAAGGTGCTGCTGGCATGCACATCTATTCGCTCGCCAACCAGATGATGCGGCACGGAGTACAGGTGCGCATCATACTGGATATGGTAGTCGATATTGACCTTGACTGTTTTGATGTCGGTATACTGATAAGCCAGCTTGGGTAACGGCGCGAGTGATGGCTTATCGATACTGTCGAACCACGATTGTCGGCTGCCATTGAGTTGCTTGAAGGGGCGGCTATTCACATCCTTTAGGAGTGCGGCAATGCACGTATTCAACTCTGCCAGCGAGAAGAAGGTGTAATGACGTAACCGGGCTAATATCCAACGTTCTATCACTTGTACACCAACTTCGGCTTTGGCTTTATCCTTCGGCTTATAAGGTCTTGTCGGAACAATCGCACAGCCATAGTGAGCCGCTAACTGCTGATAGGCTGGCGTGACATCCGGGTCATAGCGGCAAGCTCTACTCACCCCACTTTTTAAATTATCCGGTATCACCAACTGCGGTACACCGCCGAAGAAGCTAAACGCTCTGGTGTGGCTACCCAGCCAGTCCGGCAGACTCTGCGTCCAGGTACTTTCCGCGAAGGTGTGATTAGATGCGCCCATCACCGCAACAAAGACCTGCGCCTGGCGAACTTCACCGGTACTGGCACTGATTATCGGTACGGTTTGCCCGGCATAATCCACAAACAGTTTTTCACCGGCCTTGTGAGTCTGCCGCATCGAGCGGCGCTGTAACTTCTGCCAGACCTGATAATGATGGCAATATTGCGGATAACTGTAACAACGGTTGGGATATTGTTCTGTGTACTCTTCCCACAACAGGTGCTTGGTTACGCCTTTATGAGTAAGCTCCTGATGTACATCCCGCCAGTCAGGCATCTCATACTGCCCGGACTGACGTGTATCCGCTTCTGGATAGAAGCGACTTGCCAGTTGTACATCATCAAGCTGGTTAACGTCAGGCCAGCTCAGGTTCATCTCATTCGCTTTGCTAAGCACCTTGGAAACGGCACCAACACTCACTCTTAAACTACGGTGGATTTGCCGGATACTGAGATCTGCCTGCAATTTCAGGCGAAGAATTTCTCGAAGTTGTCGCATTAATAATCTCTTGGTTGGCATCCCTGTTTCCTAAAGCAAAAGGCAACAGGTTAGCAGTCAAAAATATCAATGCGGGAAATCTATTCTGGTTCGTGAACAGTGATTCTGGCGTCAGGGCAAAACTGTTCACCATCAGACCAGAATAGGTGTTCACGATGCGCCAGAATTAGTGTTCACCATCGGCCAGAATGGGTGTTCATGATCAGCCAGAATATGCACTTTGCGCATTACCTCACCGAAACCAATCAGCGCGACCTTATTCGTGTGAAGTGTTCCGATGTACTCAGCAAGTGGGTAGGCGAAAGCGAACAAAATGTCGCGGAACTCTTTCACCGTGCTCACGTTGAAGAAAAGGTCATTTTGCTTGACGAGGTCGATAGTTTATTGGTCAGTCGAGAAGCATTAACGGCGCACCATGAACTGCAACTGGTGAATGAATTCCTGACGCAAATTGAGTGTTTTACGCAACCGCTGTTTGCTGCCACCAACTTTGATAGCCGGTTAGATAAAGCGGTGCTTAGGCGCTTCGACTTTAAACTTGAATGCACTTACCTAAAACCGGAACAAGTCTGTGCCTTATACCGGCAGGTACTTGGTATCACACGGTTAAGCCTAGAAGAGCAACAACGCTTATCCATACTCAAACAGTTAACGCCAGGTGACTTCGCCATACTGGCAAGGCGCAAACAATTTCGACCAAAACAGAACCACCGACTCTCTGCTATCACGCTATTGGCAGAGGAAAACCAACGTAAACAACCACAAACCTCAATGGGCTTTATCCGCCCTCACTAACCTAAAAGGTAAACATTATGACTACATCTGTATTGAGTTCGCTCAAGGTCATCGCTCGTCCTAAAATTCAGCCTAAACCTCCGGTTATCGGTAAACGCATGAAGCTCATCGAGAAGCTGGAACAGCAACAAGAGCTGGCAACCTGCATGATAGAAAAGCGTCCGTTTGAGGCGTACCGCGAAAAGATGGTTAAAGACCCTGTAACCGGAGAGCGCAAAAAACAACGCCGCCAAGTGACCGTTAGGCCGTGGTATTACGACAGTGACGGTCATTACTACCTTGAAATAAAGGTGAACAACAAATCCATTGAACTGCAAAAGGACAAACATGCCATTGATGTTGGTGACAAAGCCAAGTTACCTGAGCTTATCGACACCATCATCAAAGCCACCGAGAAAGGCGAACTGGATACCTTTTTACTGTCACCACCGACAAGAAAGAAAGCTCCAGCTAAGCCAGAGGTCAGTAAAAAGGCATAAGTAAAACAGGTCTGTGGCGTGACCTTATCCATGTCCACAGACCTGCCGTTAGTACCCTGTAAGTACCTCAACCAGCGAGATGCAAAGCAACTTTATTCGCTTCCTCTATCGCCGCTAGGTTAACGTCGATATCAATGTTTTGATTATTGATGTCAGTGAGCACCTTGCTTTGCATATAGTGCAATATCTCATCCACAGACTTGGGATCCTCGCAATGGTGCACAATGAGTGGTGAGCCTAAATAACTACCGCTACCGACATAGGCCCAGACAAATCGTTCCTGCTTGGTTTCTCTAATGCAATAGAGTTTCTCAATCAGGTGTGTTGAGCCTTCGGCTGCGCGTGTATGGAGTAGGAAAATATCGCTACTACCATCCTCAAGGTCTGGAAACTGGAAAACCAGTTCCATGTGTTTTGCATCATCCGCGCATTCTTGTCGGAATAATGCAGACAGAAACTGCGTAAAGCGGCTATCAAGAGGCGTAGTGATATTTGAGAAGGCTAGTTGAAGTGACATACGTGAGTTCCTTTTATGTGTATGCCATTAAATTAGTATTCTCAGCAGGATAGGTACTTACAGGTCTTTTCACACAATCCACCAGAAAGACCAATATCATGAACATTCAATACAAAGAACTGGCACTGCCGGTATCCAAACGATTCACCAATGCCATTGCCGAATTATTAACTCAACATCAAATAATAGCGGATAGCGTCACAATCAACTTTCGCGACCCGAACTACTCAGCAGAAAACGGTGGTTTTCATCCGGTAGAAATACGGTTAGAGAAACACGGTGACTCATGGCACTTCTGCTATATCACCGATTTTACTTTTGTTGGCATTGGTCCTTATGCAGAGCTTACCAAAGACCTCGACTTTGATTTTCAGGCCGGTGTATTTCAAAACCTACATGGCCTGTTTCCGATTGAAGTTGCACTGGATATTTACCAGATATGGGAAGGTAACTTTCTGCATTACTGGCAGGAATTGAATACATTCTCACTTCAACTCACCGACTAAACCTCAATATTGTTAAAGCGAACCTTATTCAGCCAACATGACTTTTAAAGGTCACGTTGGCTGTGTCGAGTTAGCCTGGTTGTATTTGCTGGATGAGTTTCCTAGGGAGTCTTATCAAATTAAATTGAACGCCTTCGGTTGACTCTTTAAAGGCTGCGTCGCTTTGGTCAAAAGATGCAGCTACTATGCTTTGCAACCCTTCTAAGCTAGACAACTCCTTCAGCATTTCATTTACACTATGAAGGCCCATTGAATGTTGGGCTGGTTCATCAAACAGCAAAATGCCTGGTTGATTACCAGATTTTTCATAGGATACTTTATAGATTGAAATTAAATAAGCCCAAATTAATCGAACAAAATCACTGGCAGAAGAATCAGATTTAATATCGGTGGAATACTCTCTTAATTCAAGTCCTTCCAAGTAAGGAATTAAAGTTGTTGGGTGAATACTAATATCTCTTACTTGAGCAGAACGATAGTCAAATTTCCTAGCTAGTTCACGGAAGTGCTTTTCCAACAATTCGATTTTCTTATTATCGTTAAAAGAATTGGTAAACTTGCTCATTTCATTAATTGCGCTTTGGCATATTTGATATTCTTTAGACAATGATTCAAGCTGTTCTAAATAACTTTCAACTTCTTTTTTTGCCTCATTGAGAGAAGAGTAACGACTTTCTAAACTAACTTTTCTTCTAATGTCTGTTTCATTTGTATTAGCAAAGGAAAGCATCTCCTTTCTGAACGAAGTTAGCTCAATCCTCTTAGCTTTCAACTCATCAGAAATCTTTAATTGAGCGGCTTCTTCCTTTGCAATTTGCTTATCCAACCCATTAAGTAATGATTCAATCATCATTTTTTGATTTTCTAGATGCCTTATATTTTCCTCTATAGTCATAGGCATAGATTCATTTTCTGGTGGGGATAAAGTACCATCTAGAGGGTTCAGACAAACCGGGCATTGATTTCTAGCTATTTTAAGATTTATCTCTGCACCAAATTCGTTAACTTTCTGAGTAAGTTTATTCTTTTTTAGATCTGCTTTTACACTATCCAAAGTTTGCTGGTATTGCCTTTTCTTTGAAGAGCTAATACGTACTTCATCACCACACATCTTATGAAGAAGCATAAGCTCAGAAATGTCGCTTCTTATTTTTTCTATGTTATCAACTAGTTCCGGTCCTTGATCTGTAATGTTTCCCTTTTCCCTTTCTTCGATAGCTCGGATTTTTTCTACGAGGTCAAATAATATTCGTTGAATTGGTTTAAACTCATTATCTTGACCTTCTCCAACATTAACTAGCTCTGGATTAAAGTCTATTAGAGGCTTTCCGCTTAATCCCAACGTGCTTAAAGAAAGAGGTTTTAGCGTCATTTTTATTGAAGTTGAAATCTCGCTCCAAATTGATGTAATCCTATTTCTTTCAGACTTTAACTCATCTAATTTTCTCTCATTTCTGAAATTATCTAAATCCATCAAAAAACTTACTATTTTTTCTCTGAGTCCTGAAATAGGGTAATAGGGAGTGTTGGCGATGTAGTTTGTCCAGCCTCGCTTTTGCTCAATAAATATCGAGCTAAATATAGTTTGAAGATAGAGCTTTGACTCACCTCCATTATTATTCGACACAAATGGTAGCTCTATGCCTATAAACTTTTCTAATAAAGCAAAAAAACCTAATTCTTTATCTTGCGCAGAGCCAGCATCGTGTAAGAATGTATATGTAGAGGAAAATTTACCTGATTCATTATCTGTTAGGAAAGCTCCTTCTATAACTTCAACTAATTTGGTATTTTTATCATTTGAAGTAATCGCACGCTTAAATGTCCTGATATCTCCTTTGGAGTTCTCTACTTCAACAATTGTGCTTGATTCAACGATATTTATTTTCTTATTTTGTAATTCAAAGTGACTCTTTAGTGCATAGGGAAGTACTTTAGGACCTTTCGCTCCAATTATTTCTTCCATACCAATTGAATAGATAAGGGCATTGACAAGTGTACTTTTACCTGAGGAATTATCTCCCCTAATAATATTTAGGCTGTCACTAAATTTATACTCAAACCCGTATTCAGTATCTCCACTGAAAATCTTAACCTTGAATTTCCTAAACTTCATTCTTCCATCTCCTTGCTACATCCTTGACCATCTGCTCTGTTATAGACTTACCAATCAAAGTTAAGGGCTCAGCATCATCGCCAAATAAACCTTGGATATTTCCTTTATTTAAAAAATCCTTTCCGGTGTGAGTTATTTGAAAGCCTGTATTTATTTTTTTTATCAACCCTTCAGCTGTGCCAAAATTTAAAGCCATATTTAACACAGGATCAATGCCCCATACTCCGAAAGAAATTACGCCAGACTGAGATGAACTAACAAGCATTTTTAGGCGGCTTTTATCTTTTAATGCCCAATTAAATAAGTGCAAACGGATAAGTGAAGATTTACCGCCGGTAGAACTTATATTTAAGATAAGTAAAATTTGACAAATTTTATACATTGGGCGATGTTCCGGAATTACCGGCATCGCTTTTCTTTCAAAATGCAGTATACTCATTGATCTATCTCCAATGGACATAGAGCTATCCATTTAGAAATTATATGATCGACAATCTGATTCAAATCAGAGTCAACAATTACTCCTCCTATATTATCGTCTTTTTCCAATCTCTCTTTTAATTGCGTGCTTACTTTTTCCAAAAGTGAAGATGCGGTACCCTCCCAAGTGAGAGATACCTCCTCTATCTCATTTTCATACTGATTGATAACTCTATTAAGAGATTTATAAAGACTAGGTGATTGTTTCTCTACTTTTCTAATTAACTCATCACCCAATAAAAACTTATCGGTTGTTATTTCGTTTAATCTTTTGTGAGTATTAAGATTGTAGTTTCCTCCCCTGATGCTTCTTACTTTATTTTTTCTATTTATATTTTCTTCATACTCAGTCGAATTCTCAGTTTTCTCTAGACTGTCTTTTTTAGATTCTGAAAAAATAAGTAGATCACCCCTTATAGTTTGAATTACTCTAAACTCTGATAAATAATGACCAATATCATGGATTAAGATTTGAAAATCATCATCGAGAATATCTAAATTCCAACCTCTAACTTCAGTTTCTTTAGTTCTAACATGGCTATAAATATGGTTTTTTGCGATTCTTGGAGTGATAAATATCCACTGTTTTATTTTCTCATCTCCAATACGGCTCGCAATTTCATTTTGATATTCTTTTAATTTATTCAAGTCTTTGGTGATTTTACCGACTTGCTTGGTATGTAATGTTGATGTGTCGTATTCTTGTTTAGGGCAATAACATTGAATAGCAATACCATGGCCTAACATAAAACCTTCAATTCCCCAATCTCCTGGAGAGGGAACCATTTCCTGATAAGTTGAGTATCTTTTTTTATAGACAATTTGGCACAGGCCTTCCCAAGTGTTTCCATCCATCGGGCCTATTTCTGTTTGGATCATGTTAGATATACCTCAATCCATTGATTCACTCCTCGTTAGATTATATTGGTCCATCTTTAACTGTAAAGTTAAGGTCATGAATTAGAGTTAAATTGTTTGGGGGAATTAGTAAGGAATAACTATTATTCTAATCAAAAAATCGTATCGAAGGTCGATTTAGTTACTCAGTCATCTAGGAAAGAATGGTGCTAGAAGCGGGACAGTTCTGATAACCCGATATACCTAAAAGTTTCCAAGGCACTATTATAAACGAAAAAGCCCTGACCATTTCTGATCAGGGCTTTTTGATAAGTGGTGCCTCGACCCGGGATCGAACCAGGGACACGCGGATTTTCAATCCGCTGCTCTACCAACTGAGCTATCGAGGCTAAAACTGGTTAGCGATTAACGTTGCTGTCTCGCTGTGGGTGCGTATTTAACGAGTTTCGCGCTTTTAAGTCAACCCCTTTTTTGAATATTTTAATCAACTGCGCGTTCTTTGCGCAATCTGCGCAAAATCACGACTTATTGGGTGGAACGTAGCCTTCAATCGTCGGTTCTTTCCCTTCAAACAGAAAGGCTTCCATCTGTTCTTCCAGGAACTTACGATCGGTGGGTTCCATCATATTGAGCTTTTTTTCGTTAATCAGCATGGTTTGCTTTTTCTGCCATTCGGCCCAGGCCTCTTTCGAAATGCTGTCAAAAATACGCTTACCCAGTTCGCCCGGGTAAAGCTGGAAATCGAGTCCGTCCGCTTCTTTATCATAGTGTGCACAATGTACCGTTCTGGGCATTGTTATTCTCCGCATGAATTTGTTGTGATTATAACTGGTTGGTTAAATCAGTTAGAAGTCTTTTTACCGGCGTAGGCACGCCCAGTTGCAATGGTTTATGCAACGACACCCAACTGACACCAGCCTCGGCAATCAACGCGCTTAAAGACTCGCAATGTAACAGCTTAGGCTGAATATCTAAATGATAGTGGCTAAAGGTGTGCCTGAAGGGCGTAAGTAGCTGTGCATCGAAATCGCCACCGATGAACTGCGCAACATCCTTTGGCACGGTATCAGCATCTTCGCTTTCGATAAAACTCCAGAGCCCGCCCCAGATGCCCGTTGCCGGGCGTTGCCTGAGTAGCACACTGCCCTGATAAAACGGGATCCACATCACGGTGCTTTTTACTGGCAGAGTCTTCTTCGGCTTTTTGCCTGGGTAATCGGCTTGGTTACCCTGAGCATAGGCAATACAGTCGCTTTGCAACGGGCAGCAATCGCAGGCCGGTTTGCTGCGGGTACAAATCATCGCACCTAAATCCATCATGGCCTGGGTGTAGTGATTGGTGCGCTTGTCCGGCGTATTCTGCGTAGCATACTGCCACAGCTGTTCTTCCACCTGGCGCTTACCGGGCCAGCCTTCAACCGCGTAATAGCGGGCCAGTACACGTTTCACGTTACCGTCGAGAATAGGGTGTGACTGTCCGCAGGCGATGGATAGAATGGCCCCCGCCGTGGAACGGCCAATGCCCGGCAGCGCTACCACTTCATCCAGGGTAGGTGGAAATTCGCCATTGTATTGTGTAGCAATCTGCTGCGCTGCTTTATGCAGGTTTCGCGCTCTGGCGTAATAGCCCAGGCCCGTCCACAGGTGAAGTACATCGTCCTGGGGCGCCTCGGCTAACACTATTACGGTGGGGAAACGCGCCATAAAGCGCTCAAAATACGGGATCACCGTGGTCACCTGAGTTTGTTGTAGCATGATCTCAGACACCCATACCCGGTAAGCAGAAATCGCCTGTTGCCAGGGCAGGTGCTTACGGCCATGTTCGTCAAACCAGTTTAATACCCGTGTGGAAAATGAATTCACGACTTTGTACTCCCAATTACTGCGGCGCAGTGTAACAGTGATTGCGCCAATACCGTAGAGCCTGATAGGCTCTGACCAACTTATTCCCAGGAGCGTTTCATGCGATACGTTTTTTTACCCGGAACCTTATGCGATGAGCGCGTATGGCTGCCCGTCTGGAAGCAACTCAGTTTGTCTGCCCGTGCTTATGTACCGCTGCAGTGGGCAAATAGTTTAGAAGAAATGTTAGCGCTCACCAGCGACCGCACCGACCCGGACGGTAAGAATCACCTGGTTGGCTATTCCATGGGGGCCTATATTGCCGCGCTGTGGGCTCTCACCTATCCGGATAAAGTCGCCTCGTTAACGCTGATGGGCTACGCCCCTACCGGCTTATCGGAACAAGAGTTAAAACGGCGTAAAACCTTACTTTCGCAGTTAAAAGGCGGCAAGGTGGATGTCACCGCCAACACCTATCTGGCCAATATGGTGCTACCTGAGCACAGCGACGACATCCTGCCAATACTCACCGGTATGGCCAGCGATTTAGGCGCGGCGACGTTACGGGCGCATGTGCAAAGTACCACACCCAGAAAAGACCTTACCGCCAAGCTCGGGCAGCTCAACTGCCCGGTGAATTTGATTGCCGCCCGTCAGGACGCAGTGGCGCCGTTTTCGGCCATGCAGACCGCTCAGCAAAAAATTCGCGGTGCCCGGCTGCTCCCGGTTGAAGATAGTGGCCACATGATGATGCTGGAGCAACCGGCAAGTGTAGCGGCGCTGCTAAGCGAGCTATTGGCTTAAGCTAAGGTAACGGCTAAGGGCCTGCTGTGCGGAGGGAAACGCCAGTTTAAGCTCCGCACAGTCGGATAAGGGCCGCCAGCTAAAGCCACTCACCTCACTGTTATCCACTTCGCAGGCCGGCTTATCGTGTAGTTCGGCAGCAAAGAAGATATCCATGCTCGGGTAAACCAGAGTTTTATACGGGTATTGATTAGGCCAGGCCCCCAGGTATTGCAATGACTCGCCGGGGTCGATACCCGTTTCCTCCTCGCATTCCCGGCGCAGTGCCTGCTCAGCAGACTCATCGGGATTCACAAACCCACCCGGTAAGTCCCATTCACCGGCGGCCGGGGCTTTATTGCGTTTTACCAGCAACACGTGCTGCTGATACACCAGCATCCCGCCTACCGCTGCAGCCACATTACGAAACACTTCAAACTGGCAGTGGCTGCACTGGTAACAGTTGTTGTCCTGACTGGCAAAAGTCTGCTGGCCGCATTGGGGGCAATAATGAGCTGACATTAGGTGAGTTTCCATTCGTTTGAGCTGGGTTTACGCTATCATACAACCAGCGACCCGTCGTGGCTGTACGCCAGACCGTTGCAATTTTGTACGCGTCGTGGATAATGCCGCGGCAATTAACAGGTGACAGACTATCATGGCAAAATTTAATTCCCAGGCCGAAGCCGAAGCGGCCGGCGTTTATATCAGTAAAGTAAAGAGTTTTGTGAAGCGCGAAGGGCGCTTAACCAAAGCCCAGGGCCGTGCGCTGGAAGAATTCTGGCCAAC
>CATMRP010000166.1 GCA_950073835.1 uncultured Alteromonadaceae bacterium
AGGGATATAACTGCAGTTAAACGGTCCGGAATCCCCGATTGTTAATCGTGTGTATCACACACTTTGTAACATTCGCCTTTTTACCGCGAGCAAGGAGTACACGGTAAAATCACCAAAAAGGCAGTAACCAAACAACCAGACCGGACACAAACCAGCTAGCAAAGAGCGCAGGCAGAAAAGGAAAAACATGCTTACTCAGCACGCTTATCACGATATAAAACACCTGATTGCGCCAGGCGATATTATTGCCTTCGGCGGTACCAGTTTGTTTTCCCGTTGGACCAAATTCACTACCCGTTCGGTGGTAACTCACACGGCACTTGTTATTGATTCACCCGATGACAACCGCTCGACTTCAGCCGTACAGGATCTCACGATGATTGAGGCAACTTCGATTAAAGGAAAGAAGGGTGTTATGCGCAATTACGTAGAAGAGCGCATAAACCATTACAACGGGGATGTATGGTGGCTGCCCTTACACAACAAAGCTAAACAGCAATTGCAAAATAATTGGTTCGACTTTCACGACTTTCTGGCCGGAGAAATGGGCAAAGCCTACGACATCTGGCAATTGTTCGGCGCCGCGATCGATGTATTTGACGACCATCGCTGGCTAAACTGGATCACATACAACCGCAAGAAGAGTAACCGCTGGTTTTGTTCAGAATTGGTAGCAGAAGGCTTAAATCAGGCTGGCATTGTCAGCGAACTCAATCCATCGGAAACCACGCCCAAGGATATATGCCAGTTCACTATTTTTGCGCCCGAATATGTACAACTTAAGGGTAAGAAAAAATCTATTACCGGGTTTAACAGCCTGAACCCACACCGCTGGGGAAATTTAGGGTAGCGGTAGTAAAATAGAGAATAAAGGCTCAGGTTGGCAGGCTGGCCATAGCAACCCTACCAATCATTGAGATGATACTATTCAAAAAATGCTGTCCTGATGCACGCGAATGAACATAGAGGTTCCCGCTTTAGAATAATCAATTTTGTATTCTTTACCATTCAGGGTTTGCACAAAAATCAGCGTTTTTTCATCACCGAATACTTCGCTGGCCGTGACATCCACCAGTTCCATATCCATCATTTTCGCTTCACGTTTATTTTCCGGAATTTTACCCGAGTATTCTTTAATGCCCTTATAATTCACCACTACTGCCGGGTCGTCGTTACCGTTTAATATCAGTAGATCAAATTTACGAATTTTATGAATTAATGTGTTACGGCCACTGACCAAATAGGGTTTTTCAGTCATTGTTATCTCCCAATTCAAATACCGAACCAAGACGTTTTTATCTATAAGTAGCTGAAAGATAGCAGACTATTAATATATTTGCACTAGGCTATAGTGTTGCTATGACGATTCGGCAAATCTGATCAGGTTCAGCTTTCAACAGATCGTTAATTTTAGTATCGATCAGTATAAGAAAACATCAAGTAATCCTAACATGGGGTGACAAGCCCATAAAAACTGCTTATACTTGCGCGCGCCTGGTATCTCAACCAGGCTTTTCACGCACAATGGCCCTATAGCTCAGTTGGTTAGAGCACACGACTCATAATCGTTAGGTCCCTGGTTCGAGTCCAGGTGGGGCCACCACTTGCAACAGCAATTCATACCAAAGCAATAACTTACGTTACTCGATCTTGTCGGGCATTGCTCATCTATCCACACAATAATGCAACAATTGTATTAATTCTTCGCTTTGGGAAGAGGGTTCATGCTAGCGATTTCTTCGCTCGACCATGTGTCTAACGATGACGTGGCGCCTCCGAACTGTCGAATTTTTATACATATCTTTACAATCAATTTACATACAGTCTTGTAATCCATTGTTTTGATTGAAGTCGTACATTCTGGTTCGTTTCTTGCGAAAAGGTCGATGAGGGCCAGGAAGCCGTAACGCCCTATGTAACGCGTTTAGCCTTAACTAATAATAGGCCATAAGCGACGAAAAAATATTCAAAAGGAAAGAACAATGAAATTATTGAAAAAATCGCAGTTAATGAAAAGCACTGCTGCAGCCGCGCTCCTAGCGGCTTCAGGTGTTGCCCAGGCGGAAGTCATCGTGTTGGATTTTGAAGGCATTGGCGACCAGGCAAACATTAACGATTTCTATAATGGTGGCACCGATAGCATGGGTAACTCAGGCACAGACTATGGTATTGGGTTTGGATCCAATACTTTAGGCATTATCGATGCGGACGCAGGCGGTACCGGAAACTTTGCTAACGAACCTTCTGCTGATACCGTGATGTTTTTCTTAACCGGTACAGCGGTTTTAAACTATGCAGCCGGTTTTGACACAGGCTTTTCATTTTTCTATTCCTCTTCAACTGTCGCGTCGGTCTTCGTGTACGATGGCTTAGATGCAACAGGTAACTTGCTGGCGACTTTAGATCTAAGCGCTCAGGGCTTCGATAACTGCTCAGGTGATCCTACTGGCGATTTTTGTAACTGGACAGCAGTGGGCGCAAGCTTTGCAGGCACCGCCTATTCCATCGACTTCGGCGGCACAGTAAATCAAATTGGTTACGATGATATTACTTTCGGTTCAGCAACTGCCGGTGGCGGAGATGACGACCCAACACCAGCTCCGGCCCCTGCTGGCCTGGCGTTACTTGGTTTAGGCCTTGCTTTAATTAGCAAAAAGCGGCTCGCCAGATAATCCCGCAGTACATAAATTTATTAACGGTGCTTTAGCAGTACACCGTTTATTGTTTAATACTATGGGTAATCTTTAATCGCGTAAAGCATCACGCCTGGCAATAAACTAATGACACCTAGTAGTTAGGTAAACTCTCAGCAAACACTGACTCCAACCAGTCAATAAATACTTTTACCCGTGAAGCGTGCTGTCTATTTTGTGGGTATAAAATGGAGACTGGGGACGGTGTAGGAGGATGCTCCTCCAGGATAGGAATCAGCGTACCATTTTTTATATCGGATTGAACATGGTAACGGGGAACCTGAACAATACCTAAACCTAATCTTGCAGCAGCAACCAGTGTTTCAGCCGCATTTACTGTCAGTGATGCTTGCGGAGAAATGGTTTTTATCGTGTTCTCAATGCTGAACTCCAGCGGCATTGCAACACTACTCCCTGTAGACCGGAAGCCTACGACGTTGTGATTTGTGAGTTCATTTATATTAGAAGGGATACCAAATTCATTCAAATATTCAGAAGAAGCCACGGTGACTTCTTCCAACAATGCAATTTGTTTGGCTACTAACTCTTCTGAATTGGGAGTTCCTACCCGAATAACGCAATCGATACCTTCACGGATAACATCTGAAAATCGATCCCCCTCACTCATATACAGTTCAATATCCGGATAAGCCCTTAAAAACCGAGGGAGTCTGGGCATTAAGAAATGACGGGCCAGCGTGCCATGCACATCGACTCTTAATGCACCTTTTGGCTTTTCGCCTGAAAATAACGCTTCAGCATCTTCCATATCCTGAATAATTGATAAACATCGTCGATAAAATGCTTCACCATCAATCGTCGGAGTGACTTGTCGGGTTGTCCGCTCCAGCAAAACAACCCCTATTCTTTTTTCAAGTCTCTTAACAACGTCAGTTACCGTAGAGCGAGCAATATTCAAATCTTCAGCAGCTTCGGTAAAGCTTTGTCTTTCCAAAACCCGGGTAAACACGCGCATTGCATCAATTCTGTCCATAATTGTTCAAATTTTCCGGATAGTGATTCCGGATTTTAGTTAATTATTCGATATTTTAGAAGTGGTACTTTTCTAATCGCTCAATCAAACAACCACTTTTGAGGAACAGTTATGAAAACTTTCAATCAAGTAGCTTTAGTCACGGGTGCCTCACGAGGTATTGGTGCCAGTATCGCTAAACGCTTGGCACGCGATGGTTTTGCCGTTGTAGTGAATTATGCGGGAAGTGAAAGCGCAGCAAGAGAAGTCATTACACAAATTACAAAGGCTGGTGGCCGGGCAATTGCTCACCAAGCAGATGTCTCTGATGCCGCGTCGGTGCAGAGCATGTTTGACCATGTAGAAGCAACAATAGGGACTGTTGATGTGTTAGTGAATAATGCGGGAATCATGGAACTTAAACCGCTTGCCAAAGCGGATACGCAGCATGTCGACAGACAAATTGACGTTAACCTTAAAGGAACGATCAATGCACTACGTGAAGCTGCAGTAAGACTTAACAATGGTGGCCGCGTGATTAACTTTTCGACCAGTGTTATCGGACTCAAATTTGAAAATTACGGTGTTTATGCTGCCACAAAAGCAGCGGTAGAAACACTCACAGCGATAATGGCAAAAGAAATGCGCGGAAAAGAGATTACCGTCAATGCGGTAGCTCCGGGGCCGACAGCAACTGAACTGTTTTTAAACGGTAAATCGGACGAGTTGATCGATCGCATGGCCAAAATGAACCCGCTTGAGAGACTTGGCATACCAGATGATATTGCATCTGTAGTGTCGTTCCTGGCAAGTACAGACGGGGCTTGGGTTAATGGTCAGGTGCTACGTGCCAATGGCGGCGTCATTTAAGGAATGCACCATGTCAAAAAAAGTCGTTTTAGTTACTGGTTCATCGAGTGGATTCGGGCGTCTGATTTCTCAAGCGCTCGCCCGTGCGAACCATAAAGTTTATGCATCGATGCGAGATGTAAATGGAAAAAATGCAGCAAATGCTCAACAAATATTCGATTTGAGTCTAGCCGAATCACTGGACATTCAACCTCTGGAACTGGATGTTCAATCCCAGTCATCGGTTGACCAGGCAGTAAATACCATCATCGATGAGTGTGGTGTGATTGACATTGTGGTTCATAATGCAGGGCATATGATGTTTGGACCTGCCGAAGCCTTTACGCCTGAGCAGTTTGCTCTGCAATATGACGTAAACGTTTTAGGAACGCAAAGACTAAACCGGGCAGCATTACCCTTTATGCGTAAGCGGCGCGAAGGTTATCTTATTTGGATATCCAGCTCCAGTTCGGCAGGAGGAACACCTCCCTACTTTGCACCCTACTTTGCAGCAAAAGCCGCAATGGATTCTTTGGCAGTTCAATATGCCAGAGAACTTAGTCGCTGGGGAATTGAGTCGACCATCGTGGTTCCTTGAGCATTCACCAAGGGAACCAATCATTTTGCTCACGCGGGCTGTCCCGAAGACGTTGAACGGCTCGATGAATACGAAAGTGGACCATATGGCAATTTCAGAGAAATAGTAAAGGAATCGTTCGCCCAAATTGTTCCAGAAAATGCACAGCCCGATCCGGTAGCAGATATGGTTGTCGACGCTGTCTCAAAACCATTTGGTGACAAACCTTTTCGGCTCCACTTTGACCCTACCGAAGATGGCGCAGACCTGGGGTTTGCAGTTCTGGATCGGCTCAGGGCTGAAATGTTGCGCCGAGTAGGGTTAGCTGATTTGCTCACTCCCCGCAATTGGGCGCCATTATGCATACGTTGATAATGCTTACGGGGGGCGTGATTCTACTTGGCTTACTCATGACCTTTGGGTGGCTGTGGCATATGACGCCATTCTCAACGCCGCAAATGCTTAAGTTATTCATTCCTGTCTGGTTTGGAATAGCAAGCTGGAATATGTGGAAAGGTGTTGAAGTAGCATGGTACTCGTTTCGTGAAGAACTTATCGTGTTCCCTCAAGTGTTTCTGCCACCAGTAGTATTGGCTCTGGCAATCCTCAAATGGATATGAAACACATGCTCCAAACAATAAAACTTACATCATTGCTTTAGTTTAATTTTTGAAGAAAGGTACATGAAAATGGTTAATGGTGATTACTTATTTCTTAGCTTAGTTGCCGCAATCACTGCAACATTCGCGGCTACAATAGCCAATGGATTGAATTGGCCAGTTTGGGCAATGTTTGTTGGCTGGGTTGCCTTTTTTACAGGCAAGGATACTTTCTCTGGGGTACTTGCTACCTTTGGCTGTTTGGCATTCGGGTTAATTGCAGGAAACCTTGCCGGGCTGGCAATAGGTAGCATGGCTCCCAAAATAGGATTTTGGGCAATTGCTCCTGTTGTGTTTGTGGTTGCTTTTATAGTTGTTTCATTACGAGGGTTGTCTGTGATGAATAATATTACAGCTTACTTTTTGGGACTAATCACATTTTTTGCGGCCCATATCTCCCCTGGTATTTCGAGTACAATTTCATTAGTAGTTGTGACTGCTCTTGGCTTAATTGCGGCGTACTGCACTGCATCACTACAAAGAAAGCTAACTCAACGAAAAACTGCTGTTAAATAAACGAAATACATGAGGTCACTATCTAATTGAATAAAGTTTTGATATGGCATCAAAATAAAATTCGTGTAATTGAGTCGATATGCTGAAGAAAATTTAAGATATTGACTCATTAACTTTGATTCGCTCAGCAAGCCGCCGAATGTCGTCTTTTCAATGTTTAACAGAAACTAGCGTAGCCTACTGATTTTTATGCCCTATCCTCGACGAATGCGTATTCCGATTTACTTGAACGGCCATTGAGGTTTATTGGCAACCTCAGATCCCATCATAATGCTTGAATTGTTTCTTTGCACCTCCACTGCTAACCCGTGGTTTATTACAGAATTCAGGTTTGCGATCATTCCAACACACTGTTGCATAACCTCTTCACCCTTTTTGCGATTCCCAACGAAACGGATGTGTTATGTAATGTGATGAAAGCAGCATCCAACAGATTAACTTCGTAGCTGTATATCATAGTACAAAAAACGTTCTATAAGTGTCAGAATATTTTACAAAACACTGTAAAACCACCTCCAAGACAAAGAATAAATCCTTAAAAATCAAATATTAAAAACAGTGGCACGATAATAGCTTAGGCGTAGACAGTTAATTTAACCGTTTTCCTAACTTAAGGTTACAAAATGAAGAAGTTAAGCCAGTTGGCTAAAATTATTTCAATCGGCAGCGCACTTGTTGTCGGTTCACTGTCAGCTAACGCTGCAACAGTATCTTTCTCATACGATTCTGCTACTGACGGTTCTGGCTTAACCAGCCAGTACATCGATCCAGTTACAGGTGGTTTACCTGGCTATTTCATCGAGACTTTCGACCAGGCTACAAATTCCACCGGTTTCCCAGGATCACTTGCTTACAACGATCCGGGTTTTGACCAGGATTGTGCGGTAAACAGTGTTAATGGTGGTCCAGCCGGTGTTTTAGTAACTCCGCCAAGCAGCAATGTTGGCGTACGTAAAGGCTCTGTTCCTCGTGTGGCTGCTGCACCTGCCAATGATACTACTTGTTACGCTTACCTGACCAACAATGGCAGTGGCTCTGCGAGTTTTACATTTGACTACAGCCAGTTACTGGCTTCAAACGCAGACACCGGCATTACTTACCTTGGTTTTTACTGGGGTTCCGTTGATACATTCAACGATTTTAGTTTCTACTCAGGTGGTAGTCTGGTTTCTCAGATCACAGGTTCCAGCCTGCTTAGCTCTCTGGGCGGTAGCTCTGGTAACCAAACTGGTGCTGGTTCTAACGTGTATGTGAATATTGATTTTTCTCTGGCGGAGCAGTTTGATCGCCTGGTGATCAATACTACTGGTGTTGCCGGTGAGTTCGACAACATCGTTGTTGGTCTTAGCCAACGTCCGGTTCTTGCTTCCAGCCCGGCTAGCCACGCTTTGTTATTGCTTGGCCTGGCAGCCATCGGTTTACGCTTACGTCGTAAAAAGTAAGATGCTAACAATTTTAAAAAGCTGACTTCGGTCAGCTTTTTTTATGTCTGTCGTTTTGTTGCTCGTTTAATCAAAGTTATGGCAATCACTTGCGCCAGCAAGGCAGCAACGAAAAGAAACGGGCTGGCCAGCCATCCACCCACAGTAAACGCCACCATCGCAATACCACCGTTCATCAGCGCATAAGGTAATTGAGTCTTAAAATGGTCGTACTGACGGCAACTGGCCCCTGTGGCCGATAATATGGTGGTTTCCGATATCGGCGAACAGTGATCACCAAATAGTCCCCCCGAGAGCACCGCGCCAATACTTACCAACAATGCCGCATCAATGGCAAAAGCCGTAGGGATCACTAACGGCAGCATAATAGCGAAAGTGCCCCAGGATGAACCTGTTGCAAAGGAAATAATGGCCG
Organism: uncultured Alteromonadaceae bacterium; assembly: GCA_950073835.1. Taxonomy (GTDB): domain Bacteria; phylum Pseudomonadota; class Gammaproteobacteria; order Enterobacterales; family Alteromonadaceae; genus Alteromonas. The sequence goes on from CATMRP010000166.1 coordinate 8,125, forward strand.
ACAGCAAAAATGCGACTAATGGCAGTAACCAGGCCGGAAACCCTCGTTGTGCCTGTTCAGCAATGTAGGCAGCTGTCCCTAGTTCGTGCCCCAGTGAACTCAGCGTCCAGGCGAGTACCAGTACGATGACCACCTGCATCATACCGCCCATTCCCTGCAAATACAGTGCAACGCCTTCCAGACCCGTGCGTACCTGATGCCAGGCCATTAACCCAATAAGCGTGCAGGCAGCCAGGAAATACGCACTGGCCAGGGCAGCTCTGAATACCGAGCCCGGCACGCTGGAAAATGGAAAGCCAAGAGGCACCAGCATAAACAGCAGTACCGCAGCCATCACTATAAGTGGTAAAAACACAAAGTGTGCACGGGCATTTTTATGGGTGAAAGCCTCAATCTTGTTATTATCCTGTTCATTCCGAACAACAGTATAGCCCTCCTTTGCCGCCTTATTTTCTGCCTCTGCCATGGCGCCGACATCGGCTTTCATTAACACCATCAGCGGGATCACAGTAATAGCCAGCACGGCATAAAACTGAAAGGGAATAACAGCAATAAACACCTGCCAGCTGTCGAGGGATTTTCCAGCCTGCTCAAATTCTTTTTGTAGCAAGCCCATGATATAAATCCCCCAACCAATAAAAGGTACCAGTATCGCAACTGGCGAAGCGGTGGAGTCGACAATAAACGCCAGCTTTTCCCGCGACACCTGTAGTTTTTCAAACAGTGGCCGGAATACAGGCCCTATAATCAACGGCGTGCCCAAATCAGAATAGAAAATAAAGATTCCGCCACACCAGGCAGCAATTTGTGCCCTGGCCCTGCTGGCAATAATGGTTATCATTTTACTGGCAAAGGCTGGCCCGCCGCCGGATTTCTCCATCAGCGCCACAAACCCACCAATAAACACCATCAATACAATCACCCCGGCGTTGTAACTATCGGTAAGGGTGCCCACCAAATGTGTTTTTATCAGCTCCTCTAATACCGTCATGGGATGCCAGCCAGTGAGTAAAACCACAGCCGTTACCACCCCACCAAACAATCCAATCACCACCTGTTTGGTGTACAGCGCCAGTGCAAGAGTAACGAGAATAGGAACTACAGAAAGAAAATCGGGGCTTGTCAAAATACTGTCCTGCCAGGCAAAAGAGTTGCCGAATCAATAAATTATAATTTATATAAATCTATCTTATTCGCCAACGCCTCGCAATGAGTTGAGCTTTCCGCCGGTCTGTACGTACAATCACCCAAACCTAACGTAACAGAAAGTTTTACCATGCAGATCAACAGTGATTTTAGCCAGCGAGTGGTTATTCGCCCCGAAGCGTACGAGTTTATTGCTTCACCGCTCAAGGGCGTCAGCCGTATGATGCTCGACCGCGCCGGTAAAGAGGTTGCAAGAGCCACCAGCATTGTTCGTTACGAGCCCGGGGCGGGCTACAGTGGTCACACCCACGATGGCGGTGAAGAAATTTACGTATTGAGTGGTACCTTCAGTGATGAACATGGCGATTATCCTGCCGGTACTTACCTGCGCAATCCTCCGGGCAGTTCACACACGCCATTTTCTGCTGATGGATGCACCATCTTGGTAAAACTCTGGCAGTTTGCCAGTGACGATTCTGAACAACTCTCAATAAATACTCAGCACAGCAACTGGCTACCCGGCCAGGCTGCGGGGCTGAGCGTGTTACCCCTGCATGAGCATAACGGCATTAGCACGGCATTAGTAAAATGGGCGCCGCATACACGATTTGGCGGGCATGTACATCCTGGTGGCGAAGAAATACTGGTGCTGGAAGGCGTTTTTAATGACGAGCATGGGCGCTATCCTGCCGGTAGCTGGCTCCGCAATCCCAGATACAGTCAGCATACCCCGTTTACCGGCGAAGAAGGCGCGCTGATCTACGTGAAGGTGGGTTATATGGGGGCTGATTTAGTCGGCGATAAGTTTATCACCAACAGTTAGGCCCGGTGTGTGCAGTGCCCGTTGCGCCTTGCAAGTGCATAGTGGCAGTGCTCTGCAACCGATTAGGCGCTCGTTTCGCCATAATTAGTTACCACCCGATAGAAAGCTAACCATTTCATTTCACACTTTTATTCAGCAATTACGGGGCAGTTCAGCACGTGCCCAGCCCGTCTTGCCTTGTTCATTTTCCTCTAAGGCAATCTTTAAAAGGTATCAAGAAAACCACTTTTAATTCGTAAAAACGTTAAAAATGAACATTAACATTCACAGCTGTGCAAAAAGGGAGCATTCGGACTCCCCAAAGCTATCAGCCATAGCGCAGATAGTATACTGTATGACATGGAGTCTACCGCTAAAATCGGTCAGACTATCGCTACTCTAATAATAAGATACCAAAAATAACGAAACACCAAACTTCTGTTTAGGAGTCATTAATACATGTCAATTGTGGTTAAAACTTTGTCGGAACAGGCTTACGAAATTAT
>CATMRP010000167.1 GCA_950073835.1 uncultured Alteromonadaceae bacterium
ATTAAAGGCCTGCATGCAGCGGTTAAACCGGTAGAAACACTGTTTGTGGTAGACGCCATGACCGGTCAGGATGCGGCGAATACCGCCAAAGCCTTTAATGAAGCCTTGCCGCTAACCGGGGTCATTCTCACCAAAGCAGATGGTGACGCCCGTGGCGGTGCTGCCCTGTCGGTACGCAAGATTACCGGTAAGCCAATTAAATTCCTGGGTATGGGTGAAAAACTCGATGCCCTCGAGCCGTTCCATCCGGAACGAATCGCTTCTCGCATTCTGGGCATGGGTGATGTACTTAGCCTTATTGAAGAGGTGGAGCGCAAAGTCGACAAAGACAAGGCCCAGAAACTTGCCAAGAAAGTGCAAAAAGGCAAGGGCTTTGACCTGCAGGACTTTAAAGAGCAGCTTGAGCAAATGCGCAATATGGGCGGCATGATGGGCATGCTCGATAAACTGCCCGGTATGGGCAATATGAGCGCCAAAATTAAGGATCAGGCTAACGACAAGCAGTTTGTGCAGATGGAAGCCATTATCAATTCCATGACGCCAGCTGAGCGTGAAAAGCCTGAAGTTATTAAAGGATCACGTAAACGGCGAATTGCCGCCGGTTCCGGTACACAAATTCAGGACGTAAACCGGTTGCTGAAGCAGTTTACTCAAATGCAAAAAATGATGAAGAAGATGTCGGGCGGCGGCATGAAGAAAATGATGCGCCAGATGAAAGGCATGATGCCTCCAGGTGGCGGCGGCCCGGGTGGTATGGGCGGCATGTTCCCACCACGGTAAGCTACACAACGCCGAGCAGAGTGATTATTCTGTTCGGCGTATCGGTTTCGTTACCTCATCACTGAACGGTTTTCATTACCGTCAGCGAAAAGCCCATAGCCGCGGCTATACTTGCTTAACCCGTTTTCTGAAATCAGGTTATTTTTTGTTAAATGGAAAGAACTAATCACCTTGTATTGTTGATTGCTATGTTCACAGTGGTTCTGTGGTTTGTTCAGGGCTCGCTGGCTGCTGAGGAAGCGCCTGGCGAACCTCAGGCGGATATTCGCTGGATAAAAAACCCGTCACCACCTTTTCATATACTCGATGGGCATCATGCCGGTTACGGTATTTGTGATGTACTGGTAGATAAAATAAACGCCAGGCTGGCACCGCTTGATACCACCATTGATATTTACCCGCAGTCAAGAATAAACCGGCTAATCGAAGGGACGGAAAATCTGTGTTTTCCGTGCATGATTAAACGCCAGGATACCGACCGTTTTCTCTACAGCAAAAAAACTACCGTCTATCCGCCACTGGGTATCATCCTGCGCAAAGAGCTGCTGGCAGAATTATATCCGACTCCTCCTGAGACTCTTTCACTAACCGAATTGCTCAACAACGATTCGCTAATATTTGGCTTTGCCGGCGCGCGACGTTTTCCTGACGAGTTACAAAGTGCCATTGACGCTCACAAGGATGGCGATAATGTCCTCGCTCTACCCGGCGTATTGGGCCCGCTGCGTTTGCTCAAGCAGATAGACTTCGAGCGGATCCACTACACGCTCGATTATCCCGGCGTACTGCGCTATTTCGCTATCAAAGAAAACAACCAGTCGCTAACTTATATGCTAACCACGGAATACGGTGAACAGCCCGTTTATGGTGCTATCGGTTGTACCAACAATGCCTGGGGCAAGCGTGCAGTAAAAGCCATCGACTCGGTGCTCGATGAGGTCATAGCGGATCCTGAGTACCGGGAGAACCAGACATTCTGGCTGAATACGCTCCCGGAAAATCCTTAGCACTACAAAGCTTGATTAAATAATGCGCGATTGCGTCAATTTTTCCTCATGAGCCGAAAACTGACCCCTTCAAACCTGTGCAACAGCACAATTTCATAATAAACTGAAGTGTAATTTCGCCGTGCAGTCACGCCAGCCATCAGTCGCGCTGGCAATCGATCTTCAGTTAATAAACCTAACAACCACGGCGAAGAATATTCTAATAAAGAAACAGGAATCCTATGGCCGGTCTTAAACGAATAATACTTATCGACACTCACCTACCGGGCGTCGTTGAACTTAAGCTTGACGGGCACACTAACATCTGCGGAACCAACGCCTCGGGTAAAACCACGCTACAACGTTTGATCCCGGTTTTTTACGGCGAATATCCGAGCCGGGTAGTGCCGGCAACCCGCGATAGTTTTGAACGCTGGTATCTGCCGCGTCAGTCATCTTTTATCATTTATGAATATACCCGCGCCGACGGCGAATTATGTCAGGCGGTGTTAAGCTCAAACGGCACAGGTGTTAATTACCGTTTTATCGCCAAAGCGTTCGACCTGGATGATTACCTGTATCAGCAAAAAAGTGGTAAGCATGCGTCGCTTTCGTCCACCGAAATTGCCCGTGCCATGAAGCGCAATAATATTGTGGTATCGAGCCTGTTAACCACTAAAGATTTCCGTGCGGTATTGCAAAACGATCAGGGCGTACTCAATCAAAGCAGCAGTGCCCGTGAGTTACTGGGATACGCCAAGGTATTCAGCCTCAGTGAGTCTAACGAGCACTTACGCCACATCGAAAAGTTGGCTAAAGCGGTGCACTCTAAAGAAGGCAAAATGGAAACCATTAAGGCCATGATTGCCGCCATTCTGGAAGAAGACGGCGTGCAGCCGCCCACCTCCAGTTTGTCGCGCAACCGGGTAGACGACTGGATCCGCGAGTGCCACCTGATCCGCGCCTTCGACAAGGTGCGTCCCGAGTTTACGCGTCTTGAGCAGGCCAATATGGCGCTGCAGGAGGCAGAAAGTAGTCTGGCGGAAATCAGTCAGGCCTTTGAACTGGATAAAACCAAACTCACCGCACGCAGCGAAGAGGCCCGTCAGCAACTTGATGACGTATTGCATCAGAAAAAACTCAGCGACAGCACCTGGAACGAACGCCGCGATGAACTGAACCAGCAGGTCTCCGCCTCGCGGGCCGATGTGGAAAAGTATACCGCAGAGCTTGATGCCGTGGAGCGCGAATTCGATAACTGGCAGGATCAGAATATCGAACAGCTCAAAGAAGACGTGGCTAAACTGCCCCAGTGGCAGCGTGATTTAGAGCTGGTCTCAAGCCGCTACACACTACTTACTGAACAGCATCAGGATATTGAATCGGCCTATAACCGCCGGGTGGCTGAAATTGGCGAAACCTTAAGTGCCCAGGTAGAAGAACTGTCGGCAGCCCGCCAGGAGGCAGCGGAAAAACGCAGCGAGCAGCAACAGCAGGAGCGGGAAGCGTTACAGGATATCAAAGCCGACTACGAAGCCCAGATTCACACCTTAAGCGACAACTACCAGGCCAAACTTAACGAACTCAAAGTCAGTGAAGCAGAAACCAAAGTGGCGCTGGCCAATGCCGGTTATAACGAGTTTGAGCAGTCACAGCTTGAGCTCCTCGATGCTGCCATTAAAGAGGCCAGCATCAGCGAAGACAGCGTACGTAGCGAATACCGGCAAACACAGAGCAGCTATCAAAAGGCAGTTCAGCAGCGCGATGCGGCTAATCAGGCGCTTGAAAAAGCCCGTACTGCACACCGCAAAGCCGAACAGCAGGTGGATGACGTTAATGCATTGCTTTATCCCGGTGAAGGATCGCTGCTGGAGTATTTGCGCGCCAATGTGGATGAGTGGGAAGGCTCTATCGGCCGTCTGATCCGCCCTGAGTTACTCGACCGCACGGATCTGCACCCTAAACCCGCCGATAATAATGCCGGCCTGTATGGTGTAGCACTGGCGCTGGAACATGTGGAAGCACCGGCATATGCGCAAACCGAGCAGGATTTAAAAAAGGCACTGGCTGACGCCGAAGCGGCGCTGTCCGATGCGCTGGATAAACAAAACGAATGTGAAGCCGAGCTGGCTAAGTGCAATGAAGCGGTGCGCGTGGCCGAGCTGGCAATGACCCGCCAGGACAACGCGGTACGCAGCGCAGAAGCAGCCCGCAAACGCGCCACACAAGACAAAGAGTCGGTATTGAGCGAATATCAGCATGCGCTTAAGGAGCGTAAGCAGCGCGCTAAATCCCAGCTTGAGACTAACCAGCAAGCGCAAAAGAAACTGCAAAGCCAGTTTGAATTGGACCGCGACGATATTAAGGATCAGCAGCGCGAAGCGGTTACCGAGCACAGCTTCCACTGGCAGCAACTGATCGCCGATAGCGACGCCCGTCTGGCCCAACTGGATGGCGAAATTAAGCAGGCTAAAGCGTCGGCGGCTCAGGATCGGGAAGAAATGGCCAAATGGCTGGAAAACGAGCTTAATCAACGCGGTTTGGATGTGGATGAAATTGGCCAGCTTAAGAAGCAGGTGAAGAGTCTTAAAGACGCCATTTATAAAACCGAGACGCAGCGCCACAAAGTGGCCGATTACGACCGCTGGTATCAAACGGTATTTACCGGCCAGAAGGTTACCTGGCAGCAGGGTTTAACCAAAGCCCGCAAAGCCCTGGGTGAAGCGGAGCGCGAACTCAATGAGCTACAGGTGCAGTATCGGGAAACCCGTGAAACCTTAAAAACCAAACAATCTGAGCTGGAAAAACTGCTCAGCGTGGCTACCGAGCAACTTGGACAGGTAGATACACTGGCGAAGAATCTGGCTAAACAAACGCTGCCCAAAGTCGATGCCGTGGCTGAGTGGCAACATGACGAGCTTAGCATCACTCAGCGATTATCCCGTGCGCAGGCGTTACTTAAAGAGCGGGAAGAACTACTCAGCGATATCCGCAATTACGTTGAGCGTTTCGACCAGCTGATTGCCGCTCAGGCTGGCACCGGCCTGTCAGACACTTGGGAGCGCGCGCGGGAAGAATGTGCAGTGATCAACTCTCACGGCGTAAAAGGTATTGACCATCGCCGCATGGTGGGTCACTTATCCCAGTTATTGAACGTGATTGTGCCGCAGAAGATCCAGGGGCTGCGCGAACAGGGCCGGATCTTTGGTGCCGATCTGAGTCAGTACTACTTTGTACTGGCCGATATTGATAAGCGCATTGTGAGTCAGAGTCGGCGCATCAGTAAAGAAGTCGATGGCGAGTTATTCCTCGACGGCGTATCAGATTCCGCGGTGAAAATTCGTTCCCGTATCAGTGAGCTGGAATTCTGGCCGGAGCTGGAACACTTCCGCACCCTGTACGACAGTTGGATGGAAGAGGGCGCCCACGAGCTGCCGGACGATGAATACGGCCAGAGTATGCGCCGGGTGCTGGATATCCTTGGCCGTGCGGCACTTTCTGGTGGCATCAGTAAACTGCTGGATATTGAACTGCATCTGCGTGAGGGCAACAGTGATTTGGTGATCCGCACCGACAGACAGCTAAATGAATCTTCGAGCCATGGTATGGCTTATCTTATTTTATGTAAGTTCCTGCTGGCCTTTACCCGCTTACTGCGTGGTGAAGCGGACGCGGTTATTCACTGGCCCATCGATGAGCTCGGTACGTTGCACCAGAGCAACGTGAAAAAGATTTTCGATGCCTGTCAGGCTAATAACATCAGTGTGGTTGGCGCTTTCCCGAATCCGGAGTCCGATGTATTAAAACTGTTTGAGAACCGTTATCTCATCGACAAAGTGTCTAAGCAATTACAGGTGGTTCAGCCGAAGAGTTCTAACCTGTCATCATTGATTCAGGCTCGTAAAGCCAAGCAGGAGGTGTCAGCATGATGACCGAACAGGGCAAAGTATTAAGCGCATTACTCAATGGCCAGTTTATATGTCAGGTGAGTGATGAAGACAGCTGGCGGTTTTTAAAAAGCCGCGATAATGCCAGTAAGCTTGAACCGCATTTAAACCTGCTTAACCGCACTCTGGCCACCACTGGTGAGGGCGAAGTGTTTTTTGCCGGCTATCTCACTCTGGGCGACGAAGAACGCAAAGTATTACTGCAGCAGTTTCAGGAAACCACATCCAGTCTGGTGCCATTGGTGGAGTGGTTGTTGTTGGTACAGCAGGCCAGTGAGTCGGATATGCCGCTTACCATGGGTAATGCTATCCGCTTAAATGAGCTGCAAACCGTTATCGAAGACACCCCGGCTTATAGTGAGCAGTTGGAAAAAATTTCCCGCTATCGTTTGTTTGGCTCTACCAGTGTCAATCTGGACGGCCAGCTCAAGCAGGTGTTTAAAAAGCTTACTGACTTAGGGTACTTAATGAAGCCCAATCCGGAAAAGCAGATTTATCTGGCTACCGGCAAAGTGGAGCACTTATTCGAAGTGATCCGCTTTATTGACGAGACCGAGTCGCTGTCGTTATCTGAGCAGGCGGAAGCGGCTATTCAGCAGGGCAGTCTGCTATGAGTCAGGTGCTAATCCAGGCAGGGAGCCGGTTTTTAAATGCACTGGGTCGCCACAGCGAACTCATCATGCACGCCTATGTAAATGGCTCTGTGGATGAATCAAACTTTAGCCGCAAGGTCCTCGAACAACTAATTCAGCTGGGAATTTTATGGCGGCCGGATCCACAAAGCGCACTGCGGCTTAAAAGTGCGGTCAGGAATTTGCTGGAAAGCGGCCTGCAGGATGAGCGAAACCGCAACATTAACGCCAATATCGGCACCGCGCTGGCGAGTTTGAAAACCATTGCCGAGCATTACAAAGAGTCGTTGCACTACAACCGGTTTAACGAAGCCCACGCTTATATGACCGACCTGACGGAGCACGTATACCAGCTCACCGAATCGCTGGCCAACAGCGTGCGGGTGATGTTCAGCCGCATTAACAACGAGTTTGGTTATGTGTCCTCAGTGGAAGCTAAAATCCGCGAAAATGAGTTGGCGCAGGGACAGGTGTCTGAACTGCTAAATCAGTTGGAATGTTTCCGTTTTGATGAGCTCAGTGAGATCGCCGGCAGTAACCGAGAATTGCGTCATTTGCTGGTGGTTGCCCTGCAGCAAAGTTTCTCTAAGGCAACTCAGGAGCTATCTGTAGCGCAGGCGCGACTGCTCGATTTACTTGGCCGTTTTCGAGAGTTCCAGGGCCGTACACGGCTGCTTAAAGGCTTTTTACTGCACATGGAGCATCACCCTGATTTTGCGCCGGGTAATTACCCGAATCTTACTCAGGTTCCCGTATTGTTTAATCAGTCGGCGGCCATGCTTAAACCGGCCAGTATTGATGTTAATCAGGTCGCTCACGAACAGGAATTACAGCAGATTGTTGCCTCGTTGAGCTCGGTGTATCGCCGTAAGCCTGTGGTTAGTGAGCCGGAAAAAGCATCGACCATCGATGTCAGTGAACAGCAGTCAGTAGATTTAGAAAGCGATCCGCTCCAGGAAGAAGTGGATGCCTATTTCTGTGAAGTGATTGATAACGGTCAGTCCTTATCGGCGCTGGATTATTTCAGTCAGCGTGAGCTGGAGTTCGATCCGGAAGTGTGGATCTATCAGGTGATTGGCGATTATCAGGCACTGGATGATGAAGATAAACAGTTCTTTGCCATCGACCCGGTAGGGCGTGCCGACGAAAAATATACCGGTAACTTTGTGATCCATGATGTCACTTTGGGACTAAGATAACTGTACCCAATCAGCGTGATATAAAACGGCTCGCTGTCGGTTAGGCAGGAGCCGTTTTTTATTGCCTTAAAAAGCCGGTTTTTAGATGAAATTGGTCTTGGCAAATCACAATTTAAACTTATAATTAACATATGTGTAACATGATAGGGTACTATCTGTTAAAGAAGTTACCGGCCGGATGCTGGTTGTAGTGAACAGGAGCTGTTATGCATTTGTCAGAAGAACAAAAATTTAATCAGGCGCTGATAAAACTGGCGGTATTGTTTTATCAGGTCGACAGAAAAATTCTGCTCAGCGAGCAGGACTACCTTGAAGAGCTGGTAGAATCCCTTGAATGGGACAGTCCAATCTGCCGCGAAGCATACGTTAACGAAGTTATTTACCAAACCCGAACGGCTTTGGATACAGGGGATGCCGCAGATATTTTACGCAGTCTGCAGGCTGATTTGGCGTTTAACGCCAGTCAGGCGCTGGAAGTCGCGATGGCGATGTCGGGAGTAGACGGCGAGCGCAGTGAAGAAGAAACCGAGCTTCTGAGCCTGTTAACGCACAAAATACTGGCCCGGGAACTAACCGCCAGCGGGGTAGAGCTGCCAGCTGCTTCCTGAAGCACTTATTGAAATACAGCCGGAACAAAGGTAGGGTCAGAGATATTTAGCGTAATCAAATTATCCCTGCCTGATGAAAGCATTTCGGCTGTGTTGCCTGGTGATACTGGTGATAGCTGGCTCAGTTATGTTGTTGAGCAGTTGTCAGCAAACCCGCGATGTACGATTTTCTCCGTCGGCCAGCCTCGTGCCGACCACAATCACTCCCTTTAGTGCTTACCAGCAAGCAGTAGCAATGTGGCTTAGCGGACACCGTCAGGCCACCGGCCCGAATAAACATTGGGAAGTCCAAATCAATACCCCATTCGAGTGTGGTGTCGGCAATACCAAAGGTGTGTTGTTTATCCATGGTCTGGGGGATTCGCCATACTTTTTTCAGGATGTTGCCCAACGCTTGTGTGAGCAGGATGTGTGGGTTCGGGCAATATTGTTGCCCGGCCATGGCTCTAAACCCGGCGATATGCTAAATGCCAGCTACGAGTTATGGCAACAAGCCACGAATTTCCATGTCGATGAATTCTCACGCGAGGTTGATGCATTATATCTGGCCGGATTTTCTACCGGCACTAATCTGGCCGTCGTGGCCGATGGTGAGCGTGATGATATCGCCGGGCTATTGCTGTTTTCGCCGGCATTTGAATCCCGCTTCGCGGTAACCTGGCTGGCGCCATATTTAACCGGTGTCTTCAGCTGGCCGAATGTCGAACCTGAAGATAATCCGACACGGTATAACTCCATGGCCATGCAGGGGTTTGCCGCCTACCAGAAAAGTGTTGATGCGGTTCAGGCGTCATTACAGCTGCAACCGGTTTCTGTACCGGCGTTACTGGTGGTGCCCGAGGGCGATAGTGTGGTTGATGTGAATAAGGTAGCGAAGCTTTACACGGCGCATTTTCGTCATCCGAGAAGTGAGTTGTTGTGGTTGGGTGAACAAGAGGATGCGCCAGCCAACAGTAAAGTGCTTAGCATGAAAATACCGGCGCAGCGGATCGGTGCAGCCTCGCATATGAGTGTATTGTTCAGTGCGGCCAATCCCTTGTATGGGATCGGTGGAAGCCAGAGAATTTGTGACAATGGTCAGGGCAGCAGTAAAACAAAGCGCTGTGAAGCGGGCGAGGAGGTCTGGTATGGCCCCTGGGGCTTAACCGAAGAAGGCAAGGTTTTTGCCCGTCTCACTTATAACCCTTATTTCGACAGCATGATGGGGGCGATTGAACAGCTGTTGGAAATTGACCCACAAGAGGTGGTAAAGGAGTGACCGGGCACCGCTTAATTCCCAAAACATCTCATCAATTGAAACAAATATTATTTTAATATGTTTGAGCTAGTACAGATTACTGTTGCTCTAACCGTGCAATTTCAGCTTCCAATAGCTTCTTATTCCTTTTTAGGGTCACTTTTATCGTATCGAGACGATGACGTTTGTCATAAGTGGTTTCTTTAACTTTCTGCATAAGTAGCAAAAAATGCTTATCCGCAAGCATCTCAGTTAGATTGATGTTTCCTGCTAACCAGTTTTCCTGATTTTGTTCTCCATTTTCAGACACAAAATACCTAACGTGTTTGTGATATATCTCTGATGACAAGCTTTTAAGTTCTGCGTTATGTTCCTGAGTAAAGAAGGCGGCTCGGGGTAAAGCTCCAACAAACAAACTTATAATTTCTCTACGAACAGATGGATTTTCAATTTTATCTAATCCATTTGATTTAATAGCCTCAAAAGCACCACTGTCGTAGCTAAAAAGAAAATGTACCGTGAGATTGTATAGCTGGGTTAATGCCTCTTCTTTGGGAGGTTGGCTTTGAGCTTCAATCACCGTATAAAAAAAATGGTATGCATCTTCATTCCATTTTACTCTTGGATAATAGCCCTTATCCATCATTTCGAGCGTTTTATCAATTGATGACTCCAGCTCACCTAGCATAAGAATTTCGTACTTCTTATCCTGAATTGATTTATAATAACTATTTACAGATAATGCGATAAGAATCCCTGCTACAACTAAGATAATTTCGCCAATCGCATAATAGAGATAATTGATGAGTTTACGCTCATCAATTAACCGTAACCTAATTATTCTAAGTACCCTAAACATACCCATCCGCCTAAATAGTAAACAATTTAACCCTATCGGCTTTTTCTTTTTTATTCAAATATGACCGCAAATTCAGACAGTCACTCTCTATACTCAGGTCCAGTTGGAATTTGCCGTTGTGCAGGCACAATGAACACATTACTTATCAGTTTTAATGAAACACTGTGCCCAGACCGCGTAAAAGCCTTATCAACCTTTCA
>CATMRP010000168.1 GCA_950073835.1 uncultured Alteromonadaceae bacterium
GGGATACCTTTTTACTGCCCGTTGAGTGGCGTAATGAATGGCCGCATATTCTACCGGCAAAAACACCTATTCCGCCTACCAGCCCGCGCCCGGCCGGAACAAGCAAACAGCAGGGCACGGATTTTTACGATTGGAATGATCAGTTTGACGGCAATAGCCTGAGCGTGCGCTGGCAAACACCACGGGATTTTGATCGCCACTGGGTGAGTGTTGAAAACGGTGTGCTAACCATGTCGCCGTTGGATAATGCCCTTTATAGCAAGGAGATGGTGAGTTATGTGGGCTCGCATCAGGCTGCGGCATCTTTTGCGGCAAGTACCGAAGTAACCATCGCCAACGCTTCATCTGCAGAGGCTGGTCTGGCGGCTTTCCAGAGTGCCCGCTACCACTATTTTCTTGGCTTACGCGATGAACAAGGTCGCTATGAGGCGTTTGTTGAACAGGTGATTGACGGCAAGGTAACCACTGTTGCCCGTCAGTCCCTGAAAACCCCGATAGGCGAGTCGGTAAAAGTAAAAATTCACGGCGAGGGAGCGTTAATCGAATTTGCCGTTGAGCAGGACGGTGAGTGGCTGGCCGTGGTCGAACCGCAGGATGCTACCTGGCTGAGCACGCAAAAAGCGGGTGGTTTTGTGGGCACCACTATTGGCCCGCACGCCAGAAAATAATCAGAGGTAAAGGCATGTTAAAGCGCTTTGTAAGTATTTTATTATTGTGTTTGTGCGCACCGGCCATAGCCAGTGACTATGTTACCCATCAGTATGCGCCAGGCGACTTCGTTGTGGCCGATAAAGGAGCACAAAAAACGGCGACCATTTGGGTAAACAGTAAAGCCAACCCGGGGATCAGAATGGCGGCCGAATCGTTGCAGCAGGATATCTTCCGCGTAACCGGCCTTAAACCAAGCTTGACCAGCAAAACAGACGATCTTGCGGGCCATGTGATCATTGTTGGTGAGCGCGGTCAGGCCGCGCTGGTGGATAAACTGCTGGCCAGTAATCAACTCACCGTACAGGCAAAAGCCCGCCAATGGGAAGGTTATCAGCTCGATATAGTGGCCAGCCCGCTGCCCGGCGTTGAACAGGCCTGGGTAATTAGCGGTAATGACCGCCGCGGCGTGATTTTTGGTATTTATGATCTAAGTGAAAAAATCGGCGTGTCCCCCTGGTATTGGTGGGCTGATGTACCGGTTGTCACCCATGATAAGCTGTTTATTAAAGCCGACACACACATCTCCGATGCACCAAAAGTAAAATACAGGGGGATCTTTCTTAACGATGAAGCCCCGGCGCTTACCGGCATGGTGCACGAAAAATTCGGTGGCTATAACGCGAAGTTTTATAAGCATGTTTTTGAACTGCTGTTGCGACTGAAATCAAACTTTTTATGGCCGGCCATGTGGAACAATGCCTTTGCCGATGACGATCCGCAAAACATGTATCTGGCCAACGACATGGGCATAGTGATGAGTACCTCACACCACGAGCCCATGATGCGGGCAGATAAAGAGTGGAATCGCTACGGCAGCGGCCCGTGGGAGTATTCAACCAATCCCGATAAACTCTATGAGTTCTGGGTAGAAGGCGCTAAGCGTTACAAAGATAAAGAGGGTATTTTCACCCTTGGCATGCGCGGGCAGGCTGATACGCCTATGAGCGAGGGCGAAAATATTGGTCTGCTGGAGAGAATCGTCCACGATCAGCGGGAAATTCTCGCCAAAGTTATGGATAAACCACTTTCTGAGGTGCCTCAGGTGTGGGCGCTGTACAAAGAAGTGCAAGGTTTTTATGAGCGCGGTATGCGCGTGCCTGATGATGTGACGCTGCTTTGGTCTGACGATAATGCTGGTAATATCCGCCGCCTGCCAACTAAGGCTGAACGCGACCGTAGCGGCGGGGCCGGGGTGTATTATCATTTCGATTATGTGGGCGGCCCACGGTCTTACCGGTGGATCAATACCGTGCCGCTGGGTAAAGTCTGGGAGCAAATGGATCTCGCCTGGGAGTTTGGTGCGGATAAAATCTGGATCACCAATGTCGGTGATTTAAAGCCCATGGAATTACCCATTAGCTTCTTCCTCGCACAGGCGTGGGACCCGGAGGCATTTAACGCGCAGTCCGCCAAGCGGTTTACCCGCGAATGGGCAGCGAGTCAGTTTAACGGGCAATTTACCAACGACATTGCAGAGTTGCTGACCGTTTATACGCTACAAAACGGCCAACGTAAGCCCGAAGCGCTGAGCCCGGAAACTTACAGTGTACTCAACTACAACGAGGCCGAGCAGGTAAGTGAAACACTGGCCGACGCAGCGGATAAAGCCACGACGATTTATGAGCGGATCGACAGTGATTATCAGGATGCTTTCTTCCAGTTGGTTGCGCATCCGGTGTGGGCTACCCAGGCCATGTTTGAGTTAAACCGAGCCCAGGCCCTGAACGCGCTGTATGCTGAACAGGACCGCGCTTCTACTTCGGCCATGGCTGCCACAGTCAACGCGTGGTTTGAACGAGATGCCGAGCTTACGAAAATGTATCACAGCATTAAGGGAGGCAAATGGAACCGTATGATGTCGCAGCCGCATATAGGCTATGTGTACTGGAATAACCCGCCGGCCAATATCCCGCCGGTAGTTCAGACCAAGGCACTGGCACAACCCGCTGTGGCTGATATGGGCGTTGCAGTTGAGGGAAGTCGAGCTTACTGGCCAGCCGCCGGCGGTTTGTCGTTGCCGGAGTTTACGCTCTACGGCGAAGCGACTCGCACTTTTACTGTGTACAACCGGCAGGGTAAGGCTTTCAATTGGTCGGCGACGGCTTCACAACCCTGGATCATTCTGGGCAAAAAAGGCGGTGAGTTGCTGGAAGATACACCCGTTGAGGTTTCCATTGACTGGTCTCAGTTAGAGGCTGGCCATCACGAGGGCACTATAAATGTGAAAGGCACCGGCTGGGGCGGTGCGAACATTAAAGTTACTGCGCACAACCCCCAACTGACTGCCAAGCCGGTTAGTGGCGACTTTATTGAAGCCGATGGTTACGTGGCGATGAATGCCAGCGAGTCCAAGGTGAAGTCGACCCCGAATGGCAGCTGGCATAAGGTGGCGGTACACGGGCGGACTGGTGAAGCCATGAGTGCGGCGATGCCGCCATATTCCAGCCTGACACCCCAACAGGCACCGGCACTGGAGTTTCCGGTTTTCTTTACCTCAACCGGCGAGTTTCCGCTAACCCTACAGTTATCGCCTTCCTTGCCATTTGATGAGGCAACCGGCATTAAAGTGGCGGTAACCCTGAATGATGAGTTTGTGGCTACGCTGGCGCTGCCTTCACAAAAAGACAAGCAAGCCTGGGCTCAGGGGGTAATGGATAATGTGAAAGAACTCACTACGACATTGCCGGTGACTAAGGCCGGCCGCCACCGGCTGGCAATAAAAGCCCTAACGCCCGGGGCCGTATTGCAGCGGGTTATCATAGATACCGGTAATCTGAAACCCAGCTATCTAGGGCCGCCCCAAAGGCGCGCACCCCAAGAAAACATCAAGGGGTCAGAGTACTTGAAGTTCATTCATGTACTCTGACCCCTTGATTAATTAGATCCCTTAATTAGAAGCTTACCTGTTCCCCTTCGTTGAGAATGTGTAGGGGAATATCTGATGCTAAACGCTCATGCATGGTTAGCAGCCGAAAGAGGGCAGAGTGTGAGGTTTTGTCGCCCATCTTCCAGCTGTTATTGCCATACCCCCATGGCACCATCACTTTGCAGTTAAGCTCTTTTGCTGCCATAAGCGCATCTTCGGGCGTCATATGGACTTTTCGGTAAAAAGCTGGTGATTCCGCGCTGAAATAGGAAGCAATGGGCAGCAAGCACACATCAATCTCCCCGTATTTTTCTCTGATCTGCTTAAAGTGGGGCGAATAACCGGTGTCGCCCGCAAAGAATAATGTGTTGCCCTGATGTTCGAGCAACCAGCCACCCCACAGGGTTTTGTTTTCGTCTTCATACAGATAAGGCACCAGAATCCGGTTGCTAAAGTGATGGCCAGGGACAAAATGTACATTCATCTTGCCCAGTGGATTATTTGCATACCAGGCCATTTCGGTAATCCTATAATCACCGCCGGGAAAGTGGTCAGCAAAACCTAAAGGCGTCAAAAACGCCGTATCGGCAGAAAATGCCTGGATATCGCCTTTGTTAAAGTGATCGTAATGAATGTGCGAATACATTACCGCATCGGTCGCATTAAGCACCGAATCCGCGGGCTGTTCCGGTTCGTTACGATTAAAGCCAGCCGACAAGCGAAATGCCCAGTTTACCGGCCAGTCAAACTGATTAAATACCGGATCGAACAGAAACTGTTGGTTATCCGGGGCAATAATATGAAAGCTGGCGTGTCCATACCATTTTACCGTATACCCGGTGTCGAGCGACAACGAGGGCGAATCGCCGGTGTAAGTGCACTGTTCCATAGGTTCTTTACAAGCCAACAGCTCACTGGGCTGGTAGCAGTCATCGCTGCAGGTTACCGGATAGTCTTTAAAATTAGGAAACAGATTGATAAAACGGTCCTGATAACCTTCCATGCTGGAATATTTTACCACCGAGTGGGGCGGTATTAATCGTTCTGTTTGGTTATTGCTGCTGCAGGCTACAATACAAAACGCAAGCGCTGAGGCAAGCGAAAAAGCAATGTACTTCACTGTTGATATGTTCCCTTCAAATGTTCCAACGACAAGTTTACCAACTCCTCACCAGCGACAAACGCAAAAAGATGTAAACAAACTTAACGGCGGTGGGAGAGGCAGTAATTTTCACCCTTCGTTTGCCTCTGATCACCGTTATTTATTGCTGTTGCGAACCGTGAGACAATAAAAAGCGTATTGAATACCAAACGAAAACTAAAGAGCCAAAATAAGTACAGGGAAACCATATGACGAACAGCTCTTCAACAGGAAAATTAAACCCACCTGTTTTTTATTCAGCCACAACACTCATCGCGACAATCGTAATGTTCACTGCCATTTTTCCAAAAAGTGCAGATGAAATATTCACTACCTTGCAGTCCGGAATTGTGGAAAACGGTAGCTGGTTTTACGTACTTACCGTGGCAATTATACTGGTTTCGGTAATGTTTATGGGCTTATCAAAATTCGGCGACATTAAACTAGGCCCGGATCACTCTACACCCGACTATGGTTATGTCACCTGGTTTGCCATGTTGTTTTCAGCTGGCATGGGAATAGGACTGATGTTCTTCGGTGTTGCCGAGCCAGTAATGCACTTTTTAAGCCCTCCTACCGGCGATGGAGAAACCATAGAAGCCGCAAGGCAGGCTATGAAGCTGACATTTTTCCATTGGGGGTTACACGCATGGGCTATTTACGCCGTCGTAGCGTTGATTCTGGCCTTTTTTAGTTATCGACACGGCTTACCACTAACATTGCGCTCAGCGCTTTATCCGTTAATTGGTGAAAAGATCTATGGACCTATTGGGCATGCGGTCGATGTCTTTGCTGTCGTCGGGACGGTTTTTGGTGTGGCAACCTCACTCGGATACGGTGTATTACAAGTGAATTCCGGACTAAACTACTTATTCGATATACCTCTGGATACCGTTACGCAAATCATTTTAATTATTGGAGTAACGCTGCTTGCTATTCTCTCTGTTACAACCGGCCTTGATAAAGGCATTCGACGGTTATCAGAGCTCAACATGGTCCTCGCGGTCATTCTGCTTGTTACGATTATTATACTCGGCCCTACTGTGTATCTGCTGCAGGCTTTTGTGCAAAACACGGGTGCTTATGCTTCAGATATTGTTCGCAACACCTTCAACCTCTTCGCCTATGAAAAAACAGAGTGGCTGGGCGGGTGGACAATACTTTACTGGGGATGGTGGATGTCATGGGCTCCCTTCGTCGGCTTATTTATCGCTCGTGTATCACGTGGTCGTACAATCAGAGAATTCACTTTCGGGGTGTTATTTATCCCGAGCGGTTTTACCCTTTTATAGATGACCGTATTTGGCAACTCTGCGATTGATCTCATCATGAATCAGGGGGTATCTGCACTCGCAGATGCCGTTTCTCAGGATGAAGCACTCTCACTGTTTGCCTTTCTGGAAAACTTTCCTTTTGCAGGCGTATTGTCATTTGTTGGCACATGTATGGTCATCGTCTTTTTTGTGACCTCCTCTGACTCTGGCTCGATGGTAGTCGATATGCTCTGCTCCAATGGTAATGATAACACTCCCCTTTGGCAGCGGGTCTTTTGGGCGAGTTCGGAAGGAATTGTCGCCGGTGTTCTTCTACTCGCTGGAGGATTGGGCGCATTACAAACGATGACAATTGCCAGTGCACTGCCGTTTGCTGTGGTTTTACTCATCGCCACCTATGGTCTGTTAAAGGCATTGCGGGTTGATATCGCCAAGCGCGACAGTTTGCAGACCAACAATTGGCGGCTTGCTGTGCTTGGCAATGACGACGACTCTGGTTGGGAAAAGCAACTTGCCAGTATTCACGACTATCCGGATAAAAAAAATGTGAATAACTATATTGCTACGATGGTTAAAGACGCGATGGGCAGAGTGAAGCGACAGCTGGCAAAACACAATGTTGAAGCTAAGATAGAAGAAGTGAAAGCTGGCAGGTTACTTTTTACAGTCGAGCTTGAAGATGCTTATGATTTTCACTACGAAGTAAGGCGCTTTTCTTATGAAAAGCCCAATTACAGTGCCGACGGCAATGAAGCGGATGATGAAGCAGGAGACGACATCTACTTCCGAGCCGAAGTGCATTTACGTGAAGGTGGCCAGGATTACGACATCATGGGGTGGCCACAGGATGCTGTGATCCATGATATTGTAGAGCAATATCAGAAACATATGCACTTTCTGCATTCTATTAGATGATAGCTGCTTATTGAGAGCATGTTTTTCCTCATGGCGATGTCACGCTCTAATAAGGATACTTGCAAAGCGGGTTGTTGATTCCACGTTTAATTGCCTATGCGAATTGGTACTAAATCAAGGGGCAAGGAGCAACATGCATAAAAAAGCCAGCGACTACGCGCTGGCAAGTGGTGACGTTTTATTATTATAGTGTGGGAGTGATGTTGTTTATCCCTGCATTTGTTCCAGCTCTTTGCCTTTGGTTTCGTTAACAAACTTCACTACAAAGATGACCGAAAGGAAGGCGAAAATGGCATAAATACCGTAAGCGCCACCTAAGCCAATACCGGCCAGCAGCATCGGGAAGGTAATGGTGATCAGGAAGTTTGAAGTCCATTGCACCAGACCGCTTACCGCCAGGCCAGAACCACGGATCTGATTGGGGAACATTTCCCCCAGCATTACCCACATGACCGGGCCCCAAGACATATTAAAGAAAAATACATACAGGTTTGCTGCCACCAGAGCGGTGGTGCCCCAGTCTCCCAGGATAAGCTTACCGTCTGGCCCTTGTGAGGCATTTAAAAAGGCAACAACCATTATGCCAAGGGTGATTGTCATGCCAATTGAGCCCCACTTCAGGAGGGGTTTACGGCCGATTTTGTCAATCACCAGCAAGGTAAGAATGCAGGCGGCGATACTGATAGCCCCACTTAACACGTTAATCAGCAAAGCGTCCGATTCAGAAAAGCCAACGGCTTGCCAGAGCACTGCACCGTAGTAAAACACTACGTTAATGCCAACAAGTTGCTGAAACGCCGCCAGGCCCAGGCCTACCCAAACAATAGGGCGAACTTTAGTGGTGTTTTTGTCGATTAGGTCTTTAAGCTGAGGACGGTGGTCGTCGGCCAGGGATTGCTCAATTTCGTTAAGTTTCTGAGTGGCAGCATCATCGCCCAGTAAACGGGAGAGTACGCGGTGTGCCTGTTCGGTTTTGTTGCTGGATACCAGAAAACGTGGGCTCTCCGGAATAAACCATAGCATCACGAAAAACAGGGATGCCGGAATAAGTTCAATCCAGAACATCCAGCGCCAGGCTTCAAAACTTAACCACAACGTATTGGTTGAACCGGCGGCTTCACCGGCCAGCATATAGTTACTCAGAAACGCCGCAAACAAACCGCTGATAATCGCAATCTGCTGAATACTGGTTAGCATTCCGCGGTAACGGGCCGGGGAGACTTCCGAAATGTAGGCTGGGGCCATCACAGAGGCCGCACCTACCGCCAGGCCGCCAAGAACCCGGTAAATAACAAACTCAAAAGACGACGTAGCAATACCAGAACCCCAGGCACTGATGATAAACAGTACCGACGAGACAATCAGTAGCGCACGGCGGCCGTATTTGTCGGCAAAGCGGCCAGCAAAAAATGCCCCGACCGCACAGCCAAGTAGCATGCTGGAAACATTAAACCCGGTACCGGCGCTGGCCGAGTTAAACGCTTGCTGTAAGCCATCTACCGTACCATTGATCACCCCGCTGTCGAATCCAAACAGGAATCCGCCAATGGTAGCCACAATACTGATGAAAATGACAAAACCGATATTTTCGCCCGATGGGCTGTCCATCGATGCTGGCGTTGCAGTTGATTCAAGCATTACTTCTGCTCCAGGTACGGATCGATGGTAACAATGCTGCCATCCGGGTTATAGGTGAGTTCAGTCATTTTTACGCTACGTAAATGCGTTTGACCGCCGGATAATGAACTGTCGTGATAGAACAGGTACCATTTACCCTTAAACTTGGCGATAGAGTGATGGTTAGTCCAGCCTTCTACCGGCTGCAGGATCACGCCCTGATAGGTAAACGGGCCGTAAGGATTGTCGCCAGTTGCGTAAACAATTTTATGGGTATCGCCGGTAGAGTAAGAGAAGTAATACTTACCCTGATACTTATGAACCCAGGCCGCTTCAAAGAAGCGACGGTCATTATCGCCATGTAGAATGGGATTACCGTCTTTGTCGAGTAATTCAATTTCTTTGGGCGTTTCGGCGTAAGAAAGCATGTCATCCGCCATTTTGGCAATGCGCGGTTTTACTGCCGGTGCATCATCAGCCGGATAAACATCTTCCGGATTATAGGTACCGCCTTCATAGCGTTGTAGCTGGCCACCCCAAATCCCCCCGAAGTACATGTAGTATTCGCCATCGTCATCTTTAAATACGGCGGGATCCATGCTGTAACTGCCGGCAATAGGCTCCGGCTCCGGAGTGAACGGGCCTTCTGGCGTGTCGCTGACCGCTGCGCCAATGTGAAAAACGTCGTTTTTGTCTTTAAGCGGGAAATACAGGTAATACTTACCGTCTTTTTCCGCCGCATCCGGCGCCCAGAGCTGGCGTCCCGCCCATGGAATATCTTTAACTGATAAGGCAACACCATGGTCGGTAACTTCACCGCCCACTTCGTCCATGCTCAGGATATGGTAATCGCGCATGTCGAAATGATCGCCATTGTCGTTTTGTGGAATGCCAGACTCCACATCATGAGAAGGATATATATACAGGCGGCCGTTAAACACATGGGCGGAGGGGTCCGCAGTGTAAATATGTTCTACCAATGGCTCGGCAAGGCCACTTTTAACCTGTGGTTGTACCTGAGGCTCTGTTTGAGCCTGAGTGCTCTGGGCTTCAACATTTTGTTGTTGTGGCTGACACGCTGTTAGCACCATGGCTGACAACAACGCAGAAAAGGTCAGTGAATATTTTGGTTGAAACGTCACAATACGCTCCCGGTGAGTGATTAAAGTTCAGGGTCAGATAATGCAGCGACTGATACCAATCGGCAATGTTAACGGGCTGTGAAACGATAAAAAGATAAAGCGGTACTGAATAACATAAATTTCACAATGTAAAGTGCTCATACTGCCCTCGATTTTCTGCTATGGCAAAAAATCTTTTTGAAATAACGCTTTGCTAATTAGCGGCTTATTTGGTGACTAGCACGTTCACCTAAAAAACGTTGCTGGAATGTGAAAAATGACAATGTTGTCAGCCACCAGCCAGCGCTAACCTGACGGTTTTACGAAGTATCTAAAGTTAACCTATGGTGATTCAGCATCGTCTGCACAATTTGATTTTTGGCCTGCTGCTGGTTTTTTTTGCTACCGGTAGCAATGCAGATGCAGGGTCAGACAAGGTGAAATCACTGAATGTGGTGACATCACTCAGTAATAGCGATCCCATGTATAAGGGCCTGATGCACTTTAAACAGTTGGTCGAAGCAGGCAGCTATGGGGCGATTAGCGTTAACCTGTTTATTGGCTCTCAGCTTGGTAACGACGATGACATTCTGGAGCAGGCCATGGCCGGTGCTGGTATTGCGGTGCTGGTGGATGGCGGGCGCTTGTCTGTGTATGCACATGAAATGGGGATCCTCGG
>CATMRP010000169.1 GCA_950073835.1 uncultured Alteromonadaceae bacterium
CCCTGAGCTCTCAGGCGAGTCTGGCTGGTTACGTGATGATGATGCAGGCCGCAAATGCCCTGCCAAGCATTCTGCCCATGATGATGACACCCTCCGGTACCATTAAACCGGCTAAGGTATTTATCATTGGTGCCGGTGTAGCTGGCTTACAAGCCATCGCGACTGCTAAGCGTTTAGGGGCTAACGTGCTGGCCTATGATACCCGCCCGGTAGTGGCCGAGCAGGTTGAATCCTTAGGTGGCAAGTTCCTCAAAATTGATATTGGCGAAACCGGTCAGACTAAAGACGGTTATGCCAAAGAGCTTACCGACGAGCAAAAAGCCAAGCAGCAGGAGGCGCAGCGCGATGCCATTGCCGACTCAGACATCGTTATCACTACTGCCCAGCTGTTCGGCCGTAAACCGCCGGTGCTTATCTCCAAACAAACCCTGGCATTAATGAAGCCCGGCAGTGTTGTGGTGGATATGGCGGCACTATCAGGCGGTAATGTCGAAGGCTCTGTGCCTGGCGAAACCGCGGTGGTTGAGGGCGTTACCGTAATTGGTGACGGTCATTGGAGCCAGCGCGTGGCTCGTGATGCAACCGATATGTATGCCAATAACCTGATCAATCTCATTGATGAGTTTTTCGACAAGGAATCCAAGCAGTTTACGCTGGATCTGGAAGACGAAATCCTCGCGAGTAGCGTAATTACTCACGCTGGCGAGATCACCAACGACATGCTCAAAAACGCGTACAAAGGGGGCTAACACATGGAAACTATTTACCTGATCTTTATTGTTCTGCTGGCCGCCTTTTTAGGTTTCGAACTTATCCGCAAGGTACCGGCAACACTGCACACGCCGTTAATGTCTGGCTCTAACGCCATTTCCGGGATCACCCTGGTGGGTGCGTTGGTAGCTTCGGGCTCCGACAACGATACGCTGACCACAATTTTAGGTACTGCCGCCGTAGCGCTCGCCAGTATCAACGTTGTGGGCGGGTATATGGTGACCGACCGTATGCTCAGCATGTTCAAGAAAAAACAAGGCAAGTAAGGAGATTATGCTGTGAGTGATAATGCATTGATCATAAATCTTGCCTACGTACTGGCAACCACATTATTTATTGTTGGCCTTAAGCTACTGAGTCATCCGTCATCGGCCAAAAAAGGCAACCTGGTATCGGCGGTTGGTATGTTTATCGCCGTGGTCGTCACCTTGATCGACCAGCAGATTATCAGCTATCACTGGATCCTGCTGGGCTTTGTGATTGGCGGAGCCTACGGTGCCTGGAAAGCCAAAACCGTTGAAATGACACAGATGCCAGAGATGGTATCGCTGTTTAACGGGTTTGGTGGCGCAGCCTCCTTATTACTTGGCTGGGCAACGGTATCCGGCATGAGCTCCATCGCCCTGGCGACCACGGACTCGCTGATTTTTCTGACCGTGTTTCTGACCATTTTAATTGGGGGTATCACCTTCTCAGGCTCAGTGATTGCCTGGGGAAAACTGTCGGGCAAAATGTCCTCCAAAGCGTTTATTTTTACCGGTTTGCGTGAACTGAGCATTCTGCATCTGTTAGCGTTTTTTGTGGTGGGCTATTTGTTTGCTACCGATCCCGGCAATCCGCTGTGGTTGTATGTGTCGATTGCATTGGCGCTAAGCTTTGGTATCTGGGCCACCATCTCTATTGGCGGTGCTGACATGCCGGTGGTGATTGCCCTGCTCAACTCGTACTCAGGTGTTGCAGCTTGTGCGGCGGGTCTGGCGGTTGCCAATACCATTTTGATTGTGACTGGTTTGCTGGTAGGCGCGTCGGGTCTTATTCTGACCAACATTATGTGTAAAGCCATGAACCGTTCGCTCATGAATGTGCTGCTATCCGGGTTTGCCAAGCCGGTGGAGATGGGTGAAGCCATCCAGGGCGAAGTGAAAATCATGTCTGCCCAGGATGCGTTTTACGTACTGGAAGCCGCGCAGTCGGTACTGGTCGTGCCGGGTTACGGTATGGCGGTAGCACAGGCTCAGCATGCGGTTCGCGAGATGCAGTCGCTACTGGAGGAAAACAACTGTACGGTGGAATACGCGATTCACCCGGTAGCAGGGCGTATGCCTGGTCACATGAACGTACTGCTGGCAGAAGCCGATGTCCCTTACGATCTGCTGTGCGAGATGGACGATGTCAATCCACGCATGGAAAACTACGATGTAGTTATCGTTATCGGTGCTAATGACGTGGTTAACCCGGCGGCCAAAGAGATGAAAGGCAGCCCGATTTACGGCATGCCAGTAATCGAAGTATACCGCGCCAAAACCGTATTTGTGCTTAAACGTTCTGCCAATGCGGGTTTTGCCGGGGTTGATAACCCGCTGTTCTTCAAAGATAACACCCGCATGGTACTGGGTGATGCAAAAGAAACTATCAACAGCATTGTTCGCGAATTTGGTGACGATTAATCATTACGCTTAGTCAATCATCGTAAAAATGGCCTGCATAAGGGAATTATGCAGGCCATTTTTTTTGGCTACTGATATGATTTCTAACCACCGGATGAATTGTTGGAGTAAGTGGTGAAAGATAAAGTCCTGTCTGTCGCGCTGGTGTGCATTATTGCGCTGAAGTGCATGGACCTGTATATCGACTTTTCAGAGGATCTTGAGTTAATTCATATTATTCAGGAATCTATTTTAATTCTTATCTCTTCCGGACTGTTTGTTTTTCTTATTTTTGACATTCGCCAGCGCTCCAATGCCTTAAAAGCGTTGCGCGATAATCTCGAACTCTCCAACAATAAAGTCAGCCAGATGTCTGAAGAACTGAAACGCTCCAAGCGTGACTTTTTCGCCGCGGTGCAAGAACAGTTTGAGCGCTGGCAACTCACCCCCAGCGAAAAAGAGGTGGGCTTGTTTTTGTTAAAAGGGCTCAGCCTTAACGAAATTGCCGAACTGCGCCAGACGTCTGAGAAAACCATTCGCCACCAGGCCTCGGCGGTTTACAAAAAGTCAAACTGTACCGGCCGCCACGAACTCGCCGCATTTTTCTTTGAGGAAATGGGTTAACGGCTAACTTACGCTGGCAACCGCCATGGCGCGGCGCATATAGGCGATTTGTTGTGCCAGCGGCAGTTCTTTGGGGCAAAAATCCTCACATCCCAGCATGGTCATACAGCCAAACACACCGTCTTCATTGCCTACCACTTCATAAAACTGTGCATCAGTACGATTATCGCGAGGGTCTATTTTAAAGCGCGCCAGTTGATTGAGGCCTACTGCGCCAACAAATTCCGGGCGCATCTGCGCCGTGCCGCAGCCAGCAATACAACAACCGCATTCAATACAGCGCTCCAGTTCGTATATTTGCTCGGCTTTCTCTGGCGCCATCTTCGCTTCGATGGCATCAATATTGGTTTCCTCGCTACTGTGGATCCAGGTTTGCAAGCGTTCACTCATGCCGTGCATCCACTTGCCGGTATTCACCGATAAGTCGCCAATCAGTTCAAAGCCGGGCAACGGCATTAAGGTTACTTTAGCGGGGAGCTGGCTAACTAGGGTTCGGCAGGCCAGCCCCGGGCGACCGTTAATTAGCATGGCACAGCTACCGCAAATACCGGCGCGGCAAACAAAATCAAACTGCAACGAAGGTGCTTGTTTAGCGCGTATTTCATTCAGTGCTATAAACAGTGTCATACTGTCGGCTTCTTCCAGTTCATAATGCTCAAAATGCGGCTCGCTGGTGTTATCAAAAGGATTGTGCCGAAAAATGGCAAACTCGATGGTGCGCACCGTACTTACTTTTACCGGGATGCTTTGTTGGTTATCGGCATTCATGATTCAAGTTCCTCTGATAAACGACCATTGCGACCTTTAAAAGGGGCCGGTAAACACCCGGTAAATGGCATTAATTGCTGTTGCTTGGCGAAACGGTCCTCAGCTGAGGCCTGCACATTATCAACTTCTGCCTGGCGCGCCGGTGTGTCAGGGTGCTCAATGCGTTCTTTGCCGCCATAGCCCCGCCAGCCCGGTGGTAATTCCATGGTTTTGACATCCAGCGCTTCATAGCTGATAGCCGGGGTGAAGGCATCGGTTGGCCAACTGCTCAGCGTGCGCTTGAGCCAGTGTTTATCATCGCGAAGCGGAAAGTCCTCGCGCGAGTGAGCGCCCCGGCTTTCCTCCCGCGCTAGGGCTCCACTGGCCACGCACAGGCTGAGTTTAAGCATCTTTTTGGCCCGGTAAGCCGCGCAGAGTTCCGGGTTTACGCCACGGCTGGTGTCGCTAACTTTGATTCGGGAGGCACGTTCATGCAATGCTTGCAGTTCGCTGACGGCCTCGCTGAGCTGTTCACCGTGGCGGAAAATCCCCACTTTTTCGGTCATTAGCGACTGCATGGCTTCAATAATCTGCCAGGCGTTCTCGTTGTTGTCACTGCGCTGGAACGACGCCAGTTCATCGCGTACTGCGGTTACCTGGCCCTCGATGGCCACTGAACTTATCGCCAGCGATGCGTCTGTAGTCAGGCTGTCTGCCATAAACTCGCCAACAATCATACCGGCGACCACCGTTTCTGCTACGGAGTTACCACCTAACCGGTTAAAGCCGTGCATGTCCCAGCAGGCTGCTTCCCCGGCTGCAAACAAGCCTTTAAGTGTAGGGGACTCGCCACGGTAGTCAGTGCGAATACCACCCATGGAATAGTGTTGGGCGGGGCGCACCGGGATTAGTGACTCAGTAGGGTCGATGCCTAAAAAGTACTGGCAGATCTCTTTCACTTCGCGCAACTTACTGTTGATGTGGGCTCTGCCCAGTAAACGAATATCCAGCCATAAATGTTCGCCGAATCGGGACTGAACACCGTGACCATTGCGAATGTGGGTTTCCATCCAGCGCGATACCACATCCCGGGAGGCAAGCTCCCGTTTTTCCGGTTCATAATCCGGCATAAAGCGGTGTTCTTTGGCATCCAGTAATAAACCGCCATCACCCCGGCAGCCCTCGGTGACCAGAATACCCGCCGGGAAAATACCCGTGGGGTGAAACTGCACCGCTTCCATATTGCCCAGTTTGGCAAGGCCGGTTTCCAGCGCAATGGCGGTACCAATCCCCTGGTTAATCACGGCATTAGTGGAGACCCGGTATATGCGGCCAAACCCGCCAGTGGCTATGCAGGTGACTTTAGCCAGGTAAACAATCAGTTCACCGGTAATCAGATTACGAACAATCGCGCCCTGACAGCGCCCCTCTTCATGCAACAGGGCTATGGCTTCCATGCGTTCGTGGACTTCGATGCCCTCGGCAATGGCCTGATTACTCATGGTGTAAAGCATGGAATGGCCGGTGCCGTCGGCCACATAATTAGTGCGCCATTTGGCAGTACCACCAAAGTTTCGTGCGGTTATAAGCCCGTGCGCCTCATCGCGTTCTGTAATGGTGACTTCTTCACCGTTGATTACGCTTTTGTGATCGCCTTTTTGTACCCGGTTCCAGGGCACGCCCCAGGCAGCAAGCTCGCGCACTGCTTTAGGCGCGGTATGCACAAACATGCGGGCGACTATTTGATCGGCGCCCCAGTCACTGCCGCGAATGGTATCGGCAAAATGAATGTCTTCGTTATCGCCCCAGCCCTTGGCGCTGTTGCCTAAACTTGCCTGCATTCCGCCTTGTGCTGCCGCACTGTGAGAGCGTTTGGGAGGTACCAGACTTAAGATAAGCGGCGTAAAGCCGCGGCGTTTAACCCCGATAGCGGCTCGTAAACCGGCCAGTCCGCCGCCTATAATCAATGCATCGGTGACAATAGTTTGCATTAGTGGTTGCCTCCCTGCGATGCACTGTTTAGCTGCGAATAGGCAGCTGGTTGATATCGCTCTCCGGCGCGATCCTGATGCTCATAGCCCACTTCCATATAGGCGGCGAGAGTCAGTAAACCCAGCACCAGAAAGAAAACGGTGAGTAGCCATTTCGCTATGCTCAGGCGTTTGCGGCCAACTTTGGGGTCTTTGCCCATAAACCAGCCCCACTTTACCAATACCCGGTACAGGCCAATGCCGCCGTGTAGCTCGACCACAAATAAAAGCACTAAATACAGCGGCCACATGCGCCCTGTCCAAACTCGGTCGGATGAAGCAAAGGGGCCAATGTCTGCCGGATGCATAATGAGTTGATATAAATGTACCGACGCTAAGAAGAACAGCGCAAATCCGGTAATAACCTGTACATACCACAGGTAGCTTTCGGTGTGCCGAATGCCATTAAGATGCTTGTGCAAGCTACGATACTGGTGGTGGGTGGCCGGAAATTTACGCATCGCTAAAAATGCGTGCAGCACAATTAACGACAAAATAAACAGCGCAAACAGGCTCACCAGAATGGGGTAGCCCTTGCCAAAGATGGGCTCGCCTTCAAACATCTTGGTAACCCAATACATGGCATCATTGCCCAGCAGAATGCTCGACACCATAAACATGTGCGCCCACATGAAGAGCGCCAGAATGAGACCGCTGACACTTTGCAGTATGTCCATTAAAGCGGGGCCGCGAGGGCTGGATAACGAATTTTTAAACAGCACAGCACTTTCTCCCTGAAAGTCGGGTTCCCTGCAGACAGGGAAAGATGGCCTGAGTGATTGAATGTAAGGGTAACGTTTTACTTTGTTATGACATGGCTGGTTGGGATTGCATAAGACGACGGCACAAACCATGCGGTGTTTGTTTTACCTTACGGCACTAAAAAATGCGCTGCAATATACCGCCCGGGTAATCGTACAAATGTTTGTTCTGGATCATTAGAAGCGCTGACTACGCTGACGCGACATGGCTTACCCAGCCAGATGATTTAGTCGCCAGCGGGCAGGATATTTGTTGATAAACTAATTTTGTGCTTTGCGACCTGTGATTTTTACTTTAATGTTAGGGGCTGTTGATCTTTGCTGTACGATTTTTGGTCTATATGAAAGCATTTTAATCGCGGAGCAGTCCTGAAGGCATAGTTGTTCTACGTCAAAGGGCTGTGACAATGAGTAAAATGCTTTCATGACGACCCCTTCGGGCAGCGCCTGTGTATCATTTATACTGTGTTGACTGTTTTTGATTTAGCCCACTAGACCTGCAAACAGTCGCCTTGTCTAAATGATACACAGGCTGCTGCAAAAGTGTACAGCAAAGATCAACAGCCCCTAGTTAAGACTTATTTTAATAAGCTTGGCCCGCTCCTACCTGCAGCATCAGCGGTTTATTATTGAATCACCTTTAATACTCAAGGATGAAATATGACTCGCCTTCGCTGCTTTAGTGCTTTATCAGCACTGCTCTCTTGTGCCTTACTGACCACTGCCCACGCTGATGAATGGCAACAGATACCGGTGCCAGCCAGTGTCGAAATCATTAATGATCAGGGACAACCGCAAACACTGACACCCGCATGTGCACTGGAAACTATTACCGACCCGGCTACCGGGGCTGTTTACCCCAACGATTTTCACTTTTATTTTAAACCGGGCAATGCCGGTAAATTAGTGGTCTTTTTTAATGGCGGTGGTGCTTGTTGGAACGACGCGACCTGCGTAACGTCGCTGGCGCTAAGCGGAGTGCCTGGTGGCCGCCCGACCTACAATCCGTCGATGTACACTGAAAACTCACCGGTCAATGCAGGGGGCATATTCGACGATGATAATCCCCGCAACCCCTTTGCCAACTGGAGTAAGGTGTTTATTCCTTATTGCACCGGCGATATCCACATTGGCTCAAATGATGTGGTTTATGAAGATACCACCGGGATAATCACCGGCGTGCCTGCCGCGCCGGTACCGGTGCGCCATCGCGGATTTGATAATTTTATGGCTGTGCGTGAGTGGTTAAAAGATTACTATGCACACAGCACTGTTAAACCCCGCAGAATGCTGGTGGCGGGGTCCAGTGCGGGTGGCTATGGTGCTACGATCAACTTCCCGTACCTGCAGGCCGCTTTCCCGCGTGCTCGCACTGCCTTATTGAGTGACGGTGCTGCCGGCGTATTATCTGCTGGGTTTGTGCAGACAACCTTTTCTTTTGATCAGACCTGGGGGGTAGAAAATAGCCTGGCGCCCCTGTTTGCTCAGTTTATGGGGGCCTATCAGGCGGCTACGCTGAATCAGGATATGATGGGCGTGCTGGCAGCCAGTTATCCTGACGTGCGCTTTGCTCAGTACTCCACGCAACTGGATGCCGTACAGGTGCTGTTCTATAAAATTTCTTCAGAAATAGATGCCGGTAATATGGATCCGTTTACCTGGGACCTCACTGAGCAAGACTACCTGCTGTTTATGGAGTGGAATGCGGCAATGACAGGCTCTTATTCATTCCTTAACGAATACGTTGCTAATTATCAGTATTTTATTGGCGCCGGTGATGCCCATACCGTGCTAACCAATACCTACGTTACTACACCTGGTGCCAACCCCTTTTATGATGAACGTGCAGGGCGCTTGCGTTTTACGCGCTGGCTCCATGAGTTTGCTAATCGCTGGCAATTCAGAAAAAACAGTGTGATTGATCAGTAGGTAAGTAAGGCTGCCATCCGGCAGCCTTTTTTAATCGGGCAGATTAGCTAAGAAGCATCAGCACACCACCGCCAATCATAAACAGGTTTTCCGACAGCGAAACAAAGCCTAAGGGCACATTGCTGTCGCCGCCTACGCAGGCACATTTGAGTTCTCGGTGGTCTACATACACCGCTTTAAATACGGATACTGCGCCAACAGTACCGATAAACAGCGATACCGGAGCTACCCACAGGGCTGGCAAGCCGGCAATCATGCCAATGCCGGCATAGGCCTCCAGAAACGGGTACCAATAGCCGTAGCGTAACCAGCGCATGGCAAGTAAATCGTAAGTGATAAACGACTGAGTAAAGCTGTAAAGATCCTGCAACTTCTGGACTGCCAGAAAACACATGCTTACAGCAATAAATAACAGTAATGACGATACACTGAGCAGACTGCTGCCGGTGGCAAACTGCCAGGCCAGGGTCATTAATGCGGCCACTGAAAAGATAGCGATTACCGGCGTATATGTAGTGCCGGTCTGCCCGGCCGGGCCTTTGTCGAAAAATTCTCTAAGCTTGTCGTAACCACCTATCCGCTGATCGCTAATAAAGGTTTGTGGCGTTGTGTCTACATTATGCTGTTGCTTAAACGCATCGGTTTCAGAGCGGGAGGATAACTGATGATCTTCAACCTCATAGCCTTCCCGCTCCAGTAAATCCTTAGAGCGCAGGCCGAAAGGGCAAATATGTTGTGATGTCACCATGCGATAAAGCTTCGCTGTTTTACTCATGACGTCCTCCATAATGAAAATAATTCCCACCCGACGCGCTCAAACTGCAATAACTACAGGTCAGCACACTTAATTGGTGGGTATTTAAGACTGGAAGGAAGATCGTTGCAGGAACCATTCCTGCCATGGTGAATCAGTTGCGCAGTGGCGTATTAGAGTGGACTTGAGGTGAAATCAAACTCAAAGTCATAGTAGTGTTTACCATCGACTATCTGAATTTGCATATTGCCATATAAGCCCTTAAGGCCCTCGGTGGCTGTATCTGGCACCACCACGATGGTTAGCTTTTGTTCGCCCCGGCTCATGATGCCCAAATGCTGCAAAGAGAAGCTGCCTTTCTTACCCTGCAGTTCACCTTCGAAGGTTTCGATCGCAACATAGCCCGCCGAGCCCTGCACCGCACTGCGTTGACTTAGCATCTGGCCACTCGAAACGCCCGCAAGCTCACCGCTAAATGTTTTCTTGATCAGCATTCTTCCCATATCCAGCTCGTCCTGCTGTGGGGTTAACTCAACGGCAAACTCTCCTAATACGCGTTGCATTCCCTCATACTCCTTTCCGTGGACTTATCCTGGCATCATTAAATGCACATAGATAATGTGTTAACGTCATGAATTAGTACTACTTTATGGTACGGTGATGTGTAAAAAATAGTCAACTAATTTCTATCATACTGACTTAATACGTAAAAAAGCTGTAATCCGGGTCAGTGTTGGATGCGTAAATTGTCATAGCGCTGATGACAAAGACCGTTATAATACGCGCCATGTGTACGTCAGCTGCGAATCATTTTTACCAGCTCGCAAAATATTAAAGGTGTAAACGATGGATGGAACTTCTCAGGAGTGGTCTGTTGAAGAGGCGGAACGTGTATACGGCGTTTCCCGCTGGGGCGGTGGCTATTTTCATATTGGTGAAAACGGCAACATTAAGGTAACGCCCAACCCATCAGATCCATCAATTCAAATCGATTTCAAAGCGGT
>CATMRP010000170.1 GCA_950073835.1 uncultured Alteromonadaceae bacterium
TCAGCTCAGCAGGTGTTTCAGGCCACCGAAGAAGTTAGTGTCACCCTCGGCCTGATGCGCTGGATTAATTACGCCTCAGTGATGCTGGTTGTAATGGTGGCCTTGCTCTCTTATCGCTACCTATACCAAAAACTGGTCATCCCTCTACTGAGCATTACCGCAGCGCTCACCAGCCTGAGTCACGATAAGAACCTGGAGGTGACGTTTCCCCATGCCAGTAATGATGAGCTAGGACAGGTAGTTAATGCCCTGAAAAGCTTAATTAAAGCCTTAACCGAGGATTATACCGCCTTAAACGCTATGACAAGCCAACTGCGCAGTGCAAGCCTGACCTTTATTGAATCAGCCGCTTCTTCTGATAAACAAGCCCATCATTTATCCGGCCTGGCGGTTCAACTGGACAATGCTATTGCAGAGGTAGGACTGCAAATCGCCAGCGCCTCTGAAGATTCCAAAAGCGTTTCCGACTCAGCGGCATCTGCCGCGGAGTTGGTGAGTCAGGGCAAGCAAGAGGTGGCTGTTAGTGCCGCTCAGATAGCCACGCTACAGCATGAAATCAATGAGTCTGCCCAACAGCTTTCGTTGCTACAAAACGCCGGGGATCAGGTGGGTTCGGTAGTAAAGGTGATTGCTGAGATTGCCGAGCAAACCAACCTACTAGCGCTCAATGCAGCCATTGAAGCCGCCCGTGCGGGTCAACATGGCAGAGGTTTTGCTGTGGTTGCAGACGAAGTTCGTACACTTGCTTCACGCACTCAGCAATCGACCCATCAGATCAACACCATACTGGCACAAATAGTGGATTCCATATCAACAACCGTGCAGGGAATGGAAGCCAATCTGACGCTGACGGCTGAGGCATTTGAGCAGGCTAACCATACAGAAAACGCCCTCAAACAAAGCCAGCAAAGTGTATTAGCGTTAAGTGACGATAATCAACATCTGGCAGTCTCAACCGGGCAAGTGGTGGTTGCTACACAAACCATTCAGAGTCAGGTTAATGGGATTAGCCAACAGTCCGGAGAATTGTTGCAACAAAGTGAACTTACCCGCGCTAAGGCCAGTGAACTCGATGAGTTAATGACGACCCTTACTCAGATAGCCACTCGTTATCAATTTTCATCCAGTTAACGATTCAGGTTTCTTTTTTTCGATAAAGCGAATAAAAAAACCTACCAGACACCTGGCTATAGCCTGGGCTTCTTCCGTAAAATCAGCGTTTGGCTGAGCACTCGCTCCGCTTATCCGGCCACTGGCTTATTTTTTTCCGGATTTTTTTATGTTAGAAGTGATTATTTTAGCCCTGGCGTTAAGCATGGATGCCTTTGCTGTTTCCATTGGGCTTGGCTCAAAACATGTTATTAATGCCAAGTCGCTGTCTCTGTCAGCAGCTATTTATTTTGGTGTTTTTCAAGGCATTATGCCATTAATTGGTTACCTGGGTAGTCAGGGATTATTTGGCCTGATTGGCAGCTTTGCGCACTGGATTGCATTTATCTTATTGCTCTTTATCGGCGCAAAAATGGTGTTTGAAGCACTGTCTGAAGGCATTGAAGAAGATTTCGCCAAAATCACACCTCATGTCATGTTACTGCTGGGGCTAGCTACCAGTATTGATGCCATGGCCGCAGGATTCTCGCTGACGTTAATGGACTTCCCCCCTTTGCTGGCGTGCCTGATAATTGGTTTTGCTACCTTTATTTTTAGTTTTCTGGGTGTGCATATTGGTGCAAAAACCGGTACCTGGCTGGAAAGTAAAGCGGAATTACTTGGTGGCGTAGTCATAATCTTGATAGGGTTTAAAATTCTGCTAATCGGGTAACCGTTAAAACCGGCAAAATCAGACTACTCATTGTGCCTCAGGACGCCACGGCTATGAAACTTTATGCTATCAAAACCAGAATTGAGACTAAGTACTATGAACTCAGTATCAGGTTTTATACTGCTCTGGGCTTAAAGGTATTAACACAGTGGCATCAAGGCAACGATCAAGGGGCCATTTTAACACTCCCAGGCACGGAGTTCGCGCAGCTAGAAATTGCCTATTCTCCTTCAGCCCAATCAAACCCGGCATTGAGTTTACAGTTTGAGGTTGATGATATCCATCAGACCCTGACTGAATTACCCGATTTAGCTGTTATATCAGGCCCTGTGCAACGGCCTTGGGGTGCACAATATATTTATCTTGCCGACCCGGAGGGAAATCAGGTCATTTTATTCCAATCAGCGCCAACCCAAGATTAACGTTTTAAGGGTTAAAAAAGCGGCACTGTTCTCCTCTATTTAACCATTAATACGGTAGCTTTTTTTGCACCTATATTGACAAGGTATCGCGTATAACCACCAAGCAGTACATACAAAACTGAGTCAGACCATGCTTTCAACTAGTGCTGCTGTTGGTTTTTTGACCGGGCGTGGGCACAAATCAGCTCTGCCGACAATATCGCCAGACCAGCCTGTTACGGCTTCTTTTAATCGCTCGGGTGAACTGTAGGTGGCCTCATGGCGGTGTATATGGCCAGGGAAGATGAATGCTTTATTTCACTGGCACCAAAGCAGCCTGCGACAGGCATGTTTCTTTTCTTCAGGAAAAGCGTTACTTTAACTTTAATCAGCCACTAATGAACATTACAAGGATTGTTATGTCGGCCGTTTCAGGATATTTGATTGCCACTTTGCTTAACCTGACCAGTGTTACTCCGGTCGCTTACCAGCAGCCGGCATTTTTGCACAACCATCCCTCTGCGGTTGTATCACTGTACCAAACGCTTAGCCAATTCAGCGGCAGCAAGGCGGCGGCCTCAGAATTATTGCAACAAGTGGACAACCTGTTGACTTCAGGTGTTGAATTACAACTCGCTGACATGGTGGTAATAAGTCTGGCGATGCAAAGCGCCATCAACTATCACCCTGAGCAGGTAGAGCAACTTTACCTATCGATTAAGAGCCGTTACAAGCACTCCCGCACATTGAGAAATTATTTTTTTAGTTGCACTTTATCCGGCCGGCAAAAGCTACGTACCACCATAAAAGCCCTGCGTTACAGCTTGTCGAAGCCGAGCGAATTTGAGGAAAAATTGTCTTTTATAGGCCACGCGTCGGATGATGAGGAGCTAATGTCACTGGCTAACAGCCGCTACGGTGAAATCAGCTATGAATCGGTCTATCAGGCCTTTTTGTATCGCGCTTTAACAAGTCAACCCCTGGAGTATCCAAATACCGTCGCACTACTGTTACGAAACCTGGCTCTGGCCCATAATCAAATTGGTAGCAAACATATCGAACGACGGCTGATTGTACTTATCAGGGAGTTGGAAACAGAGAGCGTTATCCCGCATTTAACCAACGGACCTTCCGTATATAGCTACCTGACCCCGTAATGATCACTGGTCAGATACAAAAAAAGCGCCGTACAGGCGCTTTTTTTCCGTTGGTCAATCGCTGATTAGCGACGCAGACCAAGACGTTTGATCAGTTCAAGATAACGCTCTGCGTTTTTACCTTTCAGGTAATCAAGCAGTTTACGGCGCTGGCTAACCATGCGCAGCAGACCACGACGTGAGTGGTGATCTTTCTTGTTTGATGAAAAGTGTGATTGCAGCTTGTTGATGTTGTGCGTTAACAGTGCAACCTGTACTTCAGGTGAACCAGTATCACCTTCTTTAACGCCATATTCAGCAACGATGCCTGCGGTTTCTTCTTTAGTTAGTGACATAATTTTCTCCTGTTTTTTAACCTGCCGGACCGATCACTAATTCAGTCTGACAAAACTGAGCGCGTATTATACTTGGCATGGCACCATGCGCAAGTGATTTTACGCGTTTACGATTCTGCGCTGTAAACCACGCTGCGCCGGGGCGCAACAAACACCTGATCAGCAGGGGCTTTTTGATCTTTCGGTGCACAGACCCCCTCGCCGACGCCCAGAAACCGGGCGGGAGTGTTGCTGCTATCGTAAATACGATACTGCTGGCCTTCTGCAAGGCTATCAGCTTGCAATGGCGTTACACTCTGACCATGTTGCAACCGGTGAGTCTCAGCGGCGGATAGTTCAACAGCAGGTAAGCTTTTCACAGCGGTGTCCATGGGTAGCAACAACGCATCGATAGCCGTATAATCACGCTCGCTGATCTCCTGCTCCACCATGGCCTCAAGGGCTTCCACAGAAATCATGTTAGGCGTTGGGTAATCTGCTACTTTGGTCCGGTGTAGCCGGGTGACATAAGCACCACAGCCTAACTGCTGACCAATATCATCGACCAGTGAACGAATATAAGTGCCTTTGCTGCAACGTACCCGCATGTCCACTTCAGGAAGTACAATACGCGTAATTTCCAGCTCAAAAATAGTGATATCTCTGGCTTCACGAGGCACTTCTATGCCCTGTCTGGCATAATGGTATAGCGGCTTTCCCTGGTACTTAAGCGCCGAAAACATCGATGGCACCTGCTTGCTGCTGCCTAAGAAAGACAAACACGCAGCCCGAACTTCCTCTTCACCGCATGAGACATCACGCTCCTCAACGATTTCGCCATCGGCATCAGACGTTGTGGTACGAATGCCAAGACGGGCGGTGACTTCATACTCTTTATCGGCGTCGAGCAAATACTGAGAAAACTTGGTGGCTTCACCTAAACACACCGGTAACATGCCGGTAGCCAGCGGATCGAGTGCACCGGTATGGCCAGCTTTTTGAGCCTGATATAGCCAGCGCACCTTTTGTAAAATTTGGTTTGATGAACCGCCCAGGGGTTTATCAATTAACACAATGCCGTTTACTGCCCGGCCTTTGCGTTTTCTTGCCATGCCTGATTATTCCTGCTCGTCGTCGTTATTCGACCGTTCTTTATCACGAGCGATAGTTTCACTCACCAGGTTCGAGATACGCATGCCTTCCGTAATCGACTTATCTTCAAAGAAATGCAGATGCGGTACGGCACGCATACGTAAGCGTTTGGCCAACAAGCTGCGCAGAAAACCGGTGTTCTCGCCCAGCTGTTTCATTTGCGCTTTGGTTTCCTTCTCATCACTGTTATAAAACGTGATAAAGATTTTGGCATGTGCCAGATCCCGGGAGACCTCCACATCAGAAAGCGTAATGAAGGGCAGGTTTCCTACCCGGTGCTTGTATTCATTTTGCAGCAAACTGGCCACTTCTTTGTGGATTTGCTGGGCAACCCGATCAGTCCGAGAAAATTCCCGAGCCATAGTTACTCTCCTCTGTTTTGCAATCTGCCCTGCTGTTAGTGTAGCGGACTATTGCACAGACAAAAGCGGGGGCTTCAGAGCCCCCGCTATACATTAGTTATTCGCTGAGCTTAGATTTCGCGTTTCACTTCAACTACCTGGAAGACCTCAATTTGGTCGCCCACTTTTACGTCATTGTAGTTTTTAACGCCGATACCACATTCCATACCGTTACGAACTTCCTGAACGTCATCTTTAAAGCGACGCAGGGATTCCAGCTCACCTTCGTAGATAACCACGTTTTCACGCAGTACGCGAATTGGGTTACTACGTTTAACAGTACCTTCAGTGACCATACAACCGGCGATCGCGCCCAGTTTCGGTGACTTAAACACGTCACGTACTTCGGCAAGACCCATGATTTCCTGTTTGAATTCTGGTGCCAGCATACCACTCATGGCCGCTTTCACTTCATCAATCAGGTCATAGATAACGCTGTAGTAACGTAAGTCGATTTCTTCCGCTTCAATCACGCGTCGTGCTGTTGCATCGGCACGCACGTTAAAGCCCACCACGATAGCACTTGATGCCGCCGCCAGGCTGGCGTCGGTTTCGGTAATACCACCTACACCACTACCTACGATGTTCACTTTCACTTCACTGGTAGACAGTTTAGTGAGTGACTCAGAAATCGCTTCAACAGAGCCTTGTACGTCTGCTTTAAGTACTACGTTCAGTTCGCTTACGTCACCGGCTTCCATGTTAGCAAACATGTTTTCCAGCTTGGCTTTCTGCTGACGGGCCAGTTTAAGCTCACGTTTCTTCTGATGACGTTTACCGGCCACTTCACGCGCCTTACGCTCATCCTGTACTACCAGCGCGTCTTCACCCGCTACCGGTACACCTGAAAGGCCCAGAATCTCAACTGGCGTTGATGGACCGGCCACTTTGACATCGTTACCGTTCTCATCACGCATGGCACGAACACGACCGTATTCTTCACCACACAGCAGGATATCACCTGATTTCACTTCACCTTCCTGAACCAGAACCGAGGCAATCGGGCCACGGCCTTTATCCAGGCGAGACTCAACCACAATACCGCGGCCAGGGCCGGTTGGCGTTGCTTTAAGATCCAGTACTTCAGCCTGCAGGGAAATCGCTTCCAGCAGTTCATCAACGCCCATACCCGTTTTGGCTGACACGTTTACAAACTGGTGCTCACCGCCCCACTCTTCAGAGATAACTTCCAGTTGCGACAGTTCGGTTTTAACCCGATCCGGATCCGCCGCTTCTTTATCCATCTTATTAACAGCGATAATCAGTGGTACGCCGGCTGCGCGACTATGCTGAACCGCTTCTTTAGTCTGTGGCATAACACCATCGTCGGCAGCAACAACCAGTACAACGATATCCGTTGCCGTGGCACCGCGTGCACGCATGGCGGTAAAGGCGGCGTGTCCGGGAGTATCCAGGAAGGTAATTTTACCGTTGTCCGTATCAACGCTGTAAGCACCAATGTGCTGAGTAATACCACCTGCTTCACCGGCTGCCACTTTGGCGCGACGAATGTAATCAAGCAGTGAGGTTTTACCGTGGTCAACGTGACCCATGATGGTTACTACCGGCGCGCGGGTGGTTTTATCACCATTGCCGGAACCTGCTAACAACTCGTCTTCTAAGGCGTTGTCATTAACCAGCTCATATTTATGGCCCATTTCTTCCACTACCAGTACGGCAGTGTCCTGATCAAGCACCTGGTTGATGGTTGCCATTTCGCCCATTTTCATCATGGCCTTAATGACTTCCTGCACCTTGATTGCCAGACGGCTGGCCAGTTCGCCTACCGTGATGGTTGCGCCCAGTTTAACCACACGCTCAACGGGTGCAGCAGGCTTGTTAAAGCCTTGTTTTAAACTTTCACTGGCTTTCTTATTAGGCTTCTTACGACGACGTGAAGAACGCTCAACCTGCATGTCTTCTTCGTCTTCCGCTTCCTGCGCGTAACGGTTTGAGTGCATGTGCACTTCTTCGGCTTCTTCTTTCTTACGGCGCTCTTCTTCTTCTTTCCAGCGACGTTCGTTTTCTTCAGCCAGTTTACGCGCTTCTTCAGCGGCTTTTTTCGCGTCTTCTTCCAGTTTACGCTGCGCTTCTTCTTCCTGTTGCTTGCGTAAACGCTCTTCTTCCTGACGCGCTTCTTCCTGTTCTTTTAACTCTTCTTCTGACAGCTCAGACTCGGCTTCTGCACGAGCAGCAGCTTCCTGCTTGGCTTTTTCAGCACGGCGGGCTTTTTCTTCTTCCGCCGCTTTACGGGCTTCTTCTGCCTTACGCGCTTTTTCTTCTGCCGCTTTACGAGCTTCCTCAGCCGCTTTTTCTTCCGCTTCACGCTTCAGACGGGCTTCTTTTTCGCGGCGCTTGGCTTCTTCTTCTGCCTGACGCTGCTCTTCAATGTCCGTCCGTTTCACGTAAGTACGCTTCTTACGAACTTCAACTTTTACTTCTTTCGACTTACCTAAGCTTAACGTGCTGGTTGTTTTACGTTGCAACGTCATTTTTTTAGGCTCACCACCATTGGTGCCACCGTGCTGTTTGCTCAGGTGGTCCAGTAGTTTGCGTTTCTCATCTTCAGTCACGTTCTCACCGGCGGCTTTCTTAATGCCGGCGTCGCTAAACTGACTCACTAACCGGTCAACGCTTGTCCCGATATCACTGGCGAGTTTTTCAATGGATACATCTGCCATTACGCGTTTTTCCCCTTGTCGACCTTATTCTTCGTTGAACCAGACTTTGTTTCGTGCAGCCATAATCAATGCACCGGCTTTCTCTTCGTCCAGTCCTTCTACATCACTGATATCATCGGTGCCCTGTTCAGCCAGCGCTTCCAAATCGATGATACCTCTACTTGCCAGAACATACGCCAGGTGCTTGTCCATTCCTTCAAGGTTCAGCAGTTCCTCGGTGGGCTCTGAGCTCTCTAGCGATTCCTCGTTAGCGAGCGCCTGAGTGGTCAGTGCAGCACGTGCACGGTTACGTAATTCTTCAACGGTGTCTTCATCAAGGCCGTCAATGGCCAATAATTCGCTGACTGGCACATAGGCAACTTCTTCTAACGAAGTAAAGCCTTCCTCAACCAAGACACTTGCGAAGTCTTCGTCGATGTCCAGACCGTTAACAAATACCGCCAGAACCCTTTCGTTTTCTGCCTGGTGTTTCTGGTTCAAATCTTCAATGGTCATTACGTTCAGTTCCCAGCCAGTCAATTGACTTGCCAGACGAACGTTCTGTCCACTCCGACCGATAGCCTGAGCCAGGTTATCGGCTTCTACTGCTACTTCCATGGTATGCGTGTCTTCATCAACCACAATGGATGCAACCTCTGCAGGGGCCATTGCGTTGATAACAAATTGCGCCGGGTTTTCATCCCATAACACAATATCGACTCTTTCTCCGCCCAGCTCACCAGATACTGCCTGTACCCGTGAACCACGCATGCCTACACAGGCACCCACCGGATCAAGACGCTTATCGTTGGTCTTAACCGCAATTTTGGCTCTTGAGCCCGGATCCCGCGCGGCGGATTTAATTTCTAATGTTTCTTCAGCGATTTCTGGTACTTCCAGACGGAACAGTTCAACCAGCATCTCCGGATGTGTACGGCTCACGAACAGTTGCGCACCGCGTGCTTCAGGACGGATTACATACAGTAAGCCGCGCACTCTGTCACCCGGACGGAACGTTTCGCGAGGTAACATATCATCACGATAAATAACGCCTTCAGCGTTGTTACCCAAATCGATGATGATGTTGTCACGATTGACCTTTTTAACCGTACCGGTTACCAGTTCGCCAACTTTATCTTCATATTCGGCAACCATTTGTGCACGCTCTGCTTCACGCACTTTCTGCACAATCACCTGCTTCGCTGTTTGGGTCGTAATACGGTCAAAGGCGATTGATTCAATCTGCTCTTCTACGTAATCACCCACCTCAATCTCCGGCTCATCAATTTGCGCCGCAGAAAGGGTAAGTTCGGCAAACGGGTTTTCCTGTTCCTGATCATCAGGAATTACCAGCCAACGGCGGAAGGTATCAAAATCGCCGGTTTCGCGATTAATGCTTACGCGTACTTCAATTTCGCCTTCGTTTTTCTTTTTTGTGGCACTTGCAATGGCAAATTCTAACGCCTCAAAAATCTTTTCTCTTGGCACTTGTTTTTCATTAGAAACGGCTTCTGCCACTA
The DNA here is from genome assembly GCA_950073835.1 of uncultured Alteromonadaceae bacterium. Taxonomy (GTDB): domain Bacteria; phylum Pseudomonadota; class Gammaproteobacteria; order Enterobacterales; family Alteromonadaceae; genus Alteromonas. Next base: position 9,428 of record CATMRP010000170.1, read on the forward strand.
ACAAAATTTCTTTATTCATTTTTGCCTCACTGGTTGCATGCGGCTGGGCACGCAGTGTTATTCCGTATTATTCGAATGTTGGAACCAAATTACCTTTTTCAATCCCGCTGACCGGCAAATTAAATTGCTCGCCATCGACCTCGATAGTTAACGTGTCATTTTCACACGCCAGTAATTTCCCCTTGAAATTGCGTCGGTTATCCAACGGCAATGCCATTCTGACAGCGACGGTTTCGCCCACCACCTGTGCATAGTGCGCCGCTTTAAATAACGGGCGGTCCATACCAGGCGATGAGACTTCTAAGTTGTATTCAGTATTGATTGGATCTTCCACATCCAGGACCGCACTGACCTGATGGCTGACATCCGCACAATCATCTACGTTGATGCCATTCTCATGATCAATGTAAACCCGCAGGATTGAATGCTTGCCGGCGCGAACAAACTCCACACCCAGTAATTCAAACCCCAATGCTTCTACCGCCGGATTCAACATTTCGCTTAAACGTTGCTCTAGCCTTGACAATCCAAACCTCCAAAAACGAAAAAAGGGCATAATGCCCAATATACTGATACCTTGCTCGGTATCGCTTTGTGCGTGAGACCGAGCTAACAAAAAGCCCCGAT
>CATMRP010000171.1 GCA_950073835.1 uncultured Alteromonadaceae bacterium
CCGGACGCCGGTAAAACAACCATCACCGAAAAAGTGCTGTTATACGGACAAGCATTGCAGACCGCCGGTACCGTTAAAGGTAAAAAGTCTGGCCAGCACGCTAAATCCGACTGGATGGAAATGGAAAAAGAGCGGGGGATCTCCGTTACCACGTCAGTTATGCAGTTTCCTTATGGTGATAACCTGGTTAACCTGCTAGACACACCGGGACACGAGGATTTCTCTGAAGATACCTATCGTACCCTGACTGCTGTTGACTCCTGTCTGATGGTCATTGATGCGGCGAAAGGGGTTGAGGATCGTACCCGCAAACTGATGGAAGTGACCCGCTTAAGGGATACGCCGATCATCACGTTTATGAACAAGCTGGACCGTGATATTCGTGACCCCATGGAATTACTGGATGAAGTGGAAACTGAGCTCAACATTGCCTGTGCGCCGGTGACCTGGCCGATTGGCTGCGGCAAACAGTTTAAAGGGGTTTACCACATTCATCGTGACGAAACGATTTTGTATAAAACCGGTCAGGGCCATACCATTCAGGACGTTCAGATCATCAAGGGGCTGGATAACCCGGAGTTGGATGTCGCGGTTGGCGATGGCCTGGCGACAGAGTTCCGGGATGAACTTGAGCTGGTAATGGGGGCTTCTAACGAGTTTGATCAGGAGCTGTTTCTGGCGGGTGAAATAACCCCGGTCTTTTTTGGTACCGCACTGGGGAACTTTGGTGTGGATCATATGCTTGATGGCCTGGTGGCCTGGGCACCGCAGCCCCAAGGTCGCGAAACCGATAAAGGCAGTGTGGATGCACTGGAACCGAAATTCAGCGGCTTTGTGTTTAAGATCCAGGCTAACATGGATCCCAAACACCGTGACCGTATTGCCTTTTGCCGCATCGTGTCAGGCAAATACGAAAAAGGCATGAAAATGCGGCATACGCGGATTGGTAAAGAGGTACGTATTTCCGATGCACTCACTTTCTTAGCCGGCGATCGGGCCTTGCTTGAGGAAGCTTACGCTGGCGATATTATCGGTCTGCATAATCACGGCTCTATCCGCATTGGTGACACTTTCTCCTCAGGCGAGGATTACCGCTTTACCGGGATTCCTAACTTTGCGCCGGAACTGTTCAAACGAATTCGTCTGCGCGATCCGCTGAAAATGAAGCAACTGCAGAAAGGCCTTATTCAGTTGTCTGAAGAAGGCGCGGTGCAGGTATTTCGCCCGCTGGCGAATAACGACCTGATCGTTGGTGCGGTCGGGGTATTGCAGTTCGACGTGGTAGTGGCACGCCTCAAAGCCGAATATAACGTTGATGCTTTATATGAGCATGTCAGTGTGGCAACCGCTCGCTGGGTGTATTCTGACAGCGAGAAGAAGCTCGATGAATTCCGCCGTAAAGCCGAGCAAAACCTGGCGCTGGACGGTGGCGATAACCTGGCTTACGTTGCGCCAACTATGGTGAACCTGTCGCTGGCACAGGAACGCTACCCCGATATTGAATTTAGAACGACTCGCGAGCACTAGAGACCACAATGAATATTCACGCACTTCTTATTTCTCGTTTTTCTCAGGCCTTAAGTGATATGGGCATTAACAACGCACCGATTCCGGTAGCGCGCAGTGGCCGACCTGAGTTTGGTGAATATCAGTTTAATGGTGCCATGGCGCTGGCCAAGCAGCTTAAACAAAAGCCCCGCGATATTGCCACCAGTATTTTAGAGCACGTAAAACTTGACGACGTGGCCAGCAAACTGGAGATTGCCGGACCTGGCTTTATCAATATTCATCTGGCCGACAGCTGGCTGGCACAGCAGTGTCAGCAGGCGCTGGAAGATACCCGCTCAGGCATTCTTGCGCAGGACGCACAAACGGTGGTGGTGGACTATTCGTCACCTAACCTGGCCAAAGAAATGCACGTTGGTCACCTGCGTACCACCATTATTGGTGACGCGGTGGTTAAACTGCTGGAATTTCTTGGCCACAAGGTTATCCGTCAGAACCACATGGGCGACTGGGGCACTCAGTTTGGTATGCTGCTGGCGCACTTAAGCGACAAACTCAGCGCTAATGCCGTAGCCGAAACCGCACTTTCTGATCTGGAAAACTTTTACCGGGAAGCCAAAATCCGTTTCGATGAGGAAGAAGGCTTTGCCGATCGGGCCCGCGAATATGTAGTGAAACTGCAAAGCGGCGACCAGCAGTGTGCCGAGCTATGGCACCTGTTTATCGACGTGTCTATTTCGCACAGTGAAGAAGTTTATGAAAAACTCAATGTCAGCCTGACCCGCCAGGACATAATGGGCGAGTCTGCCTATAACGAAGATCTGCCTCACGTGGTAGCCGAGCTGAAAGAGAAGGGCATTGCCGTGGAAGATCAGGGCGCCCAGGTGGTGTTCATTGAAGAGCTGGCCGACAAAGAGGGCAATCCGGCAGTGTATATCGTGCAAAAATCCGGCGGGGGTTACCTGTACGCGACCACGGATTTGGCGGCAATGCGCTATCGCAGCGGTAAATTAGGCGCTGACCGCACCCTGATCCTGACCGATGCCCGCCAGGCTCTGCACTTTAAACAAACTGAAATTGTCGGCCGTAAAGCCAGCTTTATGCAACCAGAACAAACTTACGAACACTGCCCGTTTGGTATGATGCTCGGCAGTGACGGCAAGCCGTTTAAAACCCGCAGTGGTGGTACCGTTAAACTGGTGGAACTGCTGGATGAAGCGGTTGAGCGTGCGCGTAAATTGCTGGCCGAAAGAGATACCGGTTTAAGCGCTGACGAACTTAGCGACGTTGCGCGTAAAGTAGGTATTGGCGCGGTTAAATACGCCGATTTGAGTAAAAACCGTACCACCGATTATGTATTCAACTGGGATACCATGCTGAGCTTTGAAGGCAATACTGCGCCTTATCTGCAATATGCTTACACCCGGGTGCAGAGCTTGTTCCGCAAGGCTGAGGTGAGTCCTACCGCACTCAATGCGACCATAAGCCTTGAACATGCTCAGGAGCATGCGCTGGCGGTGCAGTTGTTACAACTGGAAGAACAACTGAATGTGGTCGCTCGTGATGCAACGCCTCATGTGCTGTGTAGCTATTTATATGATTTGGCCAGCCACTTTATGAGCTTTTATGAGGCTTGCCCGGTATTAAAGAGTGATGTGCCTGAAGCCACCCGGAACAGTCGTTTAGCCTTGTCGGCACTGGTTGCCAAAGAGCTGAAACTGGGCCTTGATCTGCTGGGCATCGAAACGTTAGAAAAAATGTAAGGCTGATAAACGCCCACACTCACTTTGTTTATAAGGAAGACATCATGGTTAAAGTACTGGCATTCTCAGGTAGCACCCGTAGCGGCTCATTAAATCAGGCGTTGGTGGAAAATGCCGCCGATGCTGCGCGCGAAGCGGGCGCAGAGGTTACGGTTATCAACCTGGCTGACTACGCGATGCCAATCTTTAATCAGGATGAGGAAGATGAGTACGGTATACCTGAGCGGGCCCAGGCATTTAAACAGCTGCTTATCGAGCATGATGCCTTTTTAATTGCCAGTCCGGAGTACAACAGCAGTTATCCGGCGGTACTGAAAAATGCCATCGACTGGGCATCGCGCAAAGCCGGTGATGAAGCCATGCTGGCCGCTTATAAAAACAAAGTGGTTGGCTTAATGGCTGCGTCACCAGGCGCGTTGGGCGGTATGCGTGTACTGGTGGTACTTCGTATGTTGATGCAAAACCTGATGTGTGTGGTGACGCCTGCACAGGTGTCGGTAGCCAAAGCGGCCGACAAGCTGGACGACGCCGGCAAGCTTACCGACGAAACGGCTAAGAAGCAGTTAACCAATTTAGCCTCGCAAGTGGTCTCCATGGCTGAAAAGCTCAAGGATTAACAGCACTCTGTCTGCGCACTTTGCATACAAAACGACTGTTAAAAGCAGGCCAAATCCGGTACTATCCGTGCCCTTAAAAATGAATCAGTTAAAAGGTCATTATGTTTGAAGTAAACCCTGTGCTAAATGCGATTCGGGATATCCGTGAGCGTACTGCAGCGCTTCGGGGGTATCTTTGACTTTGATGTAAAGTCAGAGCGCTTAGAAGAAGTTAACCGCGAACTCGAAAGTCCCGACGTGTGGAATGAGCCGGAGCGAGCTCAGGCCCTCGGCAAGGAAAAAGTTGCCCTGGAACAGGTGGTCGAAACCATCGTTAACCTGGAGCAGGGCGCCGAAGACGTAGACGGCCTGGTCGAGCTTGCCGTAGAAGCCGAGGATGAAGAAACCTTCATCGAGGCACAGGGGGAGTTGGATGGCCTGATTGCGCAACTGGAAACCCTTGAGTTTCGCCGTATGTTTGCCGGCCCGAATGATACCTGCGATTGTTATCTTGATATCCAGTCAGGTTCTGGTGGTACCGAAGCCCAGGACTGGGCCAACATGCTGCTCAGAATGTATCTGCGCTGGGGTGAAGAGCACGGCTTTAAAACCGAACTTATTGAAGTTTCTGACGGCGACGTGGCTGGTATTAAAAGTGCGACCATCCGTTTTGAAGGTGATTATGCCTTTGGTTGGCTGCGTACTGAAACCGGTGTTCACCGTCTGGTACGAAAGTCGCCTTTTGATTCAGGGAACCGCCGCCACACCTCTTTTGCATCGGCGTTTGTTTACCCTGAAATTGATGATGATATTGATATCGAGATCAATCCGTCTGATTTACGCATAGACACCTACCGTGCCTCTGGTGCCGGTGGTCAGCACGTTAACCGGACCGACTCGGCGGTGCGTATTACCCACGAACCAACGGGCATTGTAGTGCAGTGTCAGAACGACCGTTCACAGCATAAAAACAAAGATCAGGCGATGAAGCAGTTAAAAGCCAAACTCTATGAGTATGAACTGCAAAAACAAAACGCTGAAAAGCAAGCCATGGAAGACAACAAATCCGATATCGGCTGGGGCAGTCAGATCCGCTCTTACGTGCTGGATGACTCGCGCATTAAGGATTTGCGCACCGGTGTTGAAACCCGCAATACCCAGGCCGTTCTGGACGGTGGGTTAGATAAATTTATTGAAGCCAGCCTGAAATCGGGGCTGTAGTAACTCAACTTAAAGTGAACAGACTATGAGCGAACAACAACTCGACGAAAATAAACTGATTGCCGAGCGCCGCGCCAAATTAAGCGCTATCCGCGAAAACTGTCGCGCTAACGGTTTTCCGAATGGCTTCCGTCGCGAAAATTACGCCGAGGAACTGCAAGGTCAGTTCGGTGAGCTGGATAAAGAAACTCTCGAAAGCCAGGACAACCAGGTAAGTATCGCAGGCCGTGTAATGGCCAAGCGAGGCCCGTTCCTGTTGTTACAGGACATGACCGGCCGCATTCAGGCTTATGCTGATAAAACCACGCAAAAAGACATCAAAGCTCGCTACGGTTCACTGGATATTGGTGACATCATTGGTGTGGCCGGTGCATTGCACAAATCCGGTAAGGGTGATTTGTATGTAAACATGGCCAGCTACGAACTGCTGACCAAATCACTGCGCCCGTTACCTGAGAAGTTTCATGGTTTAACCGACCAGGAAACCAAGTATCGCCAGCGTTACGTGGACCTTATCACCAGCGAAAAGACCCGCGAAACCTTTGTGGTGCGCAGTAAAATTGTTAACGGTATCCGCAATTTCCTGACTACCCGTAACTACATTGAAGTAGAAACCCCCATGTTGCAGGTTATTCCGGGTGGGGCAACAGCGAAGCCGTTTGTGACTCATCACAACTCGCTGGATATCGATATGTATTTGCGTATCGCGCCGGAACTATACCTTAAGCGTCTGGTTGTTGGTGGCTTTGAACGAGTGTTTGAGATTAACCGTAACTTCCGTAACGAAGGGCTATCTACCCGACACAACCCGGAATTTACCATGCTGGAATTCTATCAGGCCTATGCAGATTACAACGATCTGATGAACCTGACCGAAGACATGCTGCGTACGCTGGCTGAAGACATTTTAGGCACCACCGAACTGGTCAATACCGTACGTGACACGGAAGGTAACGTAGTAGAAGAAAAACACTACGACTTTGGCAAACCGTTCGACCGCCTGAGCATGGGTGAAGCCATCCTGAAATACTGGCCAGAAGCAAACGAAGCCGCGATCCGTGACCCGGAAGCGCACCTTGATGAGCTGAAAGCCATGGCAAAACAGCTGCACATTAAAGAGCCCGAAGTCGATGGGATCTGGGGCGCTGGTAAGTATTTGTGCGAAATTTTTGAAGCGACTGCCGAAGAAAAACTCGAACAGCCCACGTTTATTACTGAGTACCCGTGGGAAGTTTCACCGCTGGCCCGTCGAAACGATGCCAATCCGTTTATCACCGACCGTTTTGAGTTCTTCGTGGGCGGCCGCGAACTGGCCAATGGTTTCAGCGAGCTCAATGATCCGGAAGATCAGGCTGAGCGTTTCCGCAAGCAGGTAGAAGAAAAAGACGCCGGCGACGATGAAGCCATGCATTTTGATGAAGACTATATTCGTGCACTGGAGTTTGGTTTACCACCCACAGCAGGAGAGGGTATCGGTATTGACCGTCTGACTATGCTGTTTACTGACAGTCCGACGATTAAAGACGTTATTCTGTTCCCGCACATGAAACCCGAAGTGCAGGCGCAGGACGCTGAATAAGCGCTAAAGCGCGTTAATGGCTTTGTATAAAAGGGTATTGATGGGCACATCAATACCCTTTTTCTTTGCCTGTTTAACAATGTAACCGTTGATGCCCTCTATCTCGGTGGTGCGTTTGTGGATCACATCCTGATGCATGCTGGAAAAGTTCTCCGCAGTACGTTCGATCACGTTAAATACCAGTGCAGCGAGTGTATTTACCTCAAGCTCTATCCTGCATGCGCTGGCAACGGCACAGACTTCTTCACAGACGCCTGTAATGGTTGCAGTGTGTTGCGCTGCCAGCAGGCCGCCGTTGGGGATCTTGTTGAGCGCGGTTAACGGGTTGATGGCACAGTTAACCGCGAGTTTTTGCCAGAGTGCAGTTTGGATATCATCACGCCAGGTTACCGGGCCGATACAGCGATTGATGATTTCGGCGATATGGGTATTCAGTGGCGTTGAGGTGGTGTGGCAGGGAGAGCTACCCAACATGGTTTCACCCTTGCCGGTATGCCTGATGCTGGTCGCCGCGGTTTTGAATGCACCATGACTGGTGGTGGCCAGAAACACCGGATTATCCGGCAGATATTTGGCTGCCAATTCCATCCCGCCCATACCGTTATGCAGCAGGACCACTGCTGTTGATGCTGACAACTTATGCCGCCAGGTTTTAAGCGCTTCTTTTAGTTGGGTCACCTTCAGCGGTACTATCAATAAATCGGCGGCGGTGAGTGCCTTATCATCACAATCTTGCGATTCCAGGTTTACCGTTTCCCCGCTCAACAACTCCACATTGTTAAGCGCGGCGCTACCAGGCCTTGGCCACAATCGGTAGGGGGTAGCGGATAACTGTGCACCGGCGGCGCATAGCCCGCCAATCGCGCCACTGCCGAGAATATTCACGGTCATAGTCATATCAGACCTCCTCAGCAGCCCGGGGGTTACCGGCAGATTTGGGCCAGTTGAGCGTTTTTTGGGGGGGGGCCTGAGCGAGCCAGCCCGCTATGCTATGGTGTGCAAAATATTCGCCTCCAGGCGGCGAACAGAATACGCTCACCGGTTCACCTTCATATTCGAATTCAAGGCCCCAGGCATGCAGATACAATCGGTCTGCCGGCGCGGCGCTGTAAAGGGTATCGCCAACAATGGGGCTGCCCAGGCTTTTCATGGCAACGCGGATCTGATGGGTTTTACCACTTAGCGGTTTCACCAGCATCAAACGTGGCGCATCGGCAAAGCCATAACTAAAAAACTGGGTAACAGCGGGGTTATGCTGCGACTTTAATAAAATATGCTGACCGTTGCGACGATTTTTCATATCGCCGGTTATGGTGCCCTGTTTCTTTTTGGGTTTCTTCTCTACCAGCGCCAGATAATACTTTTGTATCTGTCGGGTGCGAAACAAGACTTCAAAGCGCGCCGCAGCTTGAGGAGTGCGAGCCAGGATCAGACAGCCGGAGGTGCCGTCATCAAGCCGGTGAACCAGATGTAAGTCAGTTTCTCCTAAAGCCTTACAAACAGCCTGCACGATGCCGTGTTCAGCGTCGTGCATGGTCATTCCGGCAGATTTATTAATAATGAAGAAATCGGGATGACTGAAAATAGCTTCAGTCATCAGGCATTAGTATCTTCTAAGATAGCCAGCGCCTTGTCATATTCCAGCGACGACACTGCATCAACCAGCTCCTGTTGATCACTGCTATTGAGGTTTAGCGTTTTCAACCAGTTATTGAGTTTCTCGTCATTAATATATTCGTGGTGCTCCAGTGCCTGACAAAGTGCCCGATAGGTTTGCTGCTTTTCGTCTGATGGCGCTGCGTTAGTACCAGCATTTATTGCAGAATCGTCTGGCAGCTCGTCAATGACCCTGATTGTTTCTGCCAGGCGCTGGATTAACTCCTTCAGTGAGGATTGTTCTGGTTTACCCAGTTTGAGTTCTTCATTGACCAGCCGGCTTGATTGATAAACTGCCGAACAGCCAAGGTTGCCCGAAACGCCTTTTAAGGTGTGTACCAGGTTCTCGGCTTCTGTCATCTCCTGTTGGGCTAACATGGTTTGCAAGCGGGTATCCAAAGACCGATACTCAGCCGCAAACTTGCGCAACAGGCGATATAACAGGCTACGGTTGCCATTAAGTTGCCGTAATCCGAAGTCAAAATCTATTACCATTGGCTGTTCTTGCATAAGTTCCTGTAATCTCGATATATCTGTAAATACGAAAAAATGCCGACGAGGCTTTAACCGTACACATTTACGTGTAATTATTGTTAATGTTGTCACCTAAACTTAACGTACCTTCGCAGATGGATGCTATATCCACCAATTTCCGGAATGTTTAATGTTGTTCAGATTTATCCTTTTGGGTTTGATTGCCCATTTATTGTATGGTTGCGCTCAGACATCCGATCTCTCACCGGCCGATACAAAAAGTGTAGCACAACCTGTTGCTATTGCTTATGAGAAATATCAATTAAAAAATGGACTTACCGTTATTCTTCACGAGGATCACTCTGATCCGCTGGTGCACGTGGATGTGACCTATCATGTAGGTTCAGCCAGAGAAGAGCCTGGTAAAACCGGCTTTGCTCACTTCTACGAACACATGATGTTTCAGGGCTCCGCTAATGTGGCGGATGAACAACACTTTAAGCTGATTACCGATGCCGGTGGCACGCTTAATGGATCTACCAATCGTGACAGAACCAATTACTATCAGACCGTACCGGCCAATCAGTTAGAGAAAGTGCTTTGGCTGGAGTCAGACCGGATGGGCTATTTGTTATCGGCTGTGACACAGGAAAAGTTTGAGATCCAGCGCGAGACCGTTAAAAACGAACGGGCCGAGCGCATTGATAACCAGCCTTATGCCCGTCGCCATGAACGAATTGGTGAGGTGTTGTATCCGGCGGGGCATCCGTATTCCTGGCTGACGATTGGCTACACTGAAGATCTCGACCGGGTGGATGTTAACGACCTCAAAGCGTTTTTTAAACGCTGGTACGGGCCCAACAATGCGGTGTTATCTATTGGCGGAGATATTAATGTCGCTCAAACCAAAGCCTGGATTGAAAAGTATTTTGGTGAGTTGTCGGCTGGCCCTAAAGTGAAAGCTCAGTCGCCAGCGCCCGCCTCGCTTAACGAAAACAAATTCATCACCATGCAGGACAACGTGCACCTGCCGCTGGTGCAAATAGTCTTTCCTACCGTGTATGCACGGCACGAAGACGAAGCCGCGCTCGACGTGCTGGCCAGTATTCTGGGCAGTGGCAAAACATCGGTGTTTTACGAACAACTGGTGAAAACCGGCAAGGTGGTTCAGGCCGGCGTTTCCCATCCCTGTAGTGAACTCGCCTGCGAATTCAATCTGGTGGC
>CATMRP010000172.1 GCA_950073835.1 uncultured Alteromonadaceae bacterium
CCAACGGTGCGCTGGCGTTTGGGATTTCAGGTTCTGGTCCAACCGTGTTTGCCGTGTGCGATGATTATCGCCAGGCCAATGATATAGCCAACTGGTTAACCGAGAACTACATTCAAAATGAAGATGGCTTTAGCCATGTATGCCGTATTCCCGCGCAAGGCGCCGGATCACAGCAGGAACAAGAGTAAGGTATAACAAAGTGCAATTGGTAAATTTAAAAGACGCAAGTGAACAGGTGTCATTTGCGCAGGCAGTAAAGCAGGGCCTGGGACGTAATCAGGGGTTATTTTTCCCTACTGAAATTCCCAGCTTTGACAACATTGATGAATTGCTGGCAATGCCTTTTGTTGAGCGTTCCACTAAAATCCTGTCGGCCTTTATTGGCGATGAATTAGGTGAAGACACCGTTGCCGAGATCGTAAAAGGCGCGTTTACTTTTCCGGCCAAGGTGGAGCAGGTGAATGATAAAACCTACTCACTGGAATTGTTCCACGGCCCAACACTGGCCTTTAAGGACTTTGGCGGCCGGTTTATGGCCCAGTGCCTGGCCCGGATCAGTGACGGTGCACCTATTACCATTCTGACTGCAACCTCCGGTGACACCGGTGCTGCGGTTGCCCATGCCTTCCACGGGCTGGATAACATCAACGTGGTGATCCTGTTTCCCAAAGGCAAAATCAGCCCGCTACAGCAAAAGCTGTTTACCACCCTGGGAGGTAACATTCATACCGTTGCCATTGAGAGTGACTTTGATGCCTGTCAGGCGATGGTTAAACAGGCCTTTGACGATGTTGACGTACGCGAAGGCCTGCATCTTAACTCTGCTAACTCCATCAATATCAGCCGCCTGTTAGCACAGGTCTGTTATTACTTTGAAGCGGTAGCACAATTGCCTGAAGACAAGCGCAGCAAAGCGGTCTTTTCGGTACCCAGTGGTAACTTTGGTAACCTCACCGCTGGCATGATTGCCAAGGTAATGGGCTTACCGATAAAACGCTTTATTGCGGCCACAAACCTGAATGACACCGTACCACGTTACCTGAAAACCGGTGAATGGGCGCCCAATGCCACCGTGGCTACCATGTCGAATGCCATGGATGTCAGCCAGCCTAACAACTGGCCACGCATTGAAGCGCTGGTAGAGCGCGGTTATGTAGACAAAGCCATCCTGCGCGGTGAGTCGGTAGACGAAGAGTATACACAACTGGCTATGCGTCAGTTGCTCAAAGAAGGGTATACCTCTGAGCCCCATGCCGCCATTGCTTACCGTGCGGTGAGTCACGACCTGAATGACGATGAAGTCGGCGTATTCTTAGGCACTGCGCATCCGGCTAAATTCCGTGAAACCGTTGAAAACGTATTAGGTACACCGCTGAGTTTACCTAAGCCGCTGGCCGATTGTGCTAATCAGGATAGCCTGGAAGCGGAGCTGCCAGCTGACTATGAAGCTTTAAAAGCGCACATGATTGCGTTACTCAAAGGCGAGTAATGACCACCTGGCAGGATGCCCTGGGGCCACAAAAAGAGGCTGAGTACTTTACCCGGCTGTTGGCCCGTGTTGAGGCTGAGCGCGAGGCGGGTAAGGTGATTTATCCGCCTCAACAAGATGTGTTTAATGCGCTTAAGTACACACCGCTGGAAAGCGTAAAAGTGGTGATTCTTGGTCAGGATCCCTATCATGGTCCGGACCAGGCCCACGGCTTGTGCTTTTCGGTGTTATCCGGGGTTAAAACGCCGCCGTCGCTGGTCAATATCTACAAAGAACTGGCCGCCGACATCGATGGGTTTGTGATCCCCAAACAGGGCACACTCACCAGTTGGGCGGAGCAGGGCGTATTACTGTTAAATACCGTATTAACGGTAGAGCAGGGTAAAGCACACAGCCATGCGAAATGGGGCTGGGAAACCTTTACTGACGCTGTTATTGATGCCGTTAACCGCCATCAACAAGGTGTGGTCTTTTTATTGTGGGGCAGCCACGCGCAAAAGAAAGGCATGCATATCGATACCAGTAAGCATCACGTATTGAGTGCACCTCACCCTTCACCGTTGTCTGCACACCGGGGATTTTTGGGCTGTAAACACTTCAGCCAGACAAACCAGCTTTTGAGTAGCCAGAATAAGTCACCCATTAACTGGCAGGTATAATAATACTAACCTCTATGCAGATTAGTATATTCCACCAGTTAATAAGCCACTTTGAAGCCCGATTTAAAAACCAGACACCCTAAACGCAAACGACCACATCAATGATGTGGTCGTTGTGTATTCTTAGCGTGCGCTGTCTTCTAAAGCCAGGTCAAAACTCATGTCGATATCAGCGAGTTCCTTTTCAAGTTGATACCGGTCTTTAATTGCTTCGATTTCTCTCCACTTTCGTTTTTTACTTTTGGTTTTGGTTGAAGTTTCGTCTAGGTTAAGCATTGCAAATAGATCTGAAGTATCCACGGAGATCTCCTTGTTATTACCGCTAACTACACTGTCAGTGTGTCTTTATTGACCCCTGACAATTTTTGTACCACAGCTATCGTTAGATTAAAATAGTTTTGTTTACTTTTAATTAACAAATTATGACGCTGCGATGACAATCCGTGGTGTTCTTATGTACAGAGGGACCCCGTGAGCGGTTCCCTCTGTTTTGCACATTAATGGCTCAGATTAAAACCAGTCATGTTTATTTTGGTGCATTGGCTTGCTTAAAGCGGTTAATCAAATCCTGGGTTGAGCTGTCAAAAGTCTCTGCTTCTGTATTCCCCTGAATCCCCGCTAACACTTGATTTCCAAGGGCTTTACCTAATTCTACGCCCCATTGGTCAAAGGAATTAAGCTGCCAGATAACACCTTGTACGAACACCTTATGTTCATACATTGCAACCAGCGCGCCAAGTGTAAACGGATCCAGTTTTTCAAATAAAATGGTGTTGCTGGGCTTGTTGCCTGGCATGGTTTTGTGCTGAGCCAGACGTTTACGCTCTGTTTCGTCCAGCCCCTTGTCGGCTAAATCTGCATAGCAGTCGTCAAAGGATTTACCCTGCATCAGAGCCTGTGCCTGACCAAAGCAGTTAGAGGCCAGCATTGCGTGATGGGTGTTGTCCTGATTAGGCACGTTTAATGGCAGCAGGAAGTCGGCCGGAATAACGCCGTGCCCCTGGTGAATGAGCTGATGGAAACTGTGCTGACCGTTAGTCCCTTCGCTACCCCAGATGATCGGTCCGGTTTCGTAACCGATAGCATCGCCATCCTGAGTCACCATTTTGCCGTTACTTTCCATGTCGAGCTGCTGTACATACGCAGGTAAACCACGCAGATAATGGTAGTAAGGCAGCATAACGTGCGACTGCGCACCAAAGAAGTTACGGTACCAAATGCCCAGCACTGCCAGGATAACCGGCAGATTCTGCTCATTGGGAGCCGATTTAAAGTGCTCATCCATGGCAAAAGCACCTTCCAGCAGGCCCTTGAAATTGGCAAAGCCGAGGCATAAAGAAATTGGCAGGCCGATGGCTGACCACAAAGAATAACGACCGCCTACCCAATCCCACATAGGGAAAATGTTTTCTTCGGCAATACCGAACTCGGTAGCGGCTTTAACGTTGGAAGATACGGCAACAAAGTGCTTGGCGATATCTTCCTGTTTACCACCCTGTTTAAGGAACCAGTCCTTGGCGGTTAGTGTATTTTGCAGGGTTTCCTGCGTTGAGAACGACTTGGAAGACATCACAACAAGTGTATCTTCATGGTCCATCCCGGCCAGTACGTCAGTAATGTGGCAGCCATCAACGTTGGCCACAAAATGCACTTTTACCGCATCCTGCTGATAGGGTTTAAGGGCTTCGGTCATGATCTTCGGCCCTAAGAAGGAGCCGCCGATACCAATCGCCACAATGTGTTTAATGGCTTTGCCGGTATAGCCTTTGTGCTCACCGCTGTGAATACTGTGCGTGAATGCCTCAATTTTCTCCAGCGTGGCGAGCACTTCCGGCATCACATCTTCGCCGTCGACCATTACCGGCCGGCCTGAAAAGTTACGTAACGCGGTATGCAATACTGCACGGCCTTCGGTATTGTTAATGATATCGCCGTTGAACATCGCGTCGCGATGCTGAGCGACACCACGCTCATCAGCCAGGTCAAACAGGGCTTTTAATACATCTTTGGTCACCCGGTTTTTGGAAAAGTCGATATAAATACCGCAGGCCTCTGCATTCATTTCGGCAGCGCGGTTTTCGTCACTGGCAAACCAGTTACGCATATGTTCTTTTTTAACCAGTTGGGCCAGTGATTCAAGCGTTTGCCACTGGGCTGATTCCGTGAGCGTTGTCATACTTATTTCCTACAAAAACTAATCAGTAAAGAGGGTTGATAATTTCAATTTAATGTTAATATTGTATTACAAATTATCAAGCTTGTCTTTTAACATTGTTTCCAGTTTTTCCTGGTCGGCTGCAAAGTTGCGAATACCTTCTGCCAGCTTCTCGGTTGCCATGGCATCTTCGTTCATATCCCACCGGAACTCGGCTTCGGTAAGCGCTGCACCCGGCTGCTCAGTAGCGCCGTTATCGGTTAATTTAGCCGCCACTTCACCCGGCGCATTGGCCAGTTCCTCAAGTAACTGCGGGCTGATGGTCAGACGGTCACAACCGGCCAGTTCAAGGATTTCACCGATGTTACGGAAGCTGGCGCCCATCACGATAGTTTTATAACCATTAGCTTTGTAGTAGTTGTAGATGCTGGTAACAGAAACCACACCCGGGTCTTCGTTAGCTGCGTAGCTGCCTTTACCGGTTGCTTTTTTGTACCAGTCCAGAATACGCCCAACAAACGGGGAGATCAGGAACGCACCGGCTTCTGCGCAGGCACGAGCCTGGGCAAAGCTGAATAGCAGTGTCAGGTTACAGTTGATGCCTTCTTTTTCCAGTACTTCTGCTGCTTTAATACCTTCCCAGGTAGAGGCAATCTTAATAAGGATTTTTGACTTGTCGATACCCGCATCTGCATACAGTTGAACCAGGCGCTTCGCCTTGGCGATAGTGGCGTCGGTATCAAACGATAAACGGGCATCCACTTCGGTAGAAATACGGCCAGGAATGCTGCCTGAAATTTCCTTACCAATGGCTACCGCAAGCTTGTCTGATGCGTCGGTAAGCTGTTGCTTTGCATCATCAGACTGACTGGCGGCCCAGCTGACTGCTTCATCGATAAGCACAGCATACTGTGGCAGGCTGGCCGCTTTAAGCAGTAGTGACGGGTTGGTGGTCGCATCCACTGGTTGATACTTTTTAATGGCATCGATGTCGCCGGTATCGGCAACTACAGTGGTTAATTTACGGAGCGATTCAAGCTGGTTACTCATAGTCTGTTCTATCCTGAATAAGTAGTGGCCGTGCCTTCAGTATAGAAGGTACGGGCCGGTTAATTTTGTTGTAGGGTGCCGTCTTGAATTTTTATGACGTGTTTTGTTCAGTGTATAACAATCTTCGGTTGAGGTTAACCGCTGACAGTGCGCTATCGCTTTAAAATAAAGCGCTGTGCAGTTTTCATAAGCAACGGTAAAGGGAAAACTTCTCCTAGGCGTTGTGCTGACCCATTTTATTGAACCTGCTAATCGATTTTTAGCGCCTGATTGACGTAAATAACAGTGTTATACTGCGTGGCAATGAAATAGGAGAAAGCATGTTAGTTGTTGTATCCCCAGCCAAAAATTTAGATTATGAGTCCTCAGTTCCGGTTAGCAAGCATACCCAGCCTGAGCTTTTGGATGATGCATCATCGCTCGCCCAAGAGTGCAAAGAATTAAGCCCTGCTCAACTTGGCTCGCTGATGAAGATCAGCGATAAACTGGCAACCCTGAATGCCAATCGTTTTGCCGAGTTCAGCGTGCCTTTTACCAACGACAATGCGCGTCAGGCGCTGTTTGCGTTTAATGGCGACGTGTACACTGGCCTTGATGCCCAGAGTTTAAGTGAGCAAGATATCACTTACGCCCAGCAGCATTTGCGGATCCTTTCTGGCCTTTATGGTGTACTGCGACCGCTTGATCTGATGCAGGCCTATCGGTTGGAAATGGGCACTAAGTTGGAGAATTCCCGCGGTAAAAATCTTTACGAATACTGGGATAACAGAATTACCAAGGTGCTCAATGAGGCGCTGGAAGCTCAAGGCGATAATGTGCTGATTAACCTGGCGTCTAACGAATATTTCAAGTCGGTTAAGAAATCAGCGCTTGACGGTATGATCATTACGCCGGTGTTTAAAGACAAGAAAAATGGTCAGTATAAAATTATCAGTTTCTTCGCTAAAAAAGCCCGTGGACTGATGGCCCGTTATATCATTCAAAATCAGGTCAGGGATGTGGATGGATTGAAAGCCTTCGACACAGCCGGCTATTATTTTAGTGAAGAACAAAGCTCCTCGTCACAACTGGTATTTTTACGCGAAGAGCAGTAGTCCACTCGTTAAACTAAAAAACGCAGCAGGTGTATTGCCTTGCTGCGTTTTTTTATTTCCAGCCCTAAATCACCTACTTCAGTAGGTGGTTATCATTCGTGGTAGGGCTTGGCCCGTATATATAAGTCAGCAAAGAAAGTTGTATATAGATTGTTGTCGGAGTCGCCGACCGCGACCAAAGGGTGTTGTGCGACCCGGTGACCGTGAACCACTCTGGACTCCCCGCAGCCCTTATCAGTGAAAAGCGTCATCGTCCCTGGCAGAACAAACTGGACCGTCAATGACGGCACATCCCTGTGCCGCATCGACTGAATCCTCATCCATGATGATTCTTCCAGTTTGTTATGTCTGCCAGTGACAATGACAACACTGAAGAAGGGCACATTTATTGTCCTTTCTTCGATTTAAATAGAGCGCCCTTTTAGAGGGGGAACGCAAAGCCACCTTCTTTAGAAGGTGGATTCTTTACATTTTCTTCTCAGGGCACCGCTTAAGGCTTAAGGTGCTCCATGAAGAAGTTGGTTTTCATGGTCTGCAAGTGCAGTGTTGTGCCTTCGCCCTCACTGATGCGGTGACTGCGATTAGGGTAGGACATAAACTCAAACTGTTTATTGTGCTTCACCAGCTCGTTAATTAATGCCTCTGTGCCCTGATAGTGAACGTTATCATCGCCGGTACCATGCACCAGTAACAGTTCGCCCTGTAAATCTTTGGCAAAGGTGATGGGCGATGTCTGCGTGTAGCTGTCCGGATCGGTGTTAGGATTACCGGCATAGCGTTCCTGATAGATGGTATCGTAATAACGAATATCAGCCACCGGTGCCTGAGCTACCCCAACGTGGAACTTATCGCCGTGTCTGAACAGCAGATTCAGCGTTGAGCTGCCGCCACCAGAGTGACCCCAAACGCCAACCCGGCTGGTATCTATTTGTGGCCATCGCGCTGCCATGGCATCCAGGGCGTCGGCCTGATCGCGTACGGTGAGACTGCCAATTTTCTTGTAAATCGATTTACGCCAGTCCCGGCCTTTGGGGGCGCGGGTACCGCGGTTATCCACCGACACCATAATAAAGCCCTTCTGGGCCATCATGCTGTTCCACAGATAGCTGTTGCCGCCCCAATTGTCTTGTACCGTAGACCCCCAGGGTTCTCCGTAAACATAAAATATGATTGGGTATTGCTTATTCGGGTCCATGTCTGGCGGAAACATAATCCAGCCATCAAGCAAAACACCGTCTCTGGCTTCAACCCGGAAAAACTCGTATTGCGGCAGCGACTCTTTGGCCAACTGCGCTTTCAGCTCATCGTTGGTAGTAAGCTGAGTAATAGATTCGTGACCCGCTGTTTTGATGATCTGGCTACTGGCCGGTTGATTAAAGCGGCTATGGGTATGCATGGCATAACTGGCATCCTTGGACATGTAGTAACGGTTATTCCCGGTAAATGTCATGGGGGTAACCTGTTGCACCGGGGTACTTCCATCCAGTGAGCCTTTAAACAGGAAGCGCTGTTCAGGCGCATCCGGTGAAGCAGTAAAGTAAATACTGTTAGTGGCTTCGTTAATGGTAATTAAGTCCACAATATCGTACTCACCCGGCGTTAAATCGATGATTGACTCACCATCCCGGGAAATACGATACAGATGACGCCAGCCGTCGCGTTCACTGTGAAAGACGAAATGGCTGCCATCTTCCTGCCACTCGGCGGCGTAATACCACTCCAGAAACGCATCGTCCTTATCGGTATAAATGGTTTCCAGGGTATTTTCCTGCCAGTTAAACAACCGCAACACATTGGTATTTTGCGGACGGTTAACATCCTGAATAAGCACTTCCTCGCCGCTACCTGCCCAACTAATGCGCGGTACATAACGGTCGCGATTGTCACCGGTGAGCGGTGCCCAGTGAGTTTGTTGGTCGGCAAGTGACACTACACCCACCTTTACTGCTGAGTTTTGCTCACCAGCCTTGGGATAGGGAAAACGCGTGAGGGTGGGGTAAAGCGAGTCGGTATTGTTGATCATGGTGAAGTATTCAACACCGGATTGATCAAGCTGCCAGTAAGCTATCGCTTTACTGTCAGGACTCCAGCGAAAACCATCGGTAATCGAAAACTCTTCTTCATATACCCAGTCGAAATTACCGTTGATCATGGTATCGCTGCCATCGGTAGTAAGCGCTGTGACGACTTTGCTACCCAGGGTTTCCACATAGATATTGTTGTCCTGTACATAGGCCACTTTGTGGCTGTCCGGACTGAATTTGGCGAACATCAGGCTCGTTTCTTTGGGTGTCTCGCCACCGAGTTGGTAAAGTGAGTCAGACTCCAGGTTCAACACCCAGTAGTCACCGCGGGTGCGGTGCCGCCAGACCTTTTGCCCGTTAGTAAAAATCAGTGCCCACTTGCCGTCTTCCGACCACTGGTAGTTTTCAATACTCAGGGCGTCATCTGCGCCTTCAGGCGTGAGCTGTTCTACTGTTATCAGCACCTTGCGGCCGCTGCCATCAGGCTGATAAAAAACGATGTCATTGCCGGTTACGCCGTGGCTGTCATCATCAGTTTGCTGAGTATCTTTACTGCGCGCTTCGAGCACTGTGTAGCCGCTGCCATCATCCAGCCAGCGAAAATAGGGCGCACGTTCACTGTTAAATTCTTTATTAGTATAAATGCGTTCGAGCGATAAGGTTGGGGCCGGCTCAGCGCTTTGTTGCCCGTTGGGGGCACAGCCAAACAGCGCAAGCAAACCAACGCCTGTGATCAGGGATTGCGTTAACTTTTTCAATGTGAGTTCCGTCGTTTTTATTGATGTAGAGGATTATTCTTCCAGCAAAAGTGTAATGGATAGGGCACGTAAAACAAGCAATTTGGTAGTCTGAAAGCTACCGCTCAGCGGTTTTCTACCGGCAGAAGTTTGAGTATTACCCCGGCCAGCAGGGCAAAACCAATGCCTATTAATACATCGGTCATACGGGCAATGATCAGCGTTTGGGCGCTAAAACCAGGTGGCGCGGTATGGGCAAGGATAACGGTTAACGGTGTAATGAAAATACACGCCAGCGCATAATTTTTAGTGATCAGCATTTCGATAGTAAACGCCAGCACAAACAACAACAGGAGCAGTACCAGCGGCGAAGGAGACAGGGCAAAAATACCGGCGGCAAGTAACATGCCCAGCGCCGTGCCCGTGGCCCGGTGCAAAGAGCGCTGCCAGAACTCGGTCATGCGTTGGCCTTGCAAAATGGCGGCAACCGTAATGGGCACCCAGTACGGATTATCAATACCACCCAGGCTGGCCAGATAATAACTGCCACCAACGGTTATTCCGGCGACCAGCGCTTTTACGAAGGCCGCAGGTTGCCAGAGTGGTTGTGCCGGGCCGGTGACTTCTTTCGGTTTGTCTTTCACCATTATGCGGTCGTGAAGCCA
>CATMRP010000173.1 GCA_950073835.1 uncultured Alteromonadaceae bacterium
TATCTACCCGAAGTTGTAAAAAGGTTTTATCAGCACTGGTAACCGCTTGTTCAGCAAAGGCTGCGATACTCACAATTATCGACTCACTGTTAGAAATCATGTCGACAATATAGGGCTTTTAAGTGCTTCAGTCAATATGAATCAGGCTTTATTGTCGACAAAGCTGGGTGTTGGATAGGGTAGAAATTGGACCTCAATACGGCTGGCCGGACGCCAGCCCATACCAGTTCTGCGTTTTATAGCAGAGGTAGTATAGCTGATGGTTATTTAAGCAGCAGTGCTGTACCACCAAAGTATTATGTCGACGATAAGGTTACTTTGCAGGGCTTGGCCGGCCCGGTGGCCTGGCTCATGGAAGTTAGCTTGCCCGCATGCTATTTTGCAAGATTGATACTATCAGGAAACAGCTTTATGACCGCTTCTCTGCATGCTCTGGAAGACTTTGCCCGGCAAATCCGGGGCGAATGCCACAACAGGACACCTGAATACGCACAGTTGCAAGCTTTCGGTGAACATCTCAAAAAGATATGCCTGGCATCGAATTTCGATTTAAGTCAGTTTCAACTGGCCGGGCCTGGTAAAGAGTTTATGTATCCTCTGAGTGAGGACCCGGCCGGCGGCCCCTCGGTCTATCTGGTCTCTGACGGTGTGGGAGTCAATACGCCACCTCACGACCATCGAACCTGGGCGGTAATTGTTGGACTGTCGGGAATCGAATTCCACGTGTTTTATCATTGCGCCGATGATCACATCCGGAAGGTAAAAGAGTGCGCGGTGGCAAGCGGTGATGTGTTGGTGATGACTGATAGTGATATTCATGCAATCGACGCTACGCGTGGTATTCATCCCACCTGGCACGTGCATCTCTATGGCCGGTCGCAGGCCAGGTTACCCTCATTTGCCAGTCGTTGTTATCCGACAAAAGAGTAAAGTCTGGCCGCTTAAATCAGGGTAAGATGATTGCGACCCGCTTGTTTAGCGGCATATAACGCTTTGTCTGCGCGCGAAATCAACTTATCCAATGTATCGTCGCTGTGATACGCCGTGACGCCAATACTGATGGTCAGGGAAATGCCCGTGGCAATGGCAGAGCATTCGGTTTCGCTGACTGCCAGGCGAATGCGCTCACAAATCTCCCGTGCTGCCTGGGTATCGCAATTTGGTAGTAAAATCACAAACTCTTCACCGCCCCAACGCGCGACCAGGTCTTCCTCTCGGCAGTGATGACTAATAACATCGGCCACCCGCTTAAGCACTTTGTCGCCAATGCTGTGATTAAACGTATCGTTAATTTGCTTGAAATGATCAATATCCAATAGCGCCAGGCACAGCGGCAGATTGCGTCTCTTCGAACGGGCACATTCGCGGTGCAGTGACTCATCGAATGCCCGACGGTTGGCGAGCCCGGTGAGTTTATCTGATCGGGCCTGCTGCTCAAACTCAGCTGCCTGGCGCTTGATTTCCCTTAATAATGCCGAGCGCTCCTCATCGACTTTACGTAGGTTGTCTGCCTGTTGTTTAAGTGTGTACGTTTGCTCGGCCACCTGGGTACTGAGTTCCTCGGCGCGCTGGCGCAAACTCTTCATACGCCAGCGGTGCGCCACAATGACCATGGCGATAACAGTCAGCAGGACCACCAGCCAGAAGCCGGTTTGTTGCCAGAAATAAGGAGCAATAGTAAAACGGAAACGGGCATTTTGTTCACCCCAGGCACCCCCAGGATATGAGGCGCTTACCATAAACTGATAGTCGCCCGGTGGCAGGTTAGTGTACTCGGCAATAGTATTTGATCCCCGGTTGACCCAACTGTTATCGAAACCCTGTAAGCGGGTGCGGTATTGAATTCGCTCGGGCATTACAAAGCCGAGTCCGGCAAACTGAATCTCGATTCGGTCTGCGCCGGGAGCGATGTCTCTTTCGGTGTGTAAAGGCAAAGCGGAACCATTCACTTTAATGCCTTCTATCACCACCGGCGGGGTATTGGCTGAAAAGCGCTTGAGTTCGGCAGGGTTCACCCGGCTGGCGCCTTTGGATGTTGCAAACCATACCGTACCGTCCTGAGCCAGTGTGGCAGCCTGCATGGATCCGCCATTGGCCTGAGCACTTTGCATGCCATCGCTTTCGCCAAAGAGTTCGAAATCGACCTGCTGGCGGTCGCCGGCAAGGTACGCTGCAATTTGTTTGCGCCTGAAACGCAATATACCGCGATTGCTGCTTAACCATAGATGTCGGTCCTGGTCGACTACCGCCTGGAAGACCTTATCAAAAGGCAGGCCTGCGTCACGGCCCAGCATGGCTAAACGGCCGGTGGTCAGGTCATAGGCCACCAGGCCGCGATCGGTGCTCATCCACAGCAGGCCAGCAACCGGTTCCGGTTCGAAACCAAAGGCATATTCGGCGTCATCCAGCTTACTGATATCTACCGGCGTAATGTCGCCGTTCGGACTGCGAATAACCACACCGCCACCGGTACCAATAAACAGGCGCCCGTCATCGTGTAAATACAGCGCCATAACAAATGGCGTGGGTAGGCCATCTTCTGTAGTGAAACTGCGCACGCCGTTGCTGTCGACATAGTTCAAGCCGTGACCTGTGCCTACCCATAAACCGCCCTGTGGGGTAACGGCGATGGCGCGAATTTCGTTAGCCAGTAAACCCGTTTGCCGGTTGTACTGCTGAACAATAGCATCGTCCTGCCACTGCAGGACACCATCAGAATAGGTGCCTATCCAAACTGAGCCTTCAGGCCCTTCAACCATACTGAGCACCGACTGGCCGTCGCTGTAAGCTGAAAAATCTAAGGTTTCTATACCCTGCTCAGTGATACGACTAACGCCCTGACTGCTGCCAACCCAGACACTGCCGTCACTGTGTGACAGTACCGAACGAATATAATTGCCGGCTAAGCCCTGCTCGGTAGTGAGGGTGACAAAAGGCGCGTCACGGAGCCTGAATAAGCCGCCATTGGTGCCAACCCAGATACTGTTTTCCCGGTCACGGAACAATGACAGGATCCGATTGTTTGGCAGGCCCGCAGCCATATTCAGGCTTTCCAGGCCAGCTTCACTGTACCGCAGTAGCCCGCGGTCGGTGGTGCCTACCCAGATTTGATCATCAAAAGCCAGTAACGCTGATACCGGCAGATTCATTAACTGAGAGGAAAAGACGCTGACCTTACCGGCCTGATACTGGTAAAGACCCCGTTCGGTGCCAATTAACAGGCCGTTATTATAGGCAGTCAGGGCCAGTACCGGGACTTCAGGTAACCCGTTGATCCGTTCCTGCGTATAACTGTCATCTTCGCTGCTGAGGCGCACCAGTCCGCGCCCGGTGCCCAGCCAGACACTGCCATCATCGGTGCTCAGTACGCTGGACACCACGTTACTCGGTAAGCCTTGTTGAGCCGTCAGTTGGGTCCGTTCGCCCCGGACAGTCTGACGATAGACCCCTTGCCCTTCAGTTGCTATCCACAGATTACCCTGTATATCGTCGGTCACGGCGTTAATTAATACCCGGTAAGGCTGCCAGCTCTGCCAGGCGTCCGGCTGGCGCTCGCTTAATCCGCCGCGGGCGCCGGCAAAAATTAAATTCTGCTGACGGTTTTTATAGATAGTGCGGATACCAACATCCGGCATTCCACTGGGTTCGCCGCGGCCAAACACGGTAAACGAACGGCCATTAAAGCGGGCCGCGCCTTCCCAGGTCCCTACCCACAGGTAGCCGTCTTCACTTTGTTCGATTGCATTGATGGTATTGTGCGGGAGTCCGTCGCGGGTGGTCCAGACTTCTCTGAAGTAATCGCTGAGCTGCGATGGTGCTGCATTGCCTGTGATACTGAAAAACAACGCCAGGGAGCAGAGGACTACACGTAACGAGACTTGATTAACAGTCTGGCGACTGACGTACCTGGACATCCACGATTTTCCGATCAACATTGTCAGAGTAATTGCCTTTAGCATAAATGCACGGTGAGCCTTTGTCTATCAGGGTAAAGCTCGCGTTATTGGTATCGCCCTGTTAGTAAATTTCAAATGCACGAATGACCCGCGCGACGCCGTCGACATGGCGAGCGATATCAACTGCAGCGGTGGCCTCCTGATTGGTAACCAGGCCCATTAAAAATACTTCGGAGTCTTCGACAATGATACTGATTTGCGAGGTTGGTACATTGTCTGAGGCCAGAATTTTAGTACGGATCTTGGTTGCCAACCAGCGATCGTACAGTTCGCTGGAGGTGGCAATGGGTTGACCGATACGGATCTGGTTGTGGATCTTGGTGACATAACTAATACTGCGAACCTGTTCTTCGGCCTGCTTAATATCGGCCTGGCTTGGCGCCTGCCCGGTAAGTAATGCCACCTTGTTATAAACGGTGACTTCAATGTTAGCGGTTTCGTTAAGGTTATCCTGCTTCCCTAACAGTCGGGAAGCCGTATTTTGTGCATTAAAATCGTCTAACTGAGTGCCAGCCGTACGGCGGTCATTAGACACCGATACGGCGGTGGCGCTTACCGCGCCAACTGCAACCACGGCACAGCCGTTAAGGCTGCCTGATAATATCAGGACCGCGCCAACGCTCACAATGTTGCGTAACAGAGGTTTAATAGCCATCAGGGTCATGGGCCGGGAACAAACTGTCATCAATACACTCGCATAAACAATGAATGACCAGCAGATGTACTTCCTGGATCCGCGCTGTGCGGTTGGAGGGAACACGGATTTCCACATCGTGTTCACCCAGAAATCCTGCCATCTCACCGCCGTCTTTACCGGTCAGGGCAACGATGGTCATGTCTCGTGATAACGCGGCTTCCATGGCGTTAATGACATTACGGGAGTTACCGCTGGTAGAAATAGCCAGTAATACATCACCTGGCTGGCCCAGCGCGCGTACCTGCTTGGAGAACACTTCATCATAGCTGTAGTCGTTGGTAATCGACGTTAACGTTGACGTATCAGTGGTAATGGCTATCGCCGGCAGGCTGGGGCGGTCACGTTCGAAGCGGTTTAACATTTCCGATGAAAAGTGCTGGGCGTCGCCGGCTGAGCCACCGTTACCACAACTTAATATTTTATTGCCATGGATCAGCGCATCGACCATCATCATGGCCGCTTTATCGATGGCTGGCGGCAGCATTTCAGACGCGGCAATTTTGGTTTGGATACTTTCGGTAAAATTCGCTTTGATATTGTCGATCATGTAGATATATCGTTTCTCTTAACTGCACAGGCCCCATGATCCTACTGAGTGATGTTCTTCAGCCAGTGGATGGTGTCACCGTCAATGACTACTGCGTCAAGCCGCATGGGAACCATATTGGAATTAATCCCATTATCACTTAAATAACGCTGAAACGCAGTACCCATTCGGTGAATTTTTGCCGCACTGATTGTTTCGGCTGCGTGGCCATGACTATCCTGCTGGCGATATTTTACTTCCACGCATACCCAGGTTTGCTGTTCTTTCATTATCAAATCGATTTCGCTGCCGCGATAGGTCACGTTTTTGGCCACCAGAGTCAACCCGGCCGCCTGCAGGTAATGTTGCGCACGTTTTTCCTGGTTGTGACCAATCCAACGTGCCATAACGTTACTCAGCCAGTACCTGTACGCGCTCCTGAGTGACCACGGCTTCCGGTAAACTGCGCACTATCTCGTTGTGCTGATTAACACTAAGCGCGCCGGTAAGGCCCTCGTACTGTAACTGTGGTAACCATGCCATACTGTTAATCCGCGGTAGCAGGTTGTAGGCATCCACGCCAAAGGCGAACAGCCGTTGCAATGGGGTAGGGCGCTGCGGCCACAGTGCTTCGGTTTGGGCGGCCAGTTCTGGCGCCGGGTTGTCGGGCAGTACCCAGGGCATATCGAGGAAATGCAGGTTCTCCAAATCACGCCACTGATTGCGCGACTGGGCATAATCAATTGAGCGGGAAGTTGCAAATACCGGCACGGTAACGCCACCAAAGGGACTGATGCTGGCTTCAATCACCGGGTTAACCAGTTCGGTTTGTTCCGGTGAGGTAAAAACCACTACCGCATCAATATCCCGGCGGTTACGCGCCATGTTATACAGTTCATCGTCGGCGAAACTCTGTATTTCTTTAATGCGTTCCTTACTCTGGGCAACGTCCAGTGCGTCCAGAATGCCCTCGCGCAGGGTATTGTTGTCGGAATAGGTTACCAGGGTTGGGGCACTGTGCTGGCTTGCTGCCAGGCCACTGGTGAGCTGTTGCCAGCGGGTTAAAAAGGCGTCCTGCATGCGCTGGTGGAGGGTATTTTCTGAGGCAACCAGTACCGGTGAGCGACGCCCGCGGGAAAATACCCGTTCGGCCAGCTGGCTGGCTTCGTCTTCTGGTGCGAGGGCGTAATAGATCTGTGAGCTGAAGCTGGCTGGCAGCAGCTCTTGCTGTTGTTCGCTATCAGCCAGCACCGGAAGTGTAGCTTCCGGGCGGTTCAGCGTCAAAATACGGTGTTGCGGGCTGAGTTTCGGCAACAATGCATCGACATTTTCTTTCAGTAAGGGGCCAATGATCCAGTCTGCATCGGCAGCGGCGGTAATTAACTCATCGGCGGTGGTACCATTGGTGTCGATAAATTGTAACTGCGGGATCCGGGTCGCATTCATTGCACTGGTATCGTTAAAATAGGCAGCCAGGATCCCTTCTTTTATGGCCATACCGGTAACCTGCAATCGACCACTGAGTGGTAACATAACGGCGATGTGTTCACGATTGGTCTGGCTAAGCTGCTCAAGGTTGCTCAGGTTGTTTGGCCAATGAGTAACCAGCGGGTGATTACGAAATACGCGTTGATACTGAGCCAGTTGCTGCCTGAGCAGGTCAGGCTCAAAACCATGTTCAAGAATAAGCTGACGTAAAGAGACGTATGCCGGGAGTTTGGTAAAGCGGGCACTGTCTTGCAATTGCTGTGCTGAGGCCTGATTCACCCATTGCCATGCCTTGGCCACATATTCGGGGTTGGCATCATCACTGTTAAGCAGCGCGTCAGCGGCCGCCAGCCATTGACCAAGGCGGGCATAATCAGTAGCCATCAAGGCAAATTTGCGCGCTTTAGTCGCCGGGTCAAAGGCGCTGATGGATTGCAGCAGTTCGAGTCGCTGTGCACTGCCTACCCGGGGATCGTTACCGTAGAGTTCGACCAGTAGTAACTGATAACGGTTTTGCTGTTCTGGTAACTGGATTTGCCCGCGCAGCATGTAACTGATCTGACTTGCCTTGGCTGGCGCATCGTTTGCCAGAAAGCCCTGCGCTGCATCCAGCAGATAGCCGTTACGCGCATTCACATCGCCGGTTGACTGCCAGATATCCTGCGCTCGGGCGACCATCATCGCCGGTGTTAGTGTGGTCTCGGTATGCTCTTCGGTTTGTACCTCCGGCACTGGGGTTTTCACCGGGACGCGGGTGGTTGGTTCAGTTGAACCGCAACCGTTCAACAGTAAAGTCACACTTAAACCAAACAGTAACCATGGGTAACATCGACGCATAACCGTTTCGCGATTCCATACAATTATTTCTGAACCCTCAGTTTAACTGACTGATAACTAAAATCTACGGCTGAATCTAAATTCTGGCCCAAAGACCAGCGAATACCACACAAAGGTTTCCGCCGTGGTGACAAACAGGTATATTGACAGCCTTTCAGCTTTGCCGGATTTTACCCTATGACCGCCGCTACCCTATATATTGTGCCCACGCCTATAGGCAACCTGCAGGATATCACCGAGCGGGCTATCGACGTGTTAGGCGCAGTAGATTGGATTGCAGCGGAAGATACCCGGCATAGTCAGAAGCTTTTACAACATTTCTCTATTCAGGCGAAAACCCTGTCGCTGCACGATCATAACGAAGAAAAGCGTACGCAAATGCTGTGCAATAAACTACTCGGCGGTGAATCCGTGGCGTTAATCAGTGATGCTGGCACACCGTTAATCAGCGATCCGGGTTTTGTACTGGTGCGTGCATGCCGGTCTAATGGCATTAATGTGGTTGCCTTGCCTGGCCCTTGTGCGGCAATTACAGCGCTGAGTGCTTCCGGGCTGGCTACCGACAGATTTATATTTGAAGGGTTTTTACCGGTTAAAAATCAGGCCCGTATGAATGTCCTGGCAACGTTGCTCGACCGCACCTGCACCAGTGTATTTTACGAGGCACCCCGGCGCATCCTGGATACCGTTAAGGATATCAAGACCGCCCTGGGGCCAGAACGACATCTGGTACTGGCCAAAGAACTGACCAAAACCTTTGAGACCTACGTCAGCGATACGCCGGATGGTATCATCGCCTGGCTGGAAGCAGATGCAGTGCATCAAAAAGGGGAATTTGTGCTGATGGTGGCCGGTGCGCCGCCTGCCAGTAATGAGCTACCCAGCGAGGCCATGGCGCTGCTTAAACGCCTGAAGCAGGATTTACCCCTGAAAAAAGCGGCTGCCATTGTGGCAGATCATTATCAGTTAAAGAAAAACGCTTTGTATCAGGCCGGTTTGGCCCTAGAATAAATTTAATCATTTGTCTACATCCGGCTGTTAGTTCTAAGGCCGTTATTTCAATAATTCAAATATCAGTACACTGGCAGTTGGCAGTGTGGTTCTTTAGTGATTTCAGGTGACACACAACGTTTTTCGGAGAATGACGAATGCTTGAGAAAACGCTCAATATCGATATGGACCGCGGTAACTGGATGGTGAATATCATCAATGAGCATGCCGACAACGGGGTTTACGAATTAGTCTCGCCAGCCCGTTCAGCAAAGGTGCATATTCATGACAACCATATTTATGGATTTGAATACAGTATTGTTGGTAAAGTTGACAGCCCGTTCAAAATTAAACTCGACGATATTGTACTGGCAGAAGGTAAAATCGCTGCCAGCGGGATTAGCCGAGGGCACGGTATTCTATAGTTTAATCTGAAGCGCTTAGTTATCAGCCAAAAATTAAATCGATGGTAGCTGTCGAGAGAGCGTAATTTATTCTCTGGTGCGCGTTTTACACCAAACTTCAATTTTAGTAGGGAGTGGTGTATTTAATGTTGGATAAAAAACACCCTCACAGCCGCATTCTTTTATCTGTGGGACATTTAAGATAATCTGAAACGATTAGGAGATTGAAAAGCACCATAATGGCAGTTTTATTCAGACTGTTTTGGTGTCTATTTAATAGTTATACGCAATTGGTCAGAATAATTTTTTAACATCGCGATAAAAGTTTTCATGAGAGCCAAGTGCTATCAATTCAAGTATTACAGTGCCATCCTCGTAGCTGTAACCAAGTAAAGTTAACTGCTTGACCATCTTGAATTTGTACACACGAAGAAAGGCTAAATCGCCTTTTTTCTGCTCCCCTAGAAGAGGATCGGCCATTAGTTCCTTAACAGCTTTATCCAAGTCTTTTTTCTGATTCTGATGTAACTTCTTTACTGCTCTCTTAAATTTAGCTGTCTGTAAAACACTGGTAATCTTAGCCAAAGTCGTAAGGCTCCAATTTTCCAGCCTCTTTTTCAGCTTTGGAGATAATTGCCTGTTTTACGAATTCGTAAGGCAAATCTGGGTTATCTTCCATCATTTCACCTATCTTAGCCCAATGCTCTATCTGTTTTGGCATAGTTCGGTTTAGTGCTTTGCCCATAATTGTAGCTTTCTCAACTAGATCTTGGTCTAGTCTTACGCTCGCGGTTGCCATAATATGTCTCCTAATGGTTTGTCATTACATTGTAGCAATGCGCTACAGGTGTGGCAAATTGCGTATAACACATATGAGCCCAACTCCGGTCAATAGGTAATAGTAATTCTCTGGCTGAGTCATCAGCCAGTATAAATCCCTG
>CATMRP010000174.1 GCA_950073835.1 uncultured Alteromonadaceae bacterium
GTGACATCAATGATTTGTGCATTAGACAGTTTACCTTCGATGTCCTGAATGCGGCCTTCACAGAAGCTTTGCTGTTCCCGAGCAGCGTGGTATTCGGCATTCTCTTTTAAGTCACCGTGCTCACGGGCTTCCGCAATAGAAGCGATAATTTTAGGCCGCTCTACCGATTTAAGTTGATTCAACTCCTCGCGAAGCATCTCAGCGCCACGTGCAGTCATAGGATATTGAGTCATGTTGTTATTCTCACTTACCTGGAAATTAATAAAAATTAAAAAGGGGTCAGAGTACATTAATGAATGGCATTAATGTACTCTGACCCCTTTTTTGTTATTTAAGAAGAATACACAGAATCCTTCTTTTTGTCATTACCCGTTTATTTTGGCGTGTAGCGCCTGAACAGACGTTACCTTACCGCGATCGTCAGCGGATTTTGCCTGAACAGTGGCAAATGCTGCGTTCATGGTCGTGGTGTAGGTAACTTTATTCACCAGCGCTTCTCGACGAATGTACACTGAGTCGGTAATCGCCTGACGACCTTCCGTTGTGTTTACAATGTAAGAATATTCACCATTCTTAATTGCGTCCACAATATTCGGACGTCCTTCCGAAAGCTTATTCACCACCGACACTTCAATGCCCTGCGCTCGCAAAGACTCTGCAGTACCGCTGGTACACTCAATGGTAAAGCCTTTGGCGATCAGTGCTTTAGAAAGCTCTGCCAGTTTAGGCTTATCGGTTTGACGTACTGATAACAACGCTTTACCCGAAGCAGGCAGCGGTGCACCAGCACCAAGGTTAGCCTTAGCATAGGCTTCTTCAAAGGTATCACCTACGCCCATCACCTCACCGGTTGAACGCATTTCCGGGCCTAACAGCGGATCCACGCCCTGGAACTTAGCAAATGGCAGTACCACTTCTTTCACAGAGTAGAACGGTGGGATAACTTCCTCAGTAAAGCCCTGCTCTTTGAGTGATTTGCCCGCCATTACCCGCGCTGCGATCTTGGCCAGAGGAACACCTGTGGCTTTCGATACAAACGGAATAGTACGAGCGGCTCGGGGGTTTACCTCAATCAGGTAGACTTCGCCGTCTTTAATCGCAAACTGCGTATTCATCAGGCCAACCACGCCAAGCTCAAGAGCCATTGCCTTAACCTGCTCGCGCATCACGTCCTGAATATCTTTTGACAGTGAGTGCGGAGGCAGTGAACAGGCTGAGTCACCAGAGTGAACACCGGCTTGTTCGATGTGCTCCATGATACCGCCAATCACTACATCGGTACCGTCACATACTGCATCGATATCGACTTCGATAGCGTCGTCAAGGAAGCGGTCCAGCAGTACCGGTGAGTCGTTAGACACTTTCACCGCTTCGTTCAGGTAACGTTTCAGGTCTTTTAAGTCGTACACGATTTCCATCGCACGACCACCTAATACGTAAGAAGGGCGAACTACCAGCGGGAAGCCGATTTCCTTGGCTTTCTCAAGCGCCTGTTCCATGTTACTAACGGTTGCGTTAGCGGGCTGTTTCAGGGCCAGTTTGTTAACCATTTGCTGAAAACGCTCACGGTCTTCAGCGCGGTCGATGGCTTCTGGTGAAGTACCGATAATGGGTACACCGTTAGCTTCCAGAGCGCGGGCCAGTTTAAGCGGCGTCTGACCGCCGTACTGCACGATAACGCCTTTGGGCTGTTCAACGGCAACAATTTCCAGTACATCTTCCAGCGTTACCGGTTCGAAGTACAAACGATCTGAGGTGTCGTAGTCGGTAGAAACGGTTTCCGGGTTACAGTTAACCATGATGGTTTCATAACCGTCTTCACGCATCGAAAGCGCCGCATGCACACAACAGTAATCGAACTCGATACCCTGACCGATACGGTTAGGCCCCCCCCCTAAAACCATGATTTTGTCTTTGTCTGAAGGCGCTGCTTCACACTCTTCATCATAGGTTGAGTACATGTAAGCTGTGCTGGTAGCAAACTCAGCCGCACAGGTATCGACTCGCTTATACACCGGCTTAATACCCATGCCTAAACGCAGGTCGCGGACATCGCTTTCGGCTACTGCCGTAAGGTCTGCCAAACGGGCATCAGAGAAACCTTTGCGCTTAAGGGTGGTCATCAGATTTTCATCGATGTTGGCCACACCCAGCTCAGCCACTTTTTGTTCAAGCAGCACCAGCTCTTCTAATTGCACCAGGAACCAGCGATCAATGTTAGTCAGTTTAAAGACTTCTTCCACGCTCATGCCTGAACGGAAGGCATCACCAATGTACCAGATACGCTCTGCACCCGGTTGACGCAGTTCATAAACCAGCTTGTTTTGTGCTTCCGGATCGTCGAGGTCGAGAATCGGGTCAAGACCGGCTGCGCCCACTTCCAGACCACGCAGGGCTTTTTGCAGTGATTCCTGCTGGTTACGGCCAATCGCCATTACCTCACCCACCGACTTCATCTGAGTAGTCAGACGGTCATTAGAACCGGCAAACTTCTCAAAGTTAAAGCGTGGGATTTTTGTGACTACGTAGTCGATGGCCGGCTCAAACGACGCAGGCGTTAAACCGCCGGTAATATCGTTAGCCAGTTCGTCCAGCGTATAACCTACCGCCAGTTTGGCTGCCACTTTGGCAATCGGGAAACCGGTTGCTTTAGAAGCCAGCGCAGATGAACGGGATACCCGTGGATTCATCTCAATGATTACCAGACGGCCGGTTTTCGGGTCAACACCAAACTGGACGTTTGAGCCGCCGGTTTCCACGCCGATTTCACGCAGTACAGCCATGGCTGCATTACGCATAATCTGGAATTCTTTGTCGGTCAGGGTTTGTGCAGGCGCTACGGTAATCGAGTCACCAGTGTGCACACCCATGGGGTCGAAGTTTTCAATGGTACAAACGATGATACAGTTGTCGGCTTTATCGCGGACCACTTCCATCTCGTACTCTTTCCAGCCAATCAGTGATTCATCGATCAACAGCTCGTTGGTGGGGGATAAATCCAGACCACGGGTACAGATTTCATTAAACTCATCGATGTTATATGCGATACCACCACCGGTGCCACCCATGGTGAATGACGGACGGATGATACACGGGAAGCCAATTCGGCTTAACACATCGTGAGCCTGTTCCATTGTGTGGGCGATTTCTGCACGCGGACACTCCAGACCAATAGACTTCATGGCTTTATCGAATCGTTCGCGGTCTTCCGCTTTATCGATAGCGTCAGCTGTGGCGCCAATCAGTTCTACA
Organism: uncultured Alteromonadaceae bacterium; assembly: GCA_950073835.1. Classification (GTDB taxonomy): domain Bacteria; phylum Pseudomonadota; class Gammaproteobacteria; order Enterobacterales; family Alteromonadaceae; genus Alteromonas. The sequence continues at coordinate 3,253 of CATMRP010000174.1, forward strand.
TTAAATTCGTCCAGTACACCTTCGCGGTTCAAATCCAGCGCACAGTTAAGGGCAGTCTGGCCACCCATGGTAGGCAGGATCGCGTCAGGACGCTCTTTCTCGATGATCTTGCGCACCACTTCCCAGTGAATCGGCTCGATGTACGTGGCATCGGCCATTTCCGGATCGGTCATGATGGTGGCAGGGTTAGAGTTAACCAGAATTACGCGGTAGCCTTCTTCACGAAGAGCTTTACACGCCTGGGCACCTGAATAGTCAAATTCACAGGCCTGACCGATAACGATAGGCCCGGCGCCGAGGATTAGGATACTTTTTAGGTCGGTACGTTTTGGCATTGGGGCAAGTTCCTACTGCTTTGACTGTTCGATTAAGTCGATAAAGTGATCAAATAATGCAGCCGCATCGTGCGGACCTGGACTCGCTTCAGGGTGTCCCTGGAAGCTGAACGCCGGCTTGTCGGTACGATGAATACCCTGCAGGGATTTATCAAACAACGACACGTGCGTCACTTTAAGGTTGTCTGGCAGATTTGCTTCATCAACCGCAAAACCGTGGTTTTGACTGGTGATCATCACCACGTCACGTTCCAGGTCTTTCACCGGGTGGTTGGCACCATGGTGTCCAAACTTCATTTTAACCGTTTTAGCACCGCTGGCCAGAGCCAGTAACTGGTGTCCTAAACAAATACCGAATACCGGCAACCCGGTATCGACAATGGTTTTGATCGCTTCAATGGCGTAGTCACATGGCTCAGGGTCGCCCGGGCCGTTTGACAGGAACACACCGTCCGGATTCATCGCCAGGACGTCTTCGGCCGAGGTTTGTGCAGGCACCAGTGTCAACTTACAGCCGCGGTCTACCAACATACGCAGTATGTTATGTTTGGCACCATAGTCGTAGGCTACTACATGGTATTTATAGTCCGCACCGTCTTTATAGCCGCCTTCAAGCTCCCATACACCGCTGGTCCATTCGGTGATTTGTGTGGTCGAAACCACTTTTGCTAAGTCCATGCCTTTGAGGCCGGGGAACGCTTTGGCGTTTTCCAGCGCCGCCGCTTCATCCAGCGCGTCGGTGCAAATGATGCAACCGTTTTGTGCGCCTTTGTCGCGCAGAATGCGCGTTAAACGACGGGTGTCGATATCTGCAATGCCCACTACATTGTTGGCTTTGAGATAATCAGACAAGGTTTGTTCGTTTCGATAGTTGCTGGCAACGAGAGGAAGATCTCTTATAACCAGACCTTTTGACCAGATTTTGTCAGATTCAACATCTTCCGGGTTGGTACCGGTATTGCCGATATGGGGATAAGTAAGAGTAACAATTTGTTCAGCGTAAGAAGGGTCAGTCAGAATTTCCTGGTAGCCGGTCATTGATGTATTAAATACTACTTCACCAACTGACATACCTTGAGCACCAATAGCAGTACCCTTAAACACAGAACCATCTTCTAAGACCAGAAGGGCGGAATTAGCCAAGTCAACCTCCAAATTAAGGATAACCGAGAGTTTTAAATAACACTCACAAAAAACGGGAGGTAATATTGAATTTACATCCCGTTTACTAGAATTTGCAGCTAATGAATATGTGCTCAAACTGCCGCCGAAGCTCATGCGGCAGCGGTTTCAACACTAATTTTTGGCAAATTCCGTGGATTATAGCTTAAGAGACTTTAAAGGTCTATTCCGATCTGGAAAAATTATTAAAATAACCCGTTAAGCTATAAATTCACGCAAACATGCCAAAAAAGCAATTCATTGGGCCATTTTCTGCCGTTTTCTATTTATTATTGATTTAAAGACAATACGTCATTCATGCCGTACTGGCCAGCATCCTGCTGTGTCAGCCACATTGCAGCCTGCACTGCACCGCGGGCGAAAGTTAAGCGACTGGAAGCCTTATGGGTAATCTCCAGGCGCTCACCGATATCGGCGAATAAAGCAGTATGTTCACCTACAACATCACCGGCGCGAACGGTGGCAAAGCCAATAGTATTGTGGTCTCGCGGCGGTGTTTTGCCCTCGCGGCCATACACAGCACAGGTTGAAAGGTCGCGGCCCAGTTCGTCGGCAATAGCTTCACCAATCGCCATGGCGGTGCCCGACGGTGCATCCTGTTTAAAGCGATGGTGCGCCTCTAAAATTTCGATATCCGCAGTGGCACCCAGTGCACGGGCAGCCTGTTTTACCAGGGATAACATTAAATTCACCCCAACACTGTAATTTGCGGCAAATACCACCGGAATTCTGGTTGCTGCATCAGCCAGCAAATCCAGCTGCGCGGCTGACAAACCGGTAGTACCAATGACCACAGGTTTGTTGTTAGTCACACACCACTTAAGGTTACTATCGAATGCGGCAGGCAGAGTAAAGTCGATCATCACGTCAACGACTGCCGGATTAATGGTAGACAAAGCGCTACACGCAGTTTCCAGCTTGCCTATGCCCGCCAGTTCACCCACATCCATACCGACCCACGGAGAGTCATCACGAACCGATGCAACACTTAATGAGGCGTTATCATGTTCATTGAGCGCTTCAATCAATACCCGTCCCATCCGACCATTGGCGCCAAAAAGACCTACTTTCATCGAAAACCTGCTTGCTTATTTAAGGTGCCCTTGATTGACTGTAGGGACAGTTTTCCGGGCAATGTGACTGTTGATGGGCGAATTGTGCCTGATAGCCGTGCAGATGAAAACCCACAAATGGTTGAACTTTGCCGCCTGTCCGGGTTCAATGAAGGCCCTTTGCGCCGCAAATAAACTAATTACGTTTAACACCAACAGGTTTGTTACAGGACTTATAGAAATGGAAAAACGTCTTATCTGGGATATTCCGACCCGCCTCTTCCACTGGCTGCTGGTAGCCTGCATTTTGGCGCAATACCTCACCGCCGAGGTATTCGACGCCATTGACTGGCATTTTAAAATTGGCTATTTCACGCTGGGCCTGATTTTGTTTCGCCTACTCTGGGGATTTACAGGCACCACTTACGCCCGTTTCAGCCAGTTTTTAGCCGGACCCGGCAAAGTGCTTTCCTATGCGAAAACCATGACTAACCCAAATTCGCCAGAACATGCCGGACACAACCCTATGGGCGGCTGGATGGTGATTATCCTGCTGTTGTTAGTGGCGCTACAGGGCATCAGTGGCTTATTTATCGGCGACGATATTATTAATAACGGCCCTTATTACGACGCCGTCTCCGACGCCACCCGCGACACCATGAACACTATTCACCATACGGCCTTTAATGTTCTGCTGGCGGCCATTGCATTGCATATTATCGCAGTAGTGTTTTACGCCCGATTTAAAAAGCAGATGCTGGTGCCCGCGATGCTGCATGGTAAAAAGCCCACCAATGAACCAGGAATTTCTTCTTCCCGGTTATTACTGGCACTTATACTGGTCGCTATAGTCATTGCAGCAATGTACTACGCCATTGAAATTGCCCCACCCGCCCCGGCGGTGGATGCGGATATGTATTATTAAACGAGGTAAGCAGCCCGCTTAATAAGCGGGCATGTTGCTCATCCCACCAGAGTTCAGTTTAAGTTGCGCAGTACCGCATCTATTCCCTTGTGAACAAGAAAAGAAGGGTAATTACAGTCTACACCATCATGTATCTTTGCCAGGTCGCCTCTTTTAAGTTGTCCTTCCGCTTCTCTATCCACTTCGACCCAGGCGGAATTGTCATTAATCATATCAGAGACAACGCCTTGAAAATCATATCGATACGTTTTGATATAGGGCTCACCTCCAGAGTAATTAGCCATTGGTAATCGGGTTGCAAAATAGATTTTCTGCCCTACATTCAAGTCTTGCTCCTTACCCAGAGTAATTTTTACCAGATGCAGGTCACCTCTTTTACGATACTCCATAACATAGCCAGGCTGACTAAACTTTTGCTGTATTGTTGGCATGATGAACTGCACGGTATTTTTTATGGCTCGTGACGTCAGGTTAACTGCATCTTCTTCGTTAAGCGGGCAAGCCTCATCATTGCTCACCATTGAAGTTGTTGCTTCACCTTGTTGTGTCACGGATTCAGTTTTCGTTGTTTCAGAAAAATCAAATATGGTCACTTTGCCGGTTACCTTTACTTCATAACGGCAGCTCGCGGGAAAACTTAGCCTCTGCCCATCATCATCTGACGACTCTGATGCCGGTGAAAATGTCCTGACAAGCCTAAAATCTTGTAATGTAGGCATTATGGCTGCATCGGCAGAGTCATTACCTGCCCCGGTGAGCTCTCCCGCGTTTTTGCCAATTTTACTATCATTAGCCATTATAGTCCCAGTACCCGATTCAACCGTTTCAAATCCAGCCAGATGTAAGGCGTTTTGTAGCTCCGTAGAAAATTGACGCGCCACTCCGCTTCCAACTTTTAATCGACTATCTACTTTAAGCGGGAATATTGCGAATGATTTTGACAGACCCTTTAATTCTGCCAAAGAGGGCATAATTTCAGCGTCGGGCATATTAACCCGGTAATTATCAATGGAAGTTATGGGATATCCTCGCTCTATTTTTGTACCGTTCGAGCAGCCGATTACACTTATTAGGGCTAAAGTGGCGGGGACCACATAAATTTTGACTGGTATACTCATACAACTTTCCCTGTTGTTTTTTGTATCGCAAACGTGTGAGCTTTGTATAAGGCTTTAACGCACCTCATAACTCATAAACCTTAACACTATGCCTTACTATTGAGCATAAAAACAGCAGAATTGAAGTCTCCAGTGGGATAGCGACTATTGAGCAGCTAAGTGCTCTGATACGGTTGCCTTTTTTGTTTGGTTAAACAGCAGAGCATTGGTCAGCACTAAAATGAGGCCAAGGTTAACTACAGTCGTTAAAATTGAACCTTCAGGGCCATAATGCCCGCCGTTTACTAAAGAATGTCCGGATAGATGTGTCTTCATAATACTGTCAAAAGTGTTACCACTTACGTTAAATCCCAACAGTAAGCTTTGTGTTGTATTCCAACAGAAATGAAAAGCAATAGCGGGCCAGATACTTTGTGTTCTGGCATAAATCGCGCCGAAAAGACATCCGGCAAGAAAGGTATTTATGGCAGCAAGAACAGAGTAGTTCTGGTTGTCTAAATGCAAATAACAAAACAATACGCCGGTCAAAAACAAAGCGAAACCCAGCCGCATCGTTTTCGACAAGGTAGTAAAAAACAGGCCATTAATCAGGGTTTGTTCAAAGGTGGCCGAAATAAAAAGAAGTATGAGCAATTGCACAATGTTCTGAACAGAGAACCCGTTAAATTTGTGCTCTGACACACCCAAATACATCATCAGGCCAGCGACAAGCAATAGAGCTATCATCCCTAGCAAACCATACCGTAACACTTCGCGATGATCACAGCCCTTCATAAATGTCGTTTCTGTTAATGAAATGCCGTTGCAATGTCGATGAAACTGTTGAATAAATAGTAGTAAAACCAGGAGATTACAGGCTCTGAAAACAATGCTGGCTCCATACTCAGAAAAAGGCGAAAGGAGATACTCAACCTGTACAAAAAGTGCTTCATGGATAATAAACATACAAACTATCACGCACAGATAGATACCGAACAACCGAATCCACAGATGATTTCTCATAAGGTTTATCATGAGATCTCCCCCACTAGCCTTCTATTATGAATCGATAAATTACTAATGAGTTACATCATAAAGCCAGCTTCCAAAATCCACGCCAAGATTACCAATGTCATTTAACGTTTTGCCAAATTCCGATTTTGGTTCATCAAGCCAGTAACCACCAACAATTGATTTATACTCACCATCACAAAGCTCTTGAATTCCATTACTTTCATTAGTCATGTCAGTCTCCTCAGTAAAGTAAATTACGCACAATTATTCATGCAATATAAGTATGCTCCACTTCCATGGATTGATGAACTAAACCAAAGGACAGAATATTTGTGACTAGCACTACAATTAAGCCGAAGAGCTTAACAGCAGGCCGTTTAGAGATTGGCGAAGCATTAAATTCCCTGGCGGGAATTTAACTGTTTACCTCAGATATACATTCTGCGTTCAGCGGCCACACCAAGCGCAACAAAGGCGGCAATAAATGCCACACCACGGTATTCGTAGGCCACAAATTTGAAAATATGATGAAGCAGTGGCGCACCATATAAGGTAAGCGCACCGTAACCAAACGCACACAGCAACACAAACAATCCGCTGCGAAGAATAAAGTGCAGGCCGCTCAGGCTGCGTTTAACCTGCTTATTGATAATGTCACCATAAACAACCAGCAGGGTTGCCATTAACATCAGGCTCATTTCATTAAAATAACTCGCCAGCAAATCACTGACCGGCGTGGTGAAAGATGCAATCACGGACTACTCATTATCGGATATGAATCTGACCGCATTTTGCAAGCGGGCTGCGGGGAAGTCAAAGAAAAAAGCCGGCTTTCGCCGGCTAAAAAGTTGCTCC
>CATMRP010000175.1 GCA_950073835.1 uncultured Alteromonadaceae bacterium
GCCTTCGAAACGGTTGAAAACGGCAAAATTGACGTCATAGCTAGGTTGACGGATGACCAAAAACTGAAAATAATTTACAAGGACAATGGAAGTGGTATACCTACAGGCATCAGGAAACGTATTTTTGATCCCTTTGTTACAACAAAACGTGGCCAGGGTGGCTCCGGATTAGGGATGCATTTAGTATTTAACTTGGTAACTCAGGCGCTTAATGGCAATATAAAGTTAGAAAGCGAAGAAGGAAACGGCGTTGAATTTACGCTAACGTTCCCAGTAATAGTAAAAAAACCATAAAACCGTTATTTAACGCATTTTTTCTTGGACTTAACCTGCCCTCGAGCGTATTTTTACGAAAGTGGCAATTAATTTGCAAGATAAAAAGATCGATAACAATAAAAATCTGATAAACTTTGTACAGAGTACTAATTTTTGTAAATAGAGTGTGAACATGCAGACGCCCAACATATTAATAGTAGAAGATGAAGTGGTCACCCGAACCACATTGAAGAGTTTGTTTGAAGCCGAAGGGTATAACGTTTTCGAAGCCGAAAACGGCGAACAAATGCATGATTTTTTTGAAAATCACACAATCAATCTGGTTATCATGGACATTAACCTGCCTGGTAAGAACGGATTGATTCTGGCTCGTGAAGTGCGCGACCGAAAAAATATTGGCCTGATTTTCTTAACCGGCCGTGACAACGATGTGGATCGTATTCTGGGTCTGGAAATTGGTGCAGATGATTATCTCACTAAACCTTTCAACCCGCGTGAACTGACCATCCGCGCACGTAACCTGCTGAGCCGAACCACCAGCAGCACTGAAGACGATGATTTACCAAGCCGGGTGAGCTTTAATGGCTGGACATTAGATGGCGACAGCCGCTCTCTGATTGCGCCTAGCGGCAATGAGTTCCGCCTGCCACGCAGTGAGTTCCGTGCTTTACATCTGTTTTTGAGCAACCCAGGTAAGATCCTTACCCGTGAACAGCTGATTATGGAAATGACCGGCCGAGAACTGCGTCCGAACGACCGTACTGTGGATGTGACCATCCGCCGTATTCGTAAGCATTTTGAGTCAGAGCCAAACGAAGAAGAATTGATTGTCACCATTCATGGTGAAGGCTATCGCTTCTGTGGTTCGGTAGACAGCTAAAACACCCAAAGCGCTCATTTACGTACTGGGACAACAGCACAGGCACTAGCTTGTTGCTGTTGTTTTAGTGTCTGGGATTTACTCCATAATTCTTTCGTAACACTCCCTCAGCATAACTTTGTTTGAATAGCTTAATCGGGTTCAGTCATTAGCAACTGATGTAATTGCTGAATCTCCTGGGGATAGGTTGATGGTGCCTGTGTGTCTGCCAACGGCGTAAGAAATTTACGGGCTTCTTCACGCATACCCAGCGCATTGAGGGTATAAGCAAGAAAATATTGTGTGTCGGCATCCTGACCATTGCGGGTATATGCCTCTCGTAACAGTTTAAGGCCGCTTTCCATATGATTACGCTGCACCAGTCCCCAGCCTTTTAACGCCAGTATAAAAGGATCTGCCGGGTTAATCGCTTCAGCAATGGCTACATACTCAATAGCTTTTTGCGGCTCAAAATGAAAATATAGCTGGGCGAGACGGCGCGCGTAGCCCGCTTTCTTACTATCCTCTGCAGCTGTCAGGTAGAGCTGTTCATAGTGAGGTACGGCTTGTTTAAACTGCTGTTCATAATAATAATACTGGCCCAGTAAACTGCGGCTGAATACCGCCTCAGGCGCTGCAGCCACCCGCTTTTGAAGGGCCTCTTCGAAAGCTTCTTTGCCAATATCAAACCGGGTTAAAGCGTATAGTTTGGCATAGGCAAGTTCAAATTCAGGATTTAACCGCAAGGCATGATGGTAATAATCACCGGCCTTAACGGCCCGTCCCTGCTGTTCTGCATGGCGTCCTTTTAACAACCATAATTCAGGGATATGGTTAAAATCTGAGGCTGCCTGAAGTACCTTATCAGCCTCCTCAGTCTGATTATGATTAAGGTATATCTCGGCCAGTTTTATTGGAGGTAAGGGGTCATCAGGATTAATATGCCGGGCTTGTTGCAATGATTTAATTGCCAGACGCTGATTACCGGACTGAATGCTTATATTAGCAATCCCCAGCAACAACGTTGCATTACCGTTGCTCAGTGGCAGCGCTTTGTAAAGATCCAGGTCAGCCCGATTTGACTCTTGTTGAGACACATACAGCTGCGCTCGTCGAAGCAGGTTTCTGGCAGTATCATGCTCCAGGTCAATAAGCCGGGAAAGCATTTTGATGGCACCCGCCGTGTTACCCTCCTGTTGATAGACAGCTATCAGGCTTTCAATCACTGAGCGCTCGTTACTGTCTTGTTTATACAGGCTTTCATAGCGTTCTTTGGCCAATTCTGCCTGGCCAGACGAAAGTAACATGCCAGCATACATCTGTTGCAATGGCAGCTGTCCAGGATATTGCGTCGCCAGTTCCTCAACCTTTTGCAAAGCTGTGCTTTTATTGCCCTGGTAAAAATCCAGCCAGGCCAGGTTGGCCCGGGCCGGTACCATGTTGGGATCACGGCTCAGCGCATTTTCAAATGCCATTCTGGCATTAGCGGCGTCTCCCGACATCAGATGCAGAGTACCTTTAAAATTATACCAGACCGGTGACTGTGCTGAGTGTTGTAACTGCTGCTCTACCAGTCTTAGTGCTTGTGAGTAATCGCCGGCGAAACTCAGGGCCACTGCTGATACGCGGGCTACTTCTTCTGACTCAGGAAAACTTTGCTGCAATTGTTCGAGCCTTTGCATTGCAGGGGCCTGCATCCCCCGGGCAAACAGGATTTTAACTTCCAGCCAACCGGTTTCCAGGCGCTGTGGATACCGGTTGGCAAAACTTCTCCAGGCCGGCAGCGCTTTAAATATCTTACCGTCTTCTATAAACAGTTCAATCAGCAGTGCCATGGACTCTGGTGCTTCTGCCAGCAATGTATCCTGCTCCGGTTCCAGCAGAACAATCGCCTCCCCGGGTTGCTTTAACGCAACATGCGTTCTGGCCAGTAGCGTTAATGTCTGTGGGTAAAAGGCACGCTCTTTGACTAAAAAAGTGAATGCTTTGAGGGCTTGTTCGTAACTCCCTGACTGATATGCAACTAAGCCTTCCAGATAGAACAGGGTCTGATCATTCGCCTTAGTGGTTTTATCCATTTGCTCGATACGCGCTTTATAAGTTGCGAGGATTTCAGCGTATTTGTCATTTGGCTTCAGACTGTTGCGTACCAACATGGCGAACGGATCTTCTGGTGTCAGGCTAAGGATAAGATCCAGCGTGTTGGCCGCTTCTTCGCGTTGATTGGCTGCCAGATAAACATCTACCAGCGTGCGTAACACCAGCGGATCCTGTGGTGCAAGCACCGACGCCTTATCCACAAAAGCTAACGCCTCGTCAAAACGCTGTTGATAAAGCATTAAGCGCCCGCTGGCAAGCAGTACCCGTATATCGTTGCGTGCCAAAGAGGCCGCTAACCTGAGTTGTTTTTCCCCGTCCTGCCAGGCTTTGTTTTTAATCGCCAGCTCAGCAAATCCCAGGGCGGCAGCGAGCTCATCCCCCAACAACTTAAGAGCGGCGTAACTTTCCCTGGCGCAGTTGTCATTGCTAGTTTCCCGACACGCCACTGCACGCTGTTTCAGCCAATCTGCACGCATAGCTGGCGTAAACGCCTTAAAACCAGTGAAGCTGATTAACGATTCAAACTGCCTTGCTGCAATCAGTGACCGTGACCATTCCCGGGCAAAGAGTTCAGCATCAGCCCCTTGCTCCAGGGCCTGCTGGAAGGTATCCACTGCCAGGTTATAACGACCATACTCAGTTTGTATTTTGCCCAGCAGGGTGAGCGCAGGGAGGTAATCGGGGAGTTGCTGGCGGCATCGCTTGAGGTAAATCAGCGCTTCTTCGGAATTACCATCAAGATAGGCAAACTCTGCTTTCTCGCAGTCAATCACTACAGCTTCGGCTTGCTGACTTTGCGCCAGCCCCTGAGCGAAAAAACTACACCAACACAAAGCAGCGATAAATAAACGCCCGGTCACGTTAATACAACACACTAGCGGTTAACCTGAAACATCTGAAAGGATCCGGCAGACAATAGCTCACCCGTATCTGACGGATGAGCCCGGGGAATTCATTACGCAGCGAGCTTACGACGCTTACGCATCACTAACAGCACTCCGCCAAACAACAAAACTGCGGCGGAAGGCGCTGAAACCGGCGTTTGTTCGTCCTGCGGGGGTTCGTAGGTAAAGAGTTTATTATGCACTTCTACACCACCTGTATAAGACAGCGCGGCAATACCACCATCAAGGCTTCCTGTGTAGCTGGTGATATCAGCGTAAGGCGCCAATACTGAGCCATTCCAGCCATCACCATTAAAATTCAGACCGGTGTAGTCGTAGAAGTTCCACAGTACCAGTGGCGAAACCGTGCTCTTGTCGAAGTTGCCCTGTGCTTTTGCATTGATATTCAGTGTGCCGCTACCGGATACATTGATGATCATTGGTACGCTTGGCGTAAAGCCAAACTCAAGGCCACCGCTTTGTAAATCGCTACCGCTAATATTAAACACCAGTAAATCGTCGCTACTGGATGATTCAAACAGTTTTTTGTTCATGTCTGAGGTATTAAACGTACCGTTTGCGGCCAGCGTCTGGTAATAATCGCTGTCATCAATCACGCTTTGATAGATTGCATCGAAGCGAGTCTGTAATATCAGTTGGTCTTCCTTGATCAGCGCAGCGTCGTGATCCTGCACATCGATGTTGGCTGGATTAGCGTTACCGCCATACACCACGTTACCATTGAGCGCCTTGAGGCTGGGAGCGTTAATATCGCCCACCACGGTCACTGCATCAACCACCGGGTCGGCAGGAATACGGCTACCTACGTCTGTCGATGCGCCATTGATATCGCCACCAATCATGATCCGCCCCTCAATATCGCTGGACGTGCTCAGATCGTTTTTCAATATTAAGTTGTAAGTACCAACGTTTTCTACCGAGGCAAAGCCAGATGCAGCATAAGCACATAAAACGAGACCACTAATACGACTTAACATTTTCATTGTATTCAATTTTTCATTATAAATTAGACTGGCCCGGCTGATGCAAATTGCAAACCATAAAGTTAACCCCTTGTTTTGTAATACATTACGACAAAGAGAGCAGCCCAGCTTTGTTAAAGTGTAAAGGATGCCGACAACAAAACCTGAGACTAAGCCCCGGCAATTTTCATTTTTTCGAGCAACACTGCTCCGGTACTAACACTTCCCCGTGCATCACGTTCGGCACCAATGGCAACAATATTGGCGAACATTTCCTGCAAAGTACCGGCAATTGTGACTTCATGTACCGGGTATTGAATCACCCCGTTTTCCACCCAGAAACCGGCAGCACCACGGGAATAATCACCGGTTACGATGTTAACGCCCTGCCCCATCATTTCAGTAACGTACAAGCCTGTGCCCATGGTTTTCAGCAGCTCTGCGTCTGACTGACCGGAATCACTGACAATCCAGTTATGAATGCCACCGGCATGACCATTAGTCACGGTGTTAAGTTTGCGGGCTGAGTAGCTGGTATACAGGTAGGTGGATAATTTACCGCCATCGACGATAGTCATGTCTTTGGTGGCCACACCTTCGTGATCAAAGTTACTGCTGGCCAGTCCGCCTTTTAGGTGAGGGCGTTCAACAATATTCAGCCACTCGGGGAATACCTGGCTGCCGAGCTTGTCGAGCAGGAAAGAAGACCGGCGGTATAACGAGCCGCCGCTGATAGCACCAACGTAATGGCCAAACAAACTGGAGGCCAGTTGCTTATCAATTAACACCGGTACGGTAGCGGTTTTAATTTTCTGTGCGCCAAGGCGAGCCACTGTGCACTGTGCCGCTTCCAGTCCTACCGCTTCGGCTGAGTCCAGCTTGCTGGCATCCCGGCTAACCGTATAGGCATAGTCGCGTTGCATATCGTCGTTGTCACTGGCGATCACCATACAACTCAGGCTGTAGCGACTGCTGGTATACCCGGCGTTAATTCCGTGGGTGTTACCGTACACCCGCATGCCCATATTGGCGTTATAGCTGGCCCCGTCGGAATTGGTGATCCGGGGATCATAATCCAGTGCTGCCGACTCAGCTGCCACAGCAGTCTTAATAGCTTTCTGAGGATCCAGTGGAACCGGGTGATAGAGATCTAAATCGGGAAATTCAGTAGCAATTAACTCAGCATCCGCCAGTCCGGTACAAGGGTCCTCACTGGTATACTTAGCAATATCCACGGCTTTTTCAACCGCCAGCGCCAGGGCCTCCATACTAAGGTCAGCCGTTGAGGCGCTGCCCTTATGCTTACCTACATAAACGCTGATCCCCAGACCACCATCGTTGGTAAACTCAATATTTTCCACTTCCCGTAAGCGAGAGGAAACCGAAATTCCCTCAACCTTCGACATGCTGGCCTCGGCTTGTGTAGCGCCTTTTTTCAGCGCTAACTTAAGCGTATCAGCCACTTTCGATTGAATTTCTGCTAGTTGTTGTTCGATCTGCATAGAAGTTTCGCTATAAATGTCCGTTGTTCATGGCTACAATTCACCATTATCAGTAATAAACGAGAGTCCAATGAACGACCCAAGTCAGCACGATGACGCGAATTGGGATAACGACGACAGCTATCCCGAGCACGATGAATTCGTTAGTAAATCTGAGCTTAAACGCCTGTCTGCCTTACGTCAGCAGGTTGGCGAGCAACTCGTAAATTTGTCTGACGCGCATATCAAAACCATCCCGATGGATGATGAACTGGCCGATGCCGTAACACTGGCCCGCAAAATAAACCGTAAAAAAGATGGCTTTCGCCGCCAGTTACAGTTTATTGGTAAGTTAATGCGCAGTCGCGATTTAACACCTATTGAAGAAGCCCTGGCCAAGTTGCAACACCAGCACCAGGCGCAAAATGCACGCTTCCACAAATTAGAAAAAACCCGCGATGCGATTGCCGACCGCGGCGACGATGCCATCCAGGAGGTCCTCGATGAGCACCCGAATCTGGAGCGCCAAAAACTCCGGCAGTTCCATCGCTCTATCGCTAAGGAGCGCAGTAAAAATGCGCCACCAAAAGCTTATCGCGAGTTATTTCAATATCTTAAAGAACATATGCTGGACCAGGATTAACTGGTCCCGCCGACGGTTAGCTCGTCTATTTTTAAGGTGGGCTGACCCACGCCTACCGGCACGCTCTGGCCATCCTTACCGCATACCCCAACGCCACGATCCAGCGCCACATCGTTGCCGATCATGGAGATCTTTTGCATCACTTCCGGGCCATTGCCAATCAGCGTAGCACCTTTCACCGGCGCGGTTATTTTACCGTTTTCGATTAAATAGGCTTCTGCACTGGAGAACACAAACTTACCGGAAGTAATATCCACCTGTCCGCCGGCAAAATTAGGCGCGTAAATGCCTTTATCAATCGAGCTGATAATTTCATCCGGCGTGTACTGGCCACCCAGCATGTAAGTGTTGGTCATCCTCGGCATCGGTAAATGGGCATAGGACTCACGGCGACCATTCCCGGTAGGTTTAACGCCCATCAGACGGGCATTCATTTTGTCCTGCATGTAGCCGGTAAGAATACCGTCTTCTATCAGCACATTATGCGCTGTTGGTGTGCCTTCATCATCGACCGTTAACGAGCCACGGCGATTATCCAGAGTACCGTCATCTACCACCGTAACACCTTTAGCGGCAACCTGCTGGCCCATTCGGCCGGCAAAAGTAGAAGCGCCTTTGCGGTTGAAGTCGCCTTCCAGGCCATGACCAACCGCCTCGTGCAGCAAGACGCCCGGCCAGCCACTGCCGAGCACCACAGGCATCAGGCCAGCGGGTGAGGCGATAGCCTGCATGTTCACTCTGGCCATATGCAATGCATCATCGGCAATTTGTTCGTAAAACGGGCGACCATCTTCCTGACGGGTAAAAAAAGTATACGTGTGTCGGCCACCGGCACCGGCGCTGCCGCGTTCACGGCGGTCACCATTTTCCATCAGCACTGAGCAGTTAAGACGCACCAAAGGGCGAATATCAGTAGCCAGCGTACCATCGCTGCCAGCCACCAGCACCTCTTCATACACGCCGCTGAGTGACACGACTACCTGATTAATACTGCTGTCCTGTTTGCGGATGTAGCCGTCTACGGCTCTCAGCAGGGCAATTTTTTCCGCCTCAGCCATGGCCAGAATGGGGTTATCAGCCGCGTACCGTGGCGCCGGTGTGATATCACTTAAGGTGCCAACATTGACCTGGCCACCCGCAGGCGCAATGCTGCGGGCCGCAGTACAGGCCTTGGTAATCGCTTCCACACTGATTTCGTCGGAGTACGCAAAGCCGGTCTTCTCGCCACTTACCGCGCGCACACCTACACCACGTTCCAGATTGAAGCTGCCTTCTTTAATAATGCCGTCTTCCATTACCCAGCTTTCATGTTGGCTGGATTGGAAATACAGGTCGGCGTAATCGGTTTGATGGGAATGAATCGAAGCAAGTGCGTTATCCAGCGATTGTCGGGATAACCCTGAATCAGCCAGCAAATTAGTTTCAACTTGATTTATCAAAGTGACTCCTGAAACGATTGTGTTGAGCCAATGGCATGGCTTGTCGGTATTTATTGATGTCCGTCAGAGACACGGTGTGCTGTACAATGCCCGTTGCGGTGTCCCGCTCGGCCAACAAATCTCCCCAGGGCGAATATATCACGCTGTGGCCGTAGGTTTCACGGCCATTTTCATGGGTGCCGGTTTGATTGGCGGCCACTACGAAACATTGCTTTTCAATCGCTCTGGCACGCAATAGCGTATGCCAGTGCGCAGCACCGGTCACCTGAGTAAACGCAGCGGGTAACACCAGTACATCAATATCGCCCATGGCGTCGAACAAGCCGGGAAAGCGCACATCATAACACACCGCAATGCCGATTCGCCCATGCGGAGTATCAATCACCACTACCCGCTCGCCCGCCTGCGTGTACTTCGACTCTTTGTAAGCTTTGGTGTTATCGGCCACGGCGGCATCAAATAAATGGATCTTCTGATAGCAGTCGAGCGTCTTACCATCCGGACCAAAAACAAAGCAGGAAGCGGTAAATTTCTGCGCGTCGTCACAAGTTGCCGGAATCGTCCCGGCCACCAGGTAACATTCGAATCTGGCCGCAATCTTAGCCAGTCGGGCTTGAATGGGCCCGTCACCGGGTGGTTCTGCGATAGTCAGTAAAAAACCGTCACGGGTACCAAAGCAGGCAAAACATTCGGGCAGCACTACCACAGTATGGGCGGGTAATGCGGCTTCTGCCAGTTGGGTTTCAACAAAATCCAGATTCGCATCAACATCCGGGCCGGATGTCATTTGCAGGGCGGCAAGATTAACTGTCTGCATCTACAGGCTCCTTTGACTCTGCGGGTTCTACCGGCTCGCTATCGATGCCCTCGGGCTGCGCTGGCTGACGCTGCGCCGGCAGCTCAATGTCGGTGCTATCGCGGCCGACTTCTTCCAGTTGCGGGTTATCGATTGTGCCGGTAATGTGATAATTCACATTAGAGATCACCTTGGCTGAGGTCAATACCTGATCCAGTGCCAGTGCCGCCAG
>CATMRP010000176.1 GCA_950073835.1 uncultured Alteromonadaceae bacterium
TTACAAACTCAGCATTCATGTTGTTCCTCTCCCAGTGTCGTTGACTCGCTTTCCTGACAGTCTGCACAAAGGCCGTGAGCTTCAATGGTTTGCTTGGAAATTTTGAAGCCGTGTTGTTTTGCCTGAATATCCAGGGTTTCTTTTAGTCCTTCCGATTGTATCTCAGAGACGTCACCACAACTGTCGCAAATTAGAAACTGTACCGGATGATGACAACCAAAGTGATAGCAGGCAACAAAAGCATTGGTCGACTCGAGGCGGTGGATCAGGCCAAAATCGAGCAGGAAATCAAGAGCCCGGTAAACGGTTGCTGGCTTGGCGCTGGATTCTGTTTCTTTCAGGCCGTCCAACAATTCATAAGCCCCCATCGGACCGTGCTTATCCAGCATAAGTTCATACACTTTTTCCCGAAGTGGGGTAAAACGCGCTCCCCGCTGCTCACAGTAGGCTCTGGCCTTATTTATAATGGTGGTATTTTTCATGCTGAATTTTGATAAGTTTGATACGAATTAATGGCATAAGTGATAATGATAACTGTTTCCTGGGCGGGACGCTAACTGGTAACTGAATCATTGACCAGACCATGCATTCTTTGAATAAGCCTGTCTTCCAGCTCGAAGCGATCATCCAACGCTTCGCCTAAGTTGGTGATAGCCAGTTCGAAATTCCGTGAGTTATCCGGTGTAAAACCTTCGGCAAATTGATCATTAAAATCCAGAGCCTGGTCAGTAGTGGCGCTGATTTTCGGAAACAACTCCTGCTTCAGGGCTTGTCCATCCTCATCGTCGCTCACCAGCATTTCGTAAACTTCAAAATGCCCCACCGACAGGTAATCCATCAGCAGTGCACAAAATTCGTTTACCTCGGTTTCATCAGGCAGTGTATTGGCTGATTGGTAATTAACACCGGCTAAATGGCAATACTGAATCAGTAACTGCCGGCGTTCGTCCAGCCAGTTATCGATGGTGTTACTCGCGCCCCCCCAGCGTTGCCGGGCTATGTCTACCTGATTTAACACTCTGAACTTCCTCATGAGGTTGTCATCAATCTAATTTGAGTATAACACTGCCTCAGAGTCTCACAAATGACAGTCGGAAATAATTCACCTTAACCATTTAAAGAATATTGGGAAATAACCGTGCATTAATTAAAATTGCTGCTGATCTTAGCTCAAGCAAATACCACTGTGTTAGGATATAACCAACGTCGTAATGGTAGCAGATATGTTAAAGCTTACAGGAAATTCCATAGTGCAGCCGGGTCACTGGCTTATCTTCAATCGTGATCGGTTGCTGGTGCCTGAAGAAGGTGATCTCCTGCCATTATTGAGTTGGTCAGATTTGCCATTTTTACATCATTATCAGGATCAGGTTCATGCCCTGCATGCGGCCGATTTACCCCTGTCACATCCGTTATATATCATTGATCTCGGCGCCGAGAATATCAGTGCCGCCGGTTGGCGAAATGTCGGTTTGCGGGAGTTGATGACCAGTGAGCCACCGGTCACTTACGAAACCCTCTCCCGTGCCTGGCAATATATCCATTTCCAGCGTACGCACCGATTCTGTGGCCGGTGTGGTTCGCCCACCCAGGCGGTCGACTGGGAAATGGCGGTGCAGTGTCATCAGTGCGGACATCGTTGTTATCCAAGGGTGTCGCCGTGCACAATTGTGGCGGTGTATCGTGGTAAGGAAATTCTGTTAGCCCGGGGCGTGCGTCACAGTAATCCAAAAATGTATTCGATCATTGCCGGATTTGTTGAAAGTGGAGAAAGTGTCGAACAGGCCACGCACCGGGAAGTTGGTGAAGAGGTGGGAATTAAAATTAAGAACCTGCAGTACTTTGGCAGCCAGGCCTGGCCATTTCCACATTCACTGATGATGGGTTACCTGGCCGAATATGACAGTGGCGACATTGTTATCGACGAGAAAGAAATTGTCGATGCAGACTGGTATCACATTGATAACCTGCCGATGCTACCGCCTAAGTTGTCGATTGCCGGCAAGATACTCGAATCACTGATTGAGCGTCTTCGCCATGCGTCTTAAAGCGCTTTTAGCGGTGAAGAAACAATAAAAAACCCCGCAAGATGCGGGGTTTGAGTATGTTTAGCTATGGGCCCGTTGGCGGGCTTCTGTATTTATGCTTATTAGTAGTAGCAGAGCATTTGCGATAAATCAAGTATATCGCTGCAACTTTAATCAAACTGTTCATTTTTACGCATCATTCGCCAAATCTTGCTATACTCGCCGCCAATTTTAGTAGTGTAATTGATTCCGGGGATCCCCATGGCAGAAACCAATGGCAGCCTTGAGCGCCCAGCTTTAAAAAATGACCGCTATTTACGAGCGTTACTAAAGCAACCTGTAGACGTAACGCCGGTCTGGATGATGCGTCAGGCTGGTCGTTATTTACCTGAGTATAAAGCCACTCGAGCGGTTGCCGGCGACTTTATGTCGTTGTGTAAAAACGCCGAACTGGCCTGCGAAGTTACCTTGCAACCACTGCGTCGTTTCCCGTTAGACGCTGCGATCCTGTTCTCGGATATTCTTACTATTCCTGATGCAATGGGACTGGGCCTGTATTTTGAAACCGGTGAAGGTCCGCGTTTTGAACGCCCGATTACCTGTAAAGCCGATGTCGACCGTATTGGCGTGCCCGACCCGGAAGGCGAGCTCCAGTATGTGATGAACGCCGTGCGTACCATTCGCCGTGAGCTCAAGGGCGATGTGCCGCTGATCGGCTTTTCCGGCAGCCCATGGACACTAGCCACCTATATGGTAGAAGGTGGTTCGAGCAAAGCATTTACTAAAATTAAGAAAATGGCGTTTGCTGAGCCGCAGATATTGCACGCACTGCTGGGTAAACTGGCAGACTCTGTAACCAGTTACTTAAATGCGCAAATTGCTGCTGGTGCACAATCGGTAATGGTATTTGATACCTGGGGCGGCGTGCTGTCACCACGGGATTACAAAGAATTCTCGTTACAATATATGCAGCGTATTGTGGAAGGCTTAACCCGCGAAAGCGAAGGACGTCGCGTGCCGGTAACGCTGTTCACCAAAAATGGCGGCATGTGGCTGGAAGCTATTGCTGCAACCGGCTGTGATGCGGTAGGTCTCGACTGGACCATCGATATTGCCGAGGCAAAAGCCAGGGTCGGCGACAAAGTTGCCCTGCAAGGCAACATGGACCCTTCCATGTTATATGCGCCACCGGCTCGTATCGAGCAGGAAGTCGGCGATATTCTGGCTGGCTTTGGTGAAGGTTCTGGCCATGTATTCAACCTCGGTCACGGTATCCATCTGGATGTGCCGCCTGAGCACGCCGGTGTATTTGTTGAAGCGGTACATCGCTTAAGCGCTCAGTATCACAAGTAACAGGGTTAACCTGCCGCGTAACGTTACGCGTCGCGCGGCAAGCCTTTCTCAATCGTCCGGGTTAGCCTGGCTAACTGGCGGTTCTCGCTACTGCTGGCCTGCTGTTTACCTTGCTGTTGCTCAAGCGCCCAGTCTAAATGGGGCAATACCAGCTCACAGGCTTCATCTCTTGCTGCATTAAGCGCGGCAACATAATCTTCTGAATACGGTGCATTGCCAATAGCAACACACAGATTACGCTGCCATTTTGCATAACCTATGCGGCGAATTGGCGAGCCTTCGGTGTTTTGCAAAAACGTCTTTTCGTCCCAATCAAACAAGGTCAGTAATGATTGTCCGTGCAGGACCTGGCGGGGATGAAAATCACTTTCTGCCGTAACCGGAGCATAGCGATTCCACGGGCATACCAACTGACAATCATCGCAACCGTAAATGCGATTACCCATGGCCGCTCGCAACTCCTCGGGGATAACGCCGTTAGATTCAATGGTCAGGTAGGAAATACAGCGTCTGGCGTCTACCTGATAAGGGGCAACGATAGCCTGGGTAGGACACATGGTCATACAGGCGGTGCAGGTACCACAGTGTTCTTCGACCGGCTCGTCTACCGGTAGCGGCAGGTTAATGAATAATTCGCCTAAGAAAAACCACGACCCCGCTTGTTTATTCAGGGTAAGAGAGTGTTTGCCGGTCCAGCCCAGTCCGGCCTTTTCGGCTATGGCATGTTCCAGTACCGGTGCGGAATCCACAAAAGGGCGGTACTGGGTGCCTGCTAGCCGCTCACTGATTTGCTCGCCAAGCTGCTTGAGCTTTTTGCGCAATACCTTGTGGTAATCTCGGCCCAGGGCATAGCGGGATATATAGGCAATGTCGCCGTCTTTAAGATGGCGGGCAAAAGACGCATCCGGAGGGAGGTAGTCCATTCTGACGGATATCACCCGTACGGTGCCCGGCACCAATTCTGCCGGCCGGGCCCGTTTCATTCCATGGCTGGCCATGTAGTCCATTTCGCCGTGATACTGGTTATCCAGCCACTGTTGCAGGGCATATTCATGCTGACTAAGATCAATATCACTGATACCAACCTGCTGAAAGCCTAGCGCAACGGCCCAAGCCTTGATATCGTCTACCAAATTGACCAGATCTATCGATTGTAAAGTGGACATGTACACATGCTAGATACTCAACTGCTCGACAGCTTACCATATAAACTCTATCGCGCCGACCAGGTTCGGGAAAATGAACGTAGCGCGGCTGAACAGTCCGGTGTGGAAATGTTTGAGCTAATGCAGCGCGCCGGTAAAGCGGTATTTAAACAGTGTCAGCTGTTACTGCCTAACACCGATGTATTTTTAGTGCTGGTAGGGCAGGGCAATAACGCTGGCGATGGTTACATTGCTGCGTTGCATGCGAAAGAAGCCGGGAAGCAGGTCTTGTTATGTGCTGTTGAACCGCACCGTATCCTGGAAGGCGATGCTGGCACGGCGCAGCAGAAATGGCTCGACGCCGGTGGTAAAATAGAGCCTTTTACCGCGGCCCATCTGGATAAATGCGAGCTGATAGTTGATGCGCTGTTAGGCACCGGCATTAACAGTTATATCCGCAATGAGTTTGCCGATATTATCGATGCCGTTAATCAGGCCGATAAACCAGTGGTGAGTATTGATGTGCCTTCTGGCCTCGATTCCAACACCGGTCAGTCGCTGGGACGCTGCATTGAAGCAGACGTTACCGTCACGTTCGTTGGCATTAAACCCGGTTTAACCACTGGCGCCGGTAAACAATCCTGTGGCCGTTTGGTGTTTGACGATCTGGGCATTGGCAAGGCCTTTGTGGAACTGGGCCGTTCATCCGCCACGTTACTGACGATCGAACAATTTCAGGGCATGGCCCCACGTGAAATCCACAGCCACAAAGGCACCTATGGCAGGCTGCTGTGTATCGGCGGCAATCGTGGTACCGCTGGTGCTATTCGTTTGGCCAGTGAGGCAGCATTACGTTGTGGTACCGGACTGGTGAAAGTATTCTGCCACGAAGCCTCCACCATTCAGGTGAGCGCGGGCCGGCCAGAGCTAATGGTGTCTCATGAGAACCTGCAGGACGCCCTTAACTGGGCATCCTGCGTGGTAATTGGCCCGGGCCTGGGTCAGGATGACTGGGCGCTGGCGGCATTTGAACAGGCCATGAAGCATTGTCAGACCCATCCTAAACCCATGGTGATCGATGCCGATGCACTGAATCTGTTAAGCAAACATGCGCTGTCGTATACGATCACTGATTGTATTATTACGCCCCATGCCGGTGAAGCGGCACGGCTCCTCAATACCAGCGTTGATGAAGTGGAAGCCGACCGGTTTAACAGTACCAAACAATGTGCGCAGAAGTTTCATGCTACCTGCGTGCTCAAAGGCGCGGGTTCGATTATCGACAACGAAACCCAGACCTGGGTCTGTCAGCACGGCAATCCGGGGATGGCCACAGCTGGTATGGGCGATGTGTTAAGTGGTATTCTTGGGTCATTGCTGGCCCAGGGACTGAGCAAGGATATTGCAACTAAATACGGCGTTTCCATTCATGCCAAAGCCGGCGATGAGGTAGCACGCCTGTACGGTCAGCGTGGGATGCTTGCCAGTGATTTGTTTGAATCACTGCGGGCGTTGATTAATCAGTAATTATTGAGTAGTAGTAATCGGTATGGCATTAGCGCAAGGGGCATTCTACGCGGCAACTGAGCAAGATACGGCGAAACTGGCCAGTGATCTGGCGCAGGCGGTAAAGCAGCAGTTACCGCAAGGGATAGTGGTCTATCTACAAGGCGATCTGGGGGCCGGAAAAACCACGTTCAGCCGTCATTTTATTCAGGCTCTCGGTCATTCAGGTAATGTTAAGAGTCCTACCTATACGCTGGTTGAACCGTATTCACTGGCCGGCCTGGAAGTCTTCCATTTCGACCTGTACCGACTGGCGGACCCTGAAGAGCTCGAATTTATGGGGATCCGCGATTATTTTGGTGATAATCGCGTTTGCCTTATTGAGTGGCCGCAAAATGGTGGTCAAAACTTGGCACCAGCGGATTTAGTGATTAGTATAGAACCAGACAAGTCTGGAAGACGATTCAGCATTGCTGCGATCTCGCTTACAGGGCGAGCTGCCTTGCAGCTGTGTAAAAGGATATAGCCTGGCGCTGGATCTGATCGTTCTTCGGGGGAATTTACGGCCTGATAAATATAATTCAACACCAGGGCTAAGTATGTTGCGCGACAAATTACTACTATTAATAAGTTTGTGCTTACTTACCTTTAGTGTGAGTGCGTCAAACGACATAAACAATATGCGTGTATGGCCTTCAGAGGGCAGTACGCGGGTGGTTTTTGATGTCAAAAACGCGCCTGAGTTCACCTATTTTACCCTTCGTAATCCCGATCGGCTGGTGATTGATCTGGCCGCCACCGAAAGCGATACGTCGCTGGATATCGATAAACAGGGTCCGTTGCTTAAACGGGTCAGATACTCCACACCCAAAGATAATTCATCGACCCGCATTGTGCTGGAATTAAACCGCAAGGCCGAAACGGCGTTGTTTGCTATTCCGCCAGCCGAAGACAAAGGCCACCGGCTGGTGGTTGATCTGGTGGATACCGCCCCCTCTGGTGAGCCCGGGGTGGTGTTGGACATGAACCAGTCCAGTCGCGACCGCGACATCATTGTGGCCATTGATGCTGGTCACGGCGGTAAGGACCCCGGCTCAATTGGCCCGGCCGGCAGCTTTGAAAAGAATATTACCCTGAGCATCGCTAAAATGCTTGAAAGCCGAATCAACGCCGAAACCGGTATGCGTGCGGTGATGACGCGAAGTGGCGATTATTACATTTCGCCCAATGGCCGTCCGGAAGTAGCCCGTAAGCATAAAGCGGATTTGCTTATTTCGATTCACGCTGATGCGTTTAGTCAGCCTGAGCCTCGCGGGGCATCAGTATGGGTGCTGTCTATGCGCCGTGCCGACAGTGAACTGGGTCGTTGGCTGGAAAAAAGCGAACGCCACTCAGAATTGCTTGGTGGCGCGGCAGAAGTTATTTCAGACAATGCCTCTGAGCGTTATCTGGCCGAAACGATTTTGGGTCTATCCATGGACCATTCCATGTCGACCAGCTACGACCTGAGTAAAAAGGTCATCAGCGAGTTAACGGGGATTACACGCTTACACAAACGTGCGCCACAGGCGGCAAGTTTTGCGGTGCTAACCGCCCCTGATATTCCTTCCATTCTGGTCGAGGTTGGGTTTATTTCAAATCCGCAGGAGGAGAAAAACCTCAACTGGTCCAAATACCGACAACAGCTGGCAGATGCGCTGTTGTCGGCCACCAAGCGCTATTTTCAGCAAACTCCGCCGGATGGCACGCTTTGGGCCTCGATAAAATCGGAAACCCGCACTCATAAAGTACGCAGCGGGGAGTCTTTATCCTTGCTGGCACAGCGCTATAATGTAAAAGTCAGCAGCATTAAAGCCGCCAATAATCTCAATAGTGACATGGTCCGCATCGGGCAGGTGCTCACTATTCCAAGTACCTAAGCAAAACGTTAACAGGATTTTCTTTGCCCATTAAATTATTGCCGCCCCGACTGGCAAACCAGATTGCTGCCGGTGAAGTGGTGGAACGCCCCGCCTCCGTCGTTAAGGAACTGGTGGAAAACAGCCTGGATGCCGGTGCTACGCGTATTGAGCTCGATATCGAAAAAGGTGGTCATAAGCGCATTAAATTGCGGGATAACGGTATTGGCATCGCTAAAGATGAGCTGGAGCTGGCTTTGTCGCGGCACGCCACCAGTAAGATTGCGACGCTCGACGACCTGGAGCAGATTTTGTCACTGGGGTTTCGGGGCGAGGCGCTGGCCAGTATTTCATCTGTCAGCCGCCTGTCGCTAACCTCGAAACCCGCCGGGCAGGAACAAGCCTGGCAGGCAAACTGCGAAGGCCGTGATATGGCAGTAACCCTGCAGCCTGCGGCGCATCCCGACGGCACCACCATTGATGTGGCGGATATTTTTTACAACACCCCGGCACGGCGCAAGTTCCTGCGCACGGAAAAAACCGAATATCAGCACATTGAAGATGTCATAAAGCGTATTGCCTTAAGTCGCCCGGATGTGGCTTTTATGCTGCGTCACAATGGCAAGGTAACCAAGCGGTTCGCCGCCGTGGGTGAGGAGCAGATCGCCTCAAGAGTGGGTCAGGTTTGCGGCCAGGCGTTTTTACAACATGCCATCCACACCCGGTGTGAGTACAATACCATCACGCTTGAGGCCTGGTTAGGCGATGCCAGTCAGATGCGCAGCAGCAATGACTGCCAGTACAGCTTTGTGAATGGCCGCGGTATGCGTGATAAGCTTATTTTGCATGCTTTGCGGCAGGCCTATGAATCAGTACTGGCGCTGCCCGAGCAACCGGCGTTTGTGGTGTATTTAACCATCGACCCGAAAGAAGTGGATGTAAATGTGCATCCGGCAAAGCACGAAGTGCGGTTTCAGCAAAGCCGGTTGGTCCACGATTTTATCTGTAAGGCTATTTGCGATGCCTTAAGCAGCAGTGCCGGCGCGCAGGACGCTATGTTGGCGGAGCCTTCAGCGCAGCCCAGTCATGACTATATTCGCCCGCTTGTGCAACGCAGTGACAATGACTACAACCCGCCAGCCGCAGGTGCATCCCATCAGGTGCGCTCCGGTGGTGGTGCCAACGCGCCAGGGCGCGGCGCACCGTATCCACCGGCTGGCAGCCGGATAAGCGGTCAATACCAGCAGCACTACCAGCAACTCATGACGCCAACTCCCGAGCAAACTGCTAACCCGGGGAGCGCATTACGCTTTGTAGAGTTAGCCGGGGCGAGGTTATATGTGCAAACCGGCCTCTGTGTGTTGCTGGAGTCCCAACAGTTAGTTAAACCCTGGTTGGTTGACAGGTTTAACCAGGCGAGTGTTGCTCAACCGTTATTGATGCCGGTGGCCGTTAGTCAGAGCCTGGCTGCTCAAAGTTTGGCATTTTTAACTGAGCAGGGCTTTGAAATTAGCACCGCTGGTGGCAAGTCGCGTTTGCTTAAAGTGCCAGGCGGGCTGCGCCAACTTCCCTGGGCTGGTTTATTTCCGGCGCTGGTAGAAACATCTCCTCAGCAGGAGGAAGCGCTTCATTCTGCATTAGCGCAGACACTGCAACATCAGGAGACCAAACAATTGCCATTGTGGCAGTGGTTTGATCAGCTGGCGATTTCGGCGCAAGCTGACATACTTGAACAAAACGGCCTTGGTGTGGCGCA
>CATMRP010000177.1 GCA_950073835.1 uncultured Alteromonadaceae bacterium
GCCTGCATGGTAATGGTATTTTCTTCCATCAGGTAAGCAATACACGGATTGGAATTAATCACTATTTCGTAGGCCAGGCCCATCTGACCACGGCGGTATTGCTGCTCGTTTTGAATGAATTTTTTGCCAAAAGACCAGTGAGTATAATTGATAGGCATGCCAATACTGGCATAGGCATCCATCATTTGCTCGGCAGTGATCACCTCAATCTGGTTGGGGTAGATGTCGAGCTTGTATTCCTTAGCAATACGGTCTATTTCAGCTTCGTACTGGGCCAGCATGTCGAAGGTCCAGTCGGGGCCGTCGCTGAGTGTCTTTTTTACTTCTGCTACTTCAGCCGTCATTAGCTTCCTCCGCTGGTTTCACTGGTTTTTTCAAACAGTTCACGGAATACAGGATAGATATCGCTGACCGAGATAATGTGTTTGCAAACAAAGTTACTGCAGGCTTCCTCCACACTTTGGTATTCACGCCACAGACTTTGGTGCTGGCGTTCGGTGATTTCGATGTACGCGAAATAGCGCGTTACCGGCAGTAGTTTTTTCATCAGAATTTCGCGGCACTGAGGTGAGTCGTCGGCCCAGTTATCACCGTCGGAGGCCTGCGCGGCATAGATGTTCCAGTCGCTGTCCTGGTAGCGTTCGGCAATAATTTCGTCCATCAGTTTAAGCGCGCTGGAGACAATGGTACCGCCGGTTTCCTGAGAGTAGAAAAACTCCTGCTCATCTACCTCTTTGGCCTGTGTATGATGGCGAATGTATACCACCTCAACGTTTTTATAGGTGCGGCTTAAAAACAAGTAGAGCAGGATATAAAAGCGCTTGGCCATGTCCTTGGTAGCCTGATCCATCGAGCCGGAGACGTCCATCAGGCAAAACATGACTGCCTTGCTGGTGGGTACCGGCTTTTTGGCGTAGTTTTTAAAGCGTAAATCGAAGGTATCAATAAACGGAACACCAGCAATTTTGGCTTTTAACGCGCCAATGGTTTTTTCCAGTGCAATAATGGCAACGGTGTTATCGTGCTTATCCGCTTTAAGCTTTTCAAGCTCTTCTTCGGCCTCGCGCAACTTTCGCCGGTCTGCCGCAGTCAGAGCTACCCGTCGGGCCATTGAGCCCTTGAGTGAGCGCACAATATCCAGATTAGTAGGCACGCCATCGGTTTGATAGCCCGCCCGGTACGTTTCGTATTGTACTACCTGGTCGAACTGACTGTTTTTTAAATTGGGCAGGGCCAAATCTTCAAACAATAAGTCGAGGTATTCGTCTTTGGATATGGAGAAAGTAAAGTCATCTTCTCCTTCGCCACTGTTACCGGCATCGCCCTGACCTGAGCCCTGGCCGCCCTGAGGCGGCGGACGGTCAATACGATCACCGGCGGTAAACTGGTCGTTGCCCGGGTGAACAACGGTGCGTTTGCCGCCTTTACCGGTGTGAAATAATGGTTCGGAGATGTCCTGTTTGGGTATGCTGATATGTTCGCCAGACTCGACGTCGGTCACCGAACGTTGACCGACGGCATCTGACACAGCGCGTTTGATTTGTTGCTTATATCGTTTTAAAAACCGCTGACGGTTAAGGGTGCTTTTCCCTTTGCTATTTAACCTGCGGTCTATGAAATGTGCCATACAACCCCTTCACGCTAAATTGCACCCTAAGATGCTTTGCGGACACGCAGGTACCATTCGCACAGTAACCGTACTTGTTTTTGTGTATACCCTTTTTCCACCATCCGGTTCACAAAGTCGTCGTGTTTCTTACGATCCTCGGCAGACCCTTTGGTGTTAAACGAAATCACCGGCAGCAAATCTTCCGTATTGGAGAACATTTTCTTCTCAATTACGGTGCGCAGTTTTTCGTAGCTGGTCCAGTTAGGGTTTTTACCCCCATTATTGGCCCGGGCACGGAGCACAAAATTCACGATTTCATTACGGAAATCTTTCGGGTTACTGATACCGGCTGGTTTTTCGGTTTTTTCCAGCTCCGCATTCAGCGACGCGCGGTCAAACAGCTGACCGGTTTCCGGATCACGGTATTCCTGATCCTGGATCCAGAAGTCTGCATAGGTTACATAGCGGTCAAACAAATTCTGGCCATATTCAGAGTAAGACTCCAGGTATGCGGTTTGAATTTCTTTGCCGATAAACTCCACGTAATGGGGGATCAGGAAACCTTTTAAAAATTCCTTATAGCGATCGGCCGTATCCTGAGGGAACTGTTCGCGCTCAATTTGTCGCTCCAGCACGTAAAATAAATGTACCGGATTAGCCGCGACCTCGGCGTGATCGAAGTTGAACACGCGGGATAAAATTTTAAAGGCAAAACGGGTAGACAAACCTTCCATGCCCTCATCAACACCAGCGTAATCACGGTATTCCTGGTAGGACTTGGCTTTGGGATCGGTGTCTTTCAGGCTTTCACCATCGTAGACCCGCATTTTCGAATAGATGCTGGAATTCTCAGGCTCTTTAAGTCGTGACAGCACAATAAACTGGGCCAGACTCTTTAACGTATCTGGTGCGCAGGGTGCGCCGTGTAATTCGCTGTTTTGTAATAGTTTGTCGTAGATCCGCATTTCTTCAGAAACACGCAGGCAATAGGGCACTTTAACGATGTACACGCGGTCGAGAAAGGCCTCATTGTTTTTGTTGTTGCGGAATGTTTGCCATTCAGACTCGTTGGAGTGCGCCAGAATCAGCCCGTCAAAGGGCAGGGCAGAAAACCCTTCAGTCGGGTTGTAGTTGCCTTCCTGGGTTGCAGTTAACAGCGGATGCAGCACCTTAATAGGTGCTTTAAACATTTCTACAAACTCCATCAGACCCTGATTGGCCTTACACAGAGAACCTGAGTAGCTGTAGGCATCCGGATCGTTTTGAGCGAATTGTTCCAGGCGACGAATATCCACTTTACCCACCAGCGACGAAATATCCTGGTTGTTTTCATCGCCCGGCTCGGTTTTAGCAATGCCCATCTGATCGAGAATGGATGGGTATACCTTCACCACTTTAAATTTAGTGATGTCACCATTGTATTCATGCAGGCGCTTTCTGGCCCAGGGTGACATGATGGTTTTTAAATACCGTTTTGGAATGCCGTATTCTTGTTCAAGAATGTTGCCGTCTTCATTTAAATCGAACAGACAAAACGGATGGTCGTTTACCGGTGAGTCTTTGATCATGTAAACCGGCACTTTCTGCATCAGCTCTTTAAGCCGTTCAGCAAGCGATGATTTACCGCCACCCACCGGCCCCAACAAGTACAGAATTTGCTTCTTCTCTTCCAACCCCTGGGCAGCGTGACGCAGGTAGGACACTATCTGCTCAATCGCTTCTTCCA
Organism: uncultured Alteromonadaceae bacterium; assembly: GCA_950073835.1. Lineage (GTDB taxonomy): Bacteria > Pseudomonadota > Gammaproteobacteria > Enterobacterales > Alteromonadaceae > Alteromonas. The sequence continues at coordinate 3,336 of CATMRP010000177.1, forward strand.
TGCCAAAAAACTCATGGAATGCCGGATAGCGTGCAATCACGCGGTTAGAGAAAATGCGGCTGAGTGCCGGATCGGTGGATGTGTCTATCATTTCAGGCTCACCAATGGCCTGGAGCAATCTTTCCGCGGAATTTGCATAGGCCATCGGGTCGTTTTTACAGATGTCTAAGAATTCCTGAATGGTAAACTCTTCTTGCTTATGTTTTTCATAGCGCTCTTGGTAATGCTCGAAAATACCCATAAATACCCCTGTATAAAAAACGGTCTCCCGTACTTCCAGCATAGTCCTATAATTTCAGAAAACAATGGGCAAAAGGTGTAATTCGTCGTTTATTTTTGCAACAAAAATGTTAATGAAATCATGAGGCCCAAGTGAGATAAGGGCTGGCAAAGGGCAACAATAAACAGAAAAAAGTGAAATTTATCAGAGGGGGAGAGAAGGATCGTACCCGCAGTGAGCGGGCACGAAAAGGGGATTACGCGCCGAAGTTAGCGGCTGCAAACTCCCAGTTAACCAGTGCCCAGAAGCCACCTAAGTACTTAGGACGCAGGTTACGGTAATCGATGTAGTAAGCGTGCTCCCACAGGTCAACGGTCAGCACTGGCGTCAGGCTGTCGTCAGTCAGTGGCGTGCCGGCATTGCTGGTGTTAACGATATCCAAACTACCGTCAGCGGTTTTCACCAGCCACGTCCAGCTTGAACCAAAGTTATTTACGGCTTTGTCGTTGAATGCAGCCTGGAAGTCTTCAAATGAACCCCATTTTGCAACAATCGCGTCAGCCAGAGCACCAGTTGGTTCACCGCCGCCATTCGGGCTTAAGCTATGCCAGTAAAACGTGTGGTTCCAAATTTGCGCCGCATTATTAAATACACCGCCTTCAGAAGTCTTTACGATTTCTTCCAGGCTCTTTGATTCCAGATCAGTACCTTCCACCAGACCGTTCAGTTTGGTTACATAAGTAGCGTGGTGTTTGCCATAGTGGTAATCAAGCGTCTCAGCAGAAATGTGCGGCTCCAGAGCATCTTTTTCATAAGGTAACGCTGGTAGTTCAAAAGCCATATGAGTCTCCATTTTCTTGGTTAGTTGTACGTAGTCTGTTATCAGAATAAGTCTTATTATCTAACGGTCATTTATCCCGACACCCTATGATATAGGGACGGATTTATTTAACCCAATGACAATTAGATGAAATTTTTCTTTTTTTGAGTTAGTTGGCGGCGGTGGGAAACCATAACATCGCGGTCACAAAACCGGTAACCAATCCAAATGCTGTTGCGTGTCGTAACAAGTTCACTGACCATTTGTATTACAGATTAGCCTAAGCGCTTGTGAAACTCCAACACCAGCTTGCTATATCATAGGCATAAATGCACTTATCGGATCACTTAAGATAAGACAAACTGTGAATTCAGAATTTATGCGCGGCACAGATTAATGGTATAATCATCGCTACTCACCACTTGAAAAGTGGCGTTCATGCATACATATCCCTGCAAAGGTAAAAAGTTAAGAGGCATTCATGGAAAACAACGGTGAACAAACCACATTAGAGCGTATTCAGCAGCAAATCTCGGAAAACCCAATTCTGCTGTATATGAAAGGCTCTCCGAAATTACCCAGCTGCGGCTTCTCAGCTCAGGCATCTCAGGCACTGATGTCCTGTGGTGAGCAATTTGCTTATGTTGATATTTTGCAAAACCCCGACATTCGCGCAGAGTTACCAGCGTATGCTAACTGGCCTACGTTTCCTCAGTTATGGGTCGACGGCGAATTAGTCGGCGGCTGTGACATTATTCTGGAAATGTTCCAGCAAGGTGAGTTGCAGCCACTGATTAAAGAAACCGCGGCGAAAACCAAAGCCGAATAGTCAGTCTGTATCATTGAGAAAGCCGGCTTAACACAGCCGGTTTTTTTATACCCGCTAAAGCAAAAATGAACCTGAAAAACACCCCAAACCGGCGCTTTTTTTAGCTGGCCAAATACCTATAGACAAGTCACAAAACTCAATCCTCCATGACCTGAAAATATATTTTTAATTTGGCATTTTTTGTTTGTTTATTAGCTGTTTAGAGTCTATAAAACGGTTGCTGTCAGGGCATATCCAGGCAGTGTTGAAGGTAATAATAAACAGATAAAAAGGCCAGTCTTTTGATTAAATATAACAACTGGAAGTACTGGCCAGAAAAAACAATCCGGGAAACCATTATGAAAACAAGTTTGACGAGAATTTCAGCGCAACTTCGTCTGGTGCTGGCAGCTTCTGTAGCAGCCACCAGTGTCGTTGCTACCCCTGCACTGGCTCAGGATGATGCCGACGCCAAATCGGTTGAGAAAATCGCCGTCGTCGGTACCCGCGCAGCACCGCGTTCAATTGGTGATTCTGCCGTACCCATCGATATTATTTCCGAAGAAGAGTTTGTTAATCAGGGCTCTACCGACATGGTATCTATGATGCAAACCGTTGTTCCGTCGTTTAACGTTAACGATCAGCCCATCAATGATGCTTCCACCTTGGTGCGTCCGGCTAACCTGCGTGGAATGGCCTCAGATCACACGCTGGTGCTGGTTAATGGTAAGCGTCGTCACCGTTCGGCGGTCATTACCTTTTTGGGCGGCGGCTTGTCTGATGGTGCGCAGGGACCCGACATATCAACGATCCCGGCAGCAGCCTTGAAGCAGGTTGAGGTGTTACGGGACGGTGCAGCAGCTCAGTATGGTTCTGATGCTATCGCCGGTGTGGTCAACTTCGTGCTCAAAGACAGTGCTGAAGGCGGTATGTTTGAAGCCCGCTACGGTTCACACTATGAAGGCGACGGCGACATGATGCAGCTAAGCGGTAACATCGGTTTACCTTTGGGTGACGATGGTTTCGCTAACTTCACTGGTGAATACCGTACCGCTAATCCAACCTCGCGCAGTGTACAGCGTGATGATGCTGCCGGACTGATTGCCGCCGGCAATACCGCGGTTGCCGATCCCGCTCAAATCTGGGGTAGTCCGGAAATCAAAGATGATCTTAAATTATTTGCCAACCTGGGAATGGATTTAAGCGATGATTCCCGCTTGTACCTGTTTGGTAACTACGCAGAGCGTGAAGTCGAAGGCGGATTCTACTACCGCAACCCACATACTCGAGGCGGTGTTGCAGATGGCGGCACGGATGAAGACGGCACGCCACTACTACTGGTGGGCGACCTGGATGGTATTGGTACGGGCGTTGAGTGTCCGCAAGTGCGCATTACAGACGGTAATGTGCTGGATGACGCGGATTATGGCCTGATAGCGGATAACTCTACCGCGGTAGGCGCCAACTGTTTCGCCTTTAACGAAATGTTCCCAGGCGGTTTTACCCCGCGTTTTGGCGGCACAGTGGAAGACATGTCACTGGTGTTTGGTACCAGCGGTGAACTGGGCAATGAAATTGGTTATGACGTGAGCCTGAACTTCGGCCAGAACTCCGTTGACTTTGCTATCAGCAATACCATCAACCCTTCTCTGGGGCCGGATACGCCAACCTCATTTAAACCGGGTACTTACACCCAAACCGAAAAATCACTGGATATCGACTTAACCAAGCCGATTGAGATGGGACTGTCTGAGCCGGTCTATCTGGCCGGTGGTTTCCAGTATCGTCATGAGACTTACGAGAGTGAAGCGGGCGATCCGGCATCCTTTGCTATTGGTCCGTTGGCGTCACAAGGATTTGGTATTGGCTCAAATGGTTTCCCTGGCTTGTCTACCCGAAGTGCTGGTGAAGCCTCGCGCCACAATATTGCGCTGTACCTGGATGCAGAAGCTTATCTGACTGATGATCTGCTGTTAACGGCGGCCGTTCGTTATGAAGACTTCTCAGACTTCGGTGATACCACCAAAGGCAAGGTGTCGCTGCGCTATCAGGCCACCGATGCTATTGCATTTCGTGGTGCATTCAGCACTGGTTTTAAAGCGCCAACCATTGGTCAGAGTAATGTGCGTAACGTAACCACTGCATTTGGTACCGATGGTCGCCTTATCGACCGCGCAACGCTGCCGCCTACCGATCCTATTTCAGTACAGAAGGGCGGTACTCAGTTAACGCCGGAAGAGTCTGAAAGCATGAGCGTTGGTATGGTTGCTGAGTTTGACAACGGCTTGTTCCTGACTGTGGATTACTACCACATTGAGGTGACCGATCGGATCAGTACCACTTCAGGGATCCGCTTAACAGAAGAAGACATTGAAGCCTTGCTTGCTCAGGGCGTAGAGGATGCATCGAGCTTCTCGGAAGTGAGCTTCTTTACCAATGACTTTGATACCACCACTGAAGGTGTGGATATTGTCGCTAACTATTCTTTTGACATGTACGGCGGTGAAACCAAGCTTGCGCTGGCTTACAACTGGACATCAACCACCGTCGATGATGCGTCAGACAATATCTCAGCCGAACGGATCCATATGCTGGAAGATAACCTGCCGGCCATTCGTTACAGCCTGACAGCAAATCATACTAATGGTGACTGGCGTATCCTTGGCCGCATGAATTATGCTGGCAGCATCTATGAAGATCACCTGGATTCCGGATTGCCTATCGATAATGTCAGCGCTGAGTTCACTTTTGACATGGAAGTGGGCTATCACTTTACTGATAACCTGCAGCTGGTGGTGGGGGCCAAAAACCTGTTTGATGAGCGCCCCGATCGCAACGTGATGTGGGATAACGAAATTGCCGGTTCTAAATACCCGACTACATCGCCAATCGGGATCAACGGTGGCTTCTATTATTTAAGAGGTATTTATACTTTTTAAGGTAGAATAGTGCCATTAGCCGGTCGGGGCAGCCCCGGCCGGCTGTTTGTTTAAAGTAATAGTAGCCATGTTGCCAGATACAGAACAATGAGCGGACACTCTAAAATTGCCGCAACGTATTTGAAATACCGTCATCGCCTGATGCGAGCGGTAGCAAATATTGTGGACGATAACGACGTCGAAGATATAGTGCAGGAAGCCTTTGTTAAAAGTTATGAAGCTGAATTAAGTCAGGAGATTCAGTACGAGCGGACTTACATGTTAAAAACGGTGCGTAATCTCGCTCTTAATCATGTGTCCCGGGCGGCGCATAAGCTGAATGATCAGGTCGATAATATGGACCTGTTGTCACACAGCAATATGGATGCGCCACTGGAAAAACAGTTTGAAAGTAAACAGCGCTTTATTCATTTCTGCCAGGCAACGGAAGGTTTGTCGGCGCAAGTGAAGCGCGTTTTTTTGCTGAAGAAAGTGTACGATATGAGTCAGCGCGATATCGCCGAATTACTGCAACTCAGCGAAAGTACAGTGGAAAAACACGTGGCTAAAGGGCTTCTGCAATGCGCGCAGTTCCTGGCACGACAACAGCAGCCTCAGCGGGCTGACGACAGTCAGTCAAACCTGGGGTAGGTCAGTAGTAGTTATGAGTAATGTAAGTCAATTTAACAGTAAAGAAACCATACAGGCTACCGCATGCGACTGGATAGCCGCTATTGATCGCGGGCTCACGACGCAGGAAACCGAAGCGCTGAAAGCGTGGGCCGCCAGCAACCCTTCCCATCAGAAAGTGCTGATAGAAATGGCCGCTTTGTGGGATGACATGAGCGTGATGAACACGGTACGTGAACTGGCACCGGTGCAAAACAACGTGAAACCGTCATCAACCAGACGTTGGCTGGTTAGTGCTGCGGCCGTTTTTATGCTCACCGGGTTAATCAGCTGGCAATGGCTAAGCAGCCCAGGCGAATCTGTGCAGCCGGTTATGCTAACGGAGCACAGCCAAACACTGGTTGGCGAACAAAAAACAGTTACCCTGGCTGACGGCTCAAAAGTATATTTAAATACAGATACCGAAATTCATGTGACCTTCTACCCCGACTCCCGTCAGGTAGCACTAGTCAAAGGCGAGGCGCATTTTGAGGTTGCTAAAGACCCGGCAAAACCCTTCACGGTATCGGCCGGTAACAGCGCGGTAACGGCGGTAGGCACCGCGTTTAATATGCAGTTTACCAGAGACAAAGTGTTTGAGCTGACCGTTACAGAAGGCAAAGTCAGGGTTTCCTCGCAGTTAAGTGAATTGGCGGGTAAGCAACACCCGAAGCCGGTGATTGCCCGGGAAGGCGTAATGGTTTTCGCCGGCGAAAAAGTGCTGGTCAGTGATAAAGTCTCGCCCAGAGAGTCGCTGACGCAATCGGAAATCGCCCAGAGCCTTGCCTGGCAAGATGGCCAGATTGTTTTTAC
>CATMRP010000178.1 GCA_950073835.1 uncultured Alteromonadaceae bacterium
TAATTACCGTTTTTAAGGTAAGTTAACCCCAGGGATACGCGGGTTTTCGCCGCTTCCTGTTGATCAAATTCAGAACTGAACGCCCCGGGCTGGGTTTCACTGACACAGCCTGTCAGGGCAATCATCAGACTCAAAACTATCAGTATTCTCATCGGCAGCGCTTACCTTATGTTTTTTCGATATTTTGTTATTGGGACATTTTTACCGAAATTGGCTCGCCCTTCATCTGTTTTTTCAACATTCTTTTGGTTCGGTCAACCACGTCACCTACTAACTGACCACAGGCGGCATCAATATCATCACCCCGGGTTTTACGCACAATCACAGTGTAACCCTTTTCCATCAGGACTTTGGCAAAGCGATCGATGCGCGAATTGCTTGAGCAGGTATAAGGCGATCCCGGATACGGGTTAAAGGGGATAAGGTTAATTTTACAGGGCGTTTCCTTCATCACCTTCGCCAACTCATGGGCGTGGTCGGTTGAATCATTAATTTGATTCAGCATCACGTACTCCACCGTCACCTTGCCCTGATTTGCCTTGGATTTGGCCAGATAACGACGCACGCCAGCTAAGAACGCTTCAATGTTGTACTTTTTATTGATCGGTACAATTTCATCACGCAACTCATCATTCGGCGCATGTAATGAGATAGCGAGGGCCACATCAATCTGATCCCCCAGCATATCCAGAGCCGGCACCACACCAGAAGTACTCAGCGTTACCCGGCGCTTAGACAAACCAAAGCCGTAATCATCAAGCATGATATCCATAGCGGGTACAACGTTTTTAAGATTGAGTAACGGTTCGCCCATGCCCATCATCACCACATTGGTAACCGGTCTGGCCGAGGTATCGTTAGATAAGCCTAGCGTAGTAGCTACCCGCCACACCTGACCGATAATTTCGCTGACGGTAAGATTACGGTTAAAGCCCTGTTGTGCGGTTGAACAAAACGTACATTCCAGCGCACAACCTACCTGTGAGGATACGCAGAGGGTTGCGCGATCGGCTTCCGGGATCCACACGGTTTCAACTTCCTGCCCGCCGTCGAGCTTCAGGGCAAACTTAATGGTGCCGTCGGTGGCCTGCTGGTGATAAGCAATCTCCGGCGCTCTTACTTCGCACTGCTCGATTAACTTCGCGCGCAGCTGCTTATTGATGTTGGTCATCTGCTCGAAATCGCTGACGCCGTGCTGATAAATCCACTTCATGACCTGATCAGCACGGAAAGGCTTCTCGCCGATTTCTGCGAAATAGTCGCGCAATCCCTGTCGATTAAAATTAAGTAGGTTAGTTTTGGACATAAAGCGATATCAACTCTTCAAATTAGTGGCGTCGAACCGGTATAGAATACCACGAAAAAGATATTCGATCACAGACAGAAAAGGGAGCACTAGGCTCCCTTTCGTCACGCATCAGGCTTAGCTTAGCGAGTGCGTGGGCAGATTTCTTCTTCTGAGAAGAAATACGCGATTTCACGCGCAGCAGATTCTGGTGCATCTGAACCGTGAACCGCATTCTCATCGATAGAGACAGCGTAATCAGCACGCAGGGTACCGGCAGCCGCTTCAGCCGGGTTAGTCGCACCCATGATTTCACGGTTTTTAACTACAGCGTTTTCGCCTTCCAGCACCTGAACCATTACCGGACCAGACGTCATGAAGTCAACCAGGGCGCCAAAGAAAGGACGCTCTTTGTGTTCAGCATAGAAGCCTTCAGCTTGCTCTTTGCTCATGTGAACCATTTTAGAAGCAACGATGCGCAGACCAGCAGATTCGAAGCGGTTATAGATTGCACCGATTACGTTCTTTGCAACGGCATCAGGCTTAATAATTGAAAACGTACGCTCAAGAGCCATTTTCTGTCTCCGGGTTTAATTGTAAAAATTTTGGTCGCGAATTATAGGCAATCTTTCTGCCCGTGCCTAGGGGGTAACCGGCAAATATCAAAAAATCTTCATAAAGGCGGTGATAAAGGCGGATTATCCGCCGTGCTGGGCGGCTAAATGCTGGATTTTACCCACGATGGCACGTAAGCCGTTGCCCCGGGTGGGGGTAATATGACGCTCAAGATCTAACGCTTCGAAATATTCATCAATATCAAAGGCCGTAATCTCGGCCGGCGTTTTATCGTTATAGGCAGCCATCACCAGTGCCAGCAACCCGTGAACAATCACTGCATCACTGTCGACTTCGAAGTGGATTTTATCCCCATCCATTGAAATGACCAGCCACACACTGCTCTGACAGCCTTTGACTAACCGTTCCGGGGTTTTCTGAGCATCATCCAGGCGTGGTAACGCTTTACCCAAATCAATGATGTACTGGTACTTTTGTTCCCAATCATCAAAGAATTCCAAATCTTCAATGATTTCCTGACTAGATGGTAACTGCATGATTTACTCTCGAATTAAAAAAACAGGCCGGCTTCGAGCTGGGCTTCTTCACTCATTTTATCCCGCGACCAGGGCGGATCAAACACCAGTTCTACTTTGACATTCTCGACAAACGGCACCAGTCCCACGCGGTATTCCACATCGCCAACCAGCACCGGGCCCATGCCACAGCCCGGGGCGGTGAGAGTCATATCGATAGTAACCTGCTTAGTATCCTGGTTGATGTCGACGTTGTAAATCAGACCCAGCGACACCAGATTGATCGGAATTTCCGGATCGTAGATGGTTTCCAGCGCGTCCCAGACCTGTTGTTTATCAATATTACCATCGGCAGGTGCGGTAAAATCCAGGCTTTGTGGTTTACGGCCAATGGCATCGGCGTCGGTACCGTCGATACGCAACATATTTCCTTGCCACGTAACGGTATAGTTGCCGCCTAAATCCTGAGTGATATTGACAAATTCGCCATCAGGAATAATTACGGTTTCGCCGGAAGGCACTTTGCGCGACTTTACTTCACGTTCAGTCACTACCATTTTTTGCTTCATAGGTACTCTTATCCGACGTTAAAGCTTTCGCCGCAACCGCATTCATCCACAACGTTTGGATTGTAGTATTTGATCACGCCGTTTACGCCTTCCATTACGTAGTCAATTTCGGTGTTTTGCAACAATGATACGGCGTCTTTAGCAATGGCGACCGTTAACTTATCGGACACGTTAAGCACCTCATCACCGTCTACCGAAGCATCGGCAAAATCGAGCACATAAGCATAGCCGGTACAGCCACTGACTTTGGTCGATAAACGAATAATCTTGCCTGGCTGATTTTTAAGTTTGCCCTCAAAGTGCTTTATCGCCCCCGGAGTGAGGGTAACAACGTCTTTACTGGGTACAAAAGTTTCTACTGACATGGTTATCTCTCCTAGCCCAACATTGTTTGAGCTTTGCGTAAGCCTGCAAAAAATGCAGAGACCTCGTCCAGCGTGTTATACAACGAGAAAGAAGCGCGGGCAGTGCCATTAATCCCAAGGCGATGCATCAGTGGTTGCGCGCAGTTATCGCCGGTACGGATAGCGATGCCCTGACGATCCAGAATAAAGCCGATATCGGCCGGGTGCGCGCTGTCCATCACAAAGCTCAGGATCCCAATCTTGTTTTGGGCGGTGCCGATTAAGCGCATCCCCTGAATATCCGCGGCTTGCGTCATAGCAGAATCAATCAGTGCCTTTTCGTGAGCCTGGACAGCAGCAACATCCAATTGGCTGAACCACTCAAGTGCCCTGCCCAGGCCAATAGCACCGGCAATGTTTGGTGTACCGGCTTCAAGGCGGTTTGGTAATGCCCCCCAGGTCGCGTTCTGATAGGTTACATCGGCAATCATTTCACCACCGGTTAACCATACCGGCCAGTTTTCCAGTACTGCCTGTTTGCCCCACAGTACGCCAATGCCGGTTGGGCCAAACACCTTATGACCAGAAAACGCGTAAAAATCACAGCCCAGCGCCTGTACATCTACGTCGCCATGCGCAATCCCCTGAGCGCCGTCCACCAGTACTAATGCACCGTAGGCTTTGGCCATTGCAGTAAGTTCTTTAACCGGGTTAACAGTTCCCAATGCATTTGATACATGAGGGAAGGCCACCATACGAGTATTCGGCCCCAGGTACGCCCTGAATGTTTCAAGATCAAGCTCGCCGTTGTCAAAAATCGGCGCAACGCGCAGCGTAGCACCGCTTTGTAAACAGGCTTGTTGCCAGGTAACCAGGTTGGCGTGGTGTTCCATTTCAGTTACCACCACTTCGTCACCGGCTTCCAGTTGTTGGGCCAGGCCCTTGGCAACCAGATTGATACCTTCAGTTGTGCCGCTGGTCCAGATAACTTCGTTACGGTTTGCCGCGTTAATAAAACGGGCTACCTGATCACGGGCGTTTTCGTAACGGCGGGTCGCTTCGTCAGATAACTGATGGGCGCCGCGATGTACATTGGCGTTACACTGGGTATAAAAATCTACCAGTGAGTCAATCACGACCTGAGGTTTCTGCGTGGTGGCACCGTTATCGAGATACACCAACGGTTTACCATCAACCGTTTGCGATAAAATAGGGAACTCAGCACGAATTGCCGCTACGTCAAAACTCATTTGACCTCCATGCCCACAAAACGGTCATGCAACTGAGCCAGTAACCACCCAGCGATATCTTCGTTAGGGATCTGATTGATCAGTTCCTGGATAAAACCAAAATTGAGCATAATCAACGCCTGACTGCGAGTAATGCCGCGTGTGAGCAGGTAATACAGCGCTGTATCATCAATTTCTGCTACTGTAGCGCCGTGGGCGCATTTAACGTCATCGGCATAGATTTCCAGTTCGGGTTTGGTATTAATCACCGCCCGACGTGACAACAACAGGTTGCGGTTATTCAGTTCAGCCAGTGTTTTCTGCGCGTCACGATGAATATGAATACGGCCATTGAACACTGCTTTAGCACGATCGCCAACGATACCCCGGGCATTTTCCTCGGTAGTACAGTTAGGCACGGCGTGCTCGATAGTGGTATGCAAATCAAACAGCTCGCCTTCGGCCAATAAATAAATTGCATTGATATTAGCGTTGGCAAATTCGCCGGTGTAGATAACATCCACATCGAGTCGCGAAAGCTGACTGCCATAACCAACTAATGTGCTATTGAGCCGGGCTTTTTCCGCCACTTTAAAATGACAGCCGCCCACGTGCATAGCTTGCTGCGTGAACATGGCAAACCGATAGTGCTCAAGGTGCGCTTCGCTGTGCAGCACATACTCACTGAACGCCGTATTAACACTGCTGGCATCACCGTAACCGTCTTCCAGTACCGTGGCTCGCGCACCAGCTTCTACCTGCATGAGTACGCGAAGGTGTTGATCGCCTTCGTTACTGGCCAGTTGTGAGATACGAATCGGCGTATCAATGGTTTTGCCTGCTGCAACCCTGATGTACAGACCATCGGCCAGCAGAGCGTCGTTCACCTGACCAAACAAGTGTTTAGCCGGTTTTACGTCTGACAGCAGGCTTTCGATTTCCTGTTGTTGCTCGGCGGTAGCTGTTGAGAAACGAACGATTTGAAGCCCTTCTGGTAAAGACAATGCGCTCACGTCAGTAAGCAGCTCATTACCACTAAAGACCAGTTCAATGGCAGATAACTCGCCAATTTTCGGCGCGCTAGATTCGGTATTTTCAGGTGTAGCCAGTGACACGCTGCGTTTTTCTACCGGAATGAGCGGTGTAAAACGCCAGTCTTCCACTTTGCGTAGCGGCCAGCGAACTTTTTCCAGTTCAGCCAGAGCCGCCTGACGATGAGGAGCCAGCCAGTCCTGATGTGTTTGCGCCGTGGCGATTACTTCAGACAGCCATTGGCTCATGCATCAGCCTCCTCATAGGCTTTACCTAAAAAGGCATAACCGGATTTTTCCACTTCCAGCGCCAGTGACGCGTCGCCACTTTTAACGATCTTGCCATCAGCGAGGATGTGCACAAAGTCGGGCTTGATGTAGTCGAGCAGACGCTGATAGTGAGTCACAACAATAAAGCTGCGCTGGCCGTCGCGCTGACTGTTAACACCATCGGCAACCACTTGCAGGGCGTCAACGTCCAGGCCCGAGTCGGACTCGTCAAGAATACACAGTGACGGCTCAAGCAGGATCATCTGCATGATCTCGTTACGCTTTTTCTCACCGCCGGAGAATCCTTCGTTCACACCACGCTTTAAAAAATCCAGTGGCAGATTGACCTGTTTACAGGCCGCCTTGGCTTTCTTTAAAAACTCAGCAGCGGTCAGCGGCTCTTCACCACGGTGCTCGCGCAGCGCGTTAACAGACTCTTTTAAGAACTCCATGTTGCTAACGCCAGGGATTTCGACCGGATACTGGAAGGCCAGAAATAGCCCTTCACGGGCACGCTCTTCCACTTCCAGATCCAGTAAGTCTTTACCATTTAAGGTAGCAGCACCTTCGTTGACTTCGTAACCTTCACGGCCGGATAACACATAGCCAAGCGTACTTTTACCGGCGCCATTGGGCCCCATGATGGCATGAACTTCTCCAGGTTTAACTTCCAGATTCAGCCCTTTGATAATGGTTTTATCTTCAACACTGGCGTGTAAATTATCGATAGATAACATTAAATTCTTTACCCCACAGAACCTTCTAAACTAATTTCGAGTAACTTGCCGGCTTCCACCGCAAATTCCATTGGTAATTCTTTAAAGACTTCCTTACAGAAGCCATTAACGATCATGGATACCGCTTTCTCAGCGTCCAAACCCCGCTGCTGCGCCAGGAATAGCTGATCGTCGCTCACTTTGGATGTCGTGGCTTCGTGTTCAACGATAGCAGACGGGTTGCGGCTTTCGATGTACGGGAACGTATGCGCACCACACTGATCGCCAATCAGCAGCGAATCACACTGCGTAAAATTACGGGCGCCATCAGATTTTGGCCCCATTTGTACCAGGCCGCGGTAAGCGTTATTACTTTTGCCTGCCGAGATCCCTTTTGAAATAATGGTTGAGCGAGTGTTTTTACCCAGATGGATCATCTTGGTACCGGTATCCGCCTGCTGACGTCCACGGGTTAAGGCAACTGAGTAAAATTCACCTACGCTGTTATCCCCTTTAAGCACGCAGCTTGGGTATTTCCAGGTAACGGCTGAGCCAGTCTCTACCTGAGTCCAGCTGATCTTAGCGTCGTTATGACAAATACCGCGCTTGGTCACAAAGTTGTAAATCCCGCCTTTGCCGTTTTCGTCACCCGGGTACCAGTTTTGTACCGTTGAGTATTTGATGTTGGCTTTGTCCAGTGCTACTAGTTCAACAACAGCTGCATGCAATTGGTTTTCATCACGTTGTGGTGCCGTACACCCTTCGAGATAACTTACATGGCTGCCTTCGTCGGCAACGATCAGTGTGCGTTCAAACTGACCGGTGTTTTGCTCGTTGATACGGAAATAAGTAGACAGTTCCATTGGGCAACGTACGCCCTTAGGTATATACACAAACGAGCCGTCGGTAAATACGGCACTGTTTAGCGCCGCGAAGTAGTTATCGGTGCGAGGAACCACAGAGCCAATGTACTTTTTCACCAGCTCAGGATATTTCTGAATCGCTTCTGAAATAGGGCAGAAAATAACCCCCGCTTCGTGCAGTTTTTCGCGGAAGGTGGTAACCACAGACACCGAGTCGAATACTGCATCAACAGCAACGCCTGCCAGCATTTCCTGCTCGTGCAGCGGAATGCCCAGCTTGTTATAGACATCCAGCAGTTCCGGGTCGACTTCGTCGAGGGACTTTGGCTTGTCCTTCATACTCTTAGGCGATGAGTAGTAAGAAATGGCCTGATAATCCACCTTGGGATAATCAACATGAGCCCAGTCCGGCTCTTCCATTTCCAACCACGAATGATAGGCTTTCAGCCGCCATTCGAGCATCCATTCCGGCTCATTTTTCATGGCTGATATACGGCGGATAATGGATTCGTCCAGACCATTTTCGAAGGTATCAGACTCGATTTCAGAATAGAAACCCGCCTCGTATTGTTTCGATAGCGCCTGTTCGATTTGCTCGCTCATTGACTCATCTCACTGTTATTGAACATTTCGCCACGATTTTCACTATGTAGTGTCAACACTACGCCTGTTCAGCGTGGTTGCTGTCATCGCGACATGGATGCCACATTATATAATACCTGAGTATTTCACTCAACTATTCCCCGGGGCTTTCCCGGGATGATCGCGCCTGCTGTCAAACCTAATCTGATATCAGTCTGGCGCGGCAACGTGGCGCTTTGTGTGCACTGTAATCTGGGGGCCGCAATCTTGCCTGAATATTGCTTCAACTGCAATCTTATCGGCTCCGACTTAGGTCTGAATAATACGCTGTCACAGGCGACAGTGTTAACCTGCCTGCCTGACCTCGCGTAATGTTTTTACTGTGTCTATTACTCTGTGCGCGGCAAAACGGATGTCTTCTTCACTGGTAAACCGACCGGCAGAAAAGCGCAAACCCGCATGAGCTAATTCTGCACTCCTACCCAGCGCCGTTAACACATAAGAGGGCGCCATACTGGCCGAGGTGCAAGCCGAGCCGGTAGAAATAGCAATATCGTGCAGTCCCATCACCAGGCTTTCACCGTCTACGCCACCAAAACTGATATTGATAATACCAGGCACGCGTTGCGTAAGGTGGCCGTTGAGATACACGTCATCAAGTCGGCTGACCTCTTCCCATAACATTTCGGTATACCCGCGTAATCTGGAGGCTTCTTTATTCAGCAGCTGGCCCGCAAGCTCACAGGCCTCACCGAAGCCGACTATCTGATGGGTCGGCAATGTTCCCGAGCGAATACCCCGCTCATGACCACCGCCATGGATTTGCGCAACAATTTGTACTTTCGGCCGGCGGCGAACATACAACGCGCCAATGCCTTTCGGGCCATAACATTTATGAGCAGAGAAAGACATTAAATCCACCGGCAAAGCAGTCAGATCGATAGGCAACTTGCCCAAACTCTGCGCAGCATCCACATGGAAATACACCTGATGTTCGCGACACAACTCCCCAATAGCAGCGATATCCTGGATAACCCCGATTTCATTATTTACATGCATCACCGAAACCAGCACGGTGTCATCGCCAATCGCCTCAGCCACCTGCTCTACCGAAATTAATCCATGGGTATCAGGCGCTAATACAGTTACCCTGACACCTTGCCCGGCAAGAAACTCAACCGTATCGAGTACTGCTTTGTGTTCGGTAGCCACGGTAATGACGTGCTTTTGCTGTTTATCCGCCGCATCGATCACGCCTTTAATGGCCAGGTTGTCAGACTCGGTGGCGCCGGAGGTAAAAACAATTTCGCGGGGATCGCAATTCACCAGGTCTGCAATTTGATTGCGCGCTACATCAACCGCTTCTTCAGCCACCCAGCCAAAACGGTGGGAGCGCGAAGCCGGATTGCCAAAATTGCCTTGTGTAGTGAGGCAGGCAGCCATTTTCGTTGCAACCTGAGGGTCTACCGGTGTGGTAGAAGCATAATCTAAATAAACGGGAGTACGCGTCATGACTTATCTTTATAACTGAATACTGACCTGAATTTTACCGTCAACCGGCATCTTGTGCTTGTCCTGACGACCGGCGACTTCCT
>CATMRP010000179.1 GCA_950073835.1 uncultured Alteromonadaceae bacterium
CAGGAACCGCCGTGGTACGGAACCGTATGCCCGGTGGTGTGAGAGGACGGCGGGAGCAATCCCGCCTCCTACTCGATTGAAATTAATTGGCAATGCTTGTGGTGCTGCTTTTTAATGAGGGAGATATCGCCGGTTTACCTCAGCGGTTATCTGCATTATTGCCTGGCAAGTACTAAACTAACGCTTAGCGAACTCTGGATTTACGCAGGCGCCGGTTGAGTAGCAGGCGGTCGAGCCGACGCGCCGAGCTGGTCATTTGATTCTGAAAAAAGCGCAACCACGAACGGGCTCTGGGCCAGTCATAGCTAAGCAGCATTAATCCACCAATCACCAGCAGAATTGAACCTGGTAACAGGGTAAGAACAATCCCGGTTAGGAACAAAATGGCACCAAGGCTTAATCGGAGGGTCTTTTTCATTTTCAGAATGCAGGATGGCTAGAATATAGGTGCTATTTTAGTCAGTTATGCCAAGAGTACCAAAACATAAATGTAATAAAATATATCGCTTTCCCGCTACTGTTTAAAACGCATTACTAAATTGCGGCTGTTGTTGGGTAAGTAAGTCGTGGAAGGCCTCTGCAGGCATCGGGCGGGCAAATAAAAAGCCCTGGGCAGCCCGACAGCCCATATCATAAAGCATACGCGCCTGTTCCTGAGTTTCTACCCCTTCTGCTACCATATCGCAGCCAAATGACTGTGAGAGGGTAACGGCAGCGGCAATAATTGCCCGATGGCCCTTGTTGGTGGTCAGGTCACAGATAAACGTTCGATCAATTTTTAACACGTTAACCCGTAACGCCGACAAATACGCCAGTGAGCTCATGCCGGTGCCAAAATCATCAATCGCCAGGCTAACGCCTAACTTGCGAATTTGAGCCAAAGCAGACTGGATATAGTCGATGTTGATACAGGTTTCGTTTTCGGTGAGTTCTATTTCAATGAACTGCGGGGGGATCTCGTGGCGTTGAAGCGTTTCTCCGATAAAATCCGCCAGCCCCGGGTCCAGCAGGTTGTACGGCGACAGGTTAATGGCAATCGGCACCAGCA
Source organism: uncultured Alteromonadaceae bacterium (assembly GCA_950073835.1). GTDB lineage: Bacteria > Pseudomonadota > Gammaproteobacteria > Enterobacterales > Alteromonadaceae > Alteromonas. Next base: position 1,049 of record CATMRP010000179.1, read on the forward strand.
GACCCTCAGAATGCCATTGTTCAGCCTGAGCTGCTGCGGTAGCGATAATGTAACGGCCAAACTCCTGTACTTTACCAGAGTGTTCGATAAGGTCGATAAACTCACCCGGACCAAGTAAACCCAGCCGCGGATGCTGCCATCGACACAGGGCTTCGGCACCGGTGATTTCGCCTGTAGCTAAATCAACCTTGGGTTGGTAATACAAAATAATTTGCTGCCGGGCGAGGGCGTCGCTGAGTTCAGCGCGCAATTGCAGTATGTCTTTGTAGTCGGCGATTTTCTTGTTGTCATACACCTGCCAACCGCTGCGCATTGCCTTGGCTTTGTGCATAGCGGTATCGGCGCAAACAATTAACCCGGCAGTATCTTCGGCCTGGCTGGGGTAATGAGATATGCCTATACTGGCGCCACTGTTAACGGTCAGTCCGTTTATGAGTATGGGAGAATTGCAGGAGTTGACGATCTCTAAAGACAGTGTTTTGGCTCGTTCAATGGTGTAATCGGGAGCCCAGATGATAAATTCATCGCCGCCGGTCCGAATGAGTTCGGCCGGGGCACTGATTAACCCGCTTACGCGCCGCGCAACTTCTCTTAATAATGTGTCGCCTGCGGCGTAACCAAAAGAATCGTTAACCTCCTTAAAGCGGTCGAGGTCGACAATCAACAAACACCCTTCGTCAACCGGCGTGTCGGTATCGTCGGTTACCGGGCCCAGTGAGTTTTCAAGCAGTTCAATCAGGTGCAGACGGTTCGGCAGCCCGGTAAGTGAGTCATGTGTGGCGATATACGCCAGCGACTCATTTACCTGTTGCGCTCGCCTGGCAATTACAGAGGCAAGGGTAAGAGCCAGCCAAACTGCTATCCAGAATACGATAATGGAGGTAATCAACAGTCGTTTGGCAACAAATTCCAGGGTGAGGTCCAGCGCCTGGGTTTGCTGCACAAAGGTTATCTGATACTGACCAATCCTACGCTGCTGCCACAGAAATGTATTATCATCGAGCTCAATAGGCTCGGCGTTGTCTTCTGCTTCGGCCACTAACTGCAACAGGGTGCTACGTTGGTTGGAAGATATCAGCAGGTTTTTGTGCCACTGTTGCTCAGGAGTACTTACAGTAATAAACGCCGGACTGTTAACCGCCGACAGCAGAATTTCACTTAAGATAAGGTCGACGTTTTCGGCATCTATTGCCTGACTTTTTAGCTGACTTAGCTCGTTACTGACTAAACTGGTGATATGGCCCATCGCCTTTAATTCTGAACGAACGGTGATATCGGCCGTCAGGCGGTAAGAGACTGTTACATAGATGGCCGATACCAATAATGCAACACACAAACAGGCCCAGATAAGCCTTGGCCTAACTGACTTATCCTGCTTGATTTTGGCAATTTGCTGCATAAGTGCCGCGGTGTTTTTCAGTGTTTGCGAGTGTTAATGCCTGCCAACTGGTACACCGGACACCAGCCTGAAAACAGCGAAATAAGATTCAGTAATCCAAAAATCCCCAATAAGATTTCAATAAACACATCGCCAATGAGATTATCGTTAAACAGGGCAAAGGCCATTATGCAAATACCAATCACGCCACGAATGGAACGATCTATTGGATTGAGGTTCGATGTGATGGCCATTAACGAAATCCTGCTGCAATTTTCTTCATTATAGTCTGACATTATATTTGGTTAAATTCATTTGCAAGCAGTTAGGGAATATCGCCAAATAATTGGTGCTAAAAAATCAGCCGGTAACGGTGGAGACCCTGCGTTAGCCTAGGTATACTTAGCCGCCTATTCACCAGTGAGAGCGTAGCTTTGAATTTACCTGTTGTACCAGTTGAATCGACCGTATCTGATGATTACAGAACCTACCTACAACGCTTGGAGAAATCCTCTTTTTCCGGCGACATAGAATACAGCTATGGCAGCCGACTGGCGGTGGCAACAGATAACTCGGTTTATCAAAAGTTACCGCAGGCCGTTGTGCACCCCAAAGGGGTCAACGATTTACAGCTCATTGGTGAGCTGGCTAACCAGCATCCAAAGGTAAAATTCAGCGCCCGGGGCGGCGGTACAGGCACTAACGGTCAAAGCCTGACCGATGGTATTGTCGTGGATATGTCACGGCACATGAATAAGGTACTGGAAATCAATCCACAAGAGGGCTGGGTAAGAGTTCAGTCTGGGGTAGTTAAAGACGCACTAAACGATGCCTTGCGTCCTTATGGGTTCTTCTTTTCGCCTGATTTATCTACCAGTAACCGCGCCACACTGGGCGGCATGATCAGCACAGATGCATCAGGGCAAGGTTCCCTGGTATACGGTAAAACCAGCGATCACGTGCTGGGTTTAACCTCGGTACTGGCCAATGGTGAAATACTGCAAACCCAGCCACTCACAGTTGCCGAAGCCGAGCAGCAAGCTACCCGCAGCGACACCCTCGGACGTATTCTGCGCCAGGTGCTCAATACCTGTCGTGGAAAACGAGAAGACATTCTGGCTAAATTCCCGCGAATGAACCGGTTTTTAACCGGCTACGACTTAGAACATGCTTTTGATGAAGAAAAGCAGCTAATTGATGTCAGCCGACTAATTACCGGCTCCGAAGGCTCGCTGGTGTTCGTTGCTGAAGCCAAGTTATCGCTGACCAAAATTCCAAAACATACGTCGCTGGTGAACATTAAATATGATTCATTTGAGTCTGCTCTGCGTCATGCGCCGCGCATGATAGCCGCGCAGGCGACATCGGTAGAAACCGTCGACAGTAAGGTACTGAATCTGGCCCGCACCGATATTATCTGGCACTCCATCTCTAATCTTATTGAAGATGTTCCGGGCAAAGAAATGCTTGGTCTGAATATGGTGGAGTATAACAGTAACGACCTGGATGAAATTAAACAGCGCATTGCCCGCCTGGAGGAAGAGCTTACGGCGTCGGCTGAAACAGGTGAATATGGCGTGATTGGCTATCAGCTCACCTTTGACAAGGCGGATATCAATAAAATTTACGCGATGCGCAAGAAGTCGGTAGGGCTGCTGGGTAATACCAAAGGTAGCCAGAAACCTATCGCTTTTGCCGAAGACACCGGCGTACCGCCTGAGAATCTCGCAGATTTTATTATGGAGTTCCGCGCCTTGCTAGACGGCCATGGCCTGCAGTACGGCATGTTTGGCCATGTTGATGCGGGCGTATTACACGTGCGCCCGGCGCTCGATCTGTGCGATGTGGAGCAGGAAAAGCTGATGCATCAGATCTCCGATGAAGTGGTTGCTTTGGTGGCCAAATACGGTGGTCTTATGTGGGGCGAGCACGGTAAGGGGTTTCGCAGCGAGTATGGCCCGGCGTTTTTCGGCGAGTCACTGTTTGCTGAACTGCGTCGCATAAAAGGCGCTTTTGATCCGGGCAATAAGATGAATCCGGGTAAAATCTGTACACCTATCGACAGTGACGATGAGCTGGTGAAGGTGAGCGATCCGAAACGCGCGACCCTCGACCGCACCATACCAGTAGCCTTTAAAGAAACCTTTAAGCCTGCCATGGATTGTAACGGTAATGGCCTGTGTTTTAACTACGACACCACATCGCCCATGTGTCCCTCAAGCAAAATTACGCGCGACCGCCGCCATAGCCCTAAAGGGCGGGCCGGTTTAATTCGTGAGTGGCTGCGGTTACTGGCGAACCAGGGCGTGGACCATCAGGCATTGATGAGTGGTCAGTATAAAAGTAGCTGGCTGACGCGCTGGCAAAACTCCCGCGCCGATAGCAAAGACTTTTCCCACGAGGTGCTGGAAGCCATGAATGGCTGTCTGGCGTGCAAATCCTGTAGCAGTCAGTGCCCGGTAAAAGTGGATGTACCAGAATTCAGAGCACAGTTTTTAAATGTGTACTATCAGCGCTATTTGCGTCCGCTGAAACACCACCTGGTGGCCAATGTGGAATCGCTTACCCCATTGATGGCTAAATTGCCCAGGGTCAGCAATGCGCTGATGAATAATGGGTTGGCAAAATCGCTTCTCGAAAAGGTCGCCGGTTATGTGGATGCGCCGCCATTGTCGGTGCCTACGCTAACCGAAAGGGCTGAAGAGGTAATGCAAACATTCGACCTGGCCGAACTGCAGCAGCTTGATGCTGCACAGCGCGATAACTACGTGTTAATCGTCCAGGATCCGTTTACCAGTTATTATGATGCAGAGGTGGTCACTGACTTTGGTCGTCTGGTCAGAGCGCTTGGCAAAATACCGGTATTACTGCCATTTAAGCCCAATGGTAAAACCCTGCACGTGACTGGTTTTATTGAAAAATTTGCCCGCACAGCCACCGATACAGCGGCTTTTTTAAATCAGGTGGCAAGCTTGAATATGCCAATGGTTGGGGTCGATACGCCGCTGGTACTGTGTTACCGGGATGAGTATAAAGCACTTGGTGCCGCGCGCGGCGACTTTGTTGTGCATACTGTGCATGAATGGTTGGCGACATTCCCTGAGTCAACCTGGCAGGGTGGTGATGTCCCATCTGATGGGCCGGTTATGGCATTGTTCGCCCACTGCACCGAGAAGACAGCATTACCGAAAACCGAACAAATCTGGCAGGATCTCTTCGCCAGGGTCGGGCAAAAAACCGACATCGTGAAAGTTGGCTGTTGCGGTATGGCCGGCAATTACGGCCATGAAGCGGTCAATAAAGCCAACTCGCTGGGTATTTATGAAATGAGCTGGCAGCAAGCGGTAGCCCGTTATCAACCGCAGCAAATAATGGCCAGCGGCTACTCCTGCCGCAGTCAGGTAAATCGTATTGATGAGTTTAAACCAAAACACCCGCTGCAAGTGTTATTGCAGTGTCTAACTAAAAGAACATAAGCACTATGACAGAACAACTAACAGAAGAACAAATTCAGACCTGGGCCCGTGAAGCCTTTCAGCAAGCAAACCAGTTTCTGGCAAAGGAAGGCGTGCTGTTTGACACAGTAGTCACCGAACAATGCCGTTATCTGGCACCGCTGGTCGCCGTGTGGAAAATTAAAGCCATGGATAACAAAATGTACTGGGTTTTAACCGGTGATTTACCAACCGACTTTACTCTAGCCGACAACGCTGAAGATGCCCGTGGCGCACTGCGTTATTTTTCGATGCGCTGGCAAATTAAAGCCGAAAATCTGCTGCAAAATAACGACAAAGCAGATGCCAGCCAGACATCTTATGCGCAATTACTGGCAGATCGCGCGGAAAAAATTTACCTGCTTCAAGAAAATGAAGGGCTTTGGGGTTAGCTTCTTATACCTGATAACTCATCGTTGCGGCCTGAATAGCAGGGCCGGGCGGCATTAATGAATATGCCGTACATCCGGAATATCAAAGTTTTGCCGGTTACAGACCATCTTTTGCATGGGAATGCCGGCTTCCATAAACACCTTACCAACCGGCTTAAACCCTTTGGCCTGATGAAACTCAACACTGGCGAGCTCAGACTGTAACTGGATTTGTTTGATGTTTTGCGATTCGGCGTGTTTGAGGAGGGCCGCGAACAATAGCTTATAAACTGCCAGAGTGCGGTGGCCGGGTAATACTGCGATGCGTCCTAGCTCGCCGCTTGGGGTCAGGCGGCCGGTGGCAATAGGGGTGTCTTTATCGCAAAACAGCAAAACATGGGCGGCTTTACTGTCTAAATCATCAAACTCTGTGGTTTCCGGAAGCTGCCATTCCAGCACGTACACCGCTTTTCGGAGTGTTTTCAGTTGATCACAGGCCTCTTGCCAAAGTACCTGCTGCACTTTATACGCCATACTTACCCCCATGTTGCCATACTGGCAGCGACGCCAGCAGGTTAGCCCGGTGAGTTGTCTGTCCCTTTACAGCGCTTTTTCAGGTCAGAGTTCCCAGTACCCCTTATTAACCAGTGTAGTAAATGTACAAAAAATATCCAGTTCATCCGGGGCGGCCGCCATATCCGTGCGATTAATGTCAGCCTGGCTCACCAGTTGGCACATTAGCGGATAGTTTTCAGGAGAGAAATTAATCACCTCACCATTAATAAATAAACAATCCGGAAATTGCTGGTTTAACAGTGGCCGGCAGCCCGGCAATTTAATTAGTTTGGCCCCAGATGCGAGATGTTCCTGCAGTGTCTGGCTATCAACCGGTTCATTGATATCGGGATCTATCCCCTGTTCGCTTAACATGGTTAACAGGTTTTGACTGAAATTGTTATTATCGATGGCCTGGTGCAGCAAGTTTTTTAATGTATCGAGTTCATTAGCCGACACCTCGGCAGGAGAGCCTGATAAGGTCAGGTCCGGGTCTGTGTAGCGCTTAATGCCGGTTAACTGGGTTTGTAAATGTTCGGCCAGATAGTTGCCTAACTGAACCTGATCCGGTGCCCGAAAGCCGATGGAATAGGTCAGGCTATCGCTAAGTGTTACGCCATCGTGCGGCCAGCCAGGCGGGATATAAAGAATATCGCCAGGCTGTAATTCACAATCAATCACCGGTGTGAAGTTATCTACCTGGCACAGCCCTTGTACCGGTTGTTTATTAGTGAGGCCTTCGGGCGATCCCACCCGCCAGCGCCTGCTACCTTTACCTTGCAGCAAAAACACATCGTACTGATCAACATGGGGGCCCACTCCGGCGCCTGGTACTGCAAAACTGATCATCAGATCGTCAACCCGCCAGTTGGGAATAAAGTTGAACCTGTCCATCAGCTCGCTGGCTTCAACAAGAAATCTGTCTACGCCCTGAACCAGCAGCGTCCATTGGCCCTGACACGCCGAGAAGTCTTCAAACGGCCCTTGCTGAACAGACCATTGCTCCGCTTGTTTACTGATCACCCGACTATCTAGCTCCGGCTCCATGGCAAGGCCCGCCAACTCGTGTTCATCAATAAAGTCGGTAAAATCAGGCAGAGCATTGCGAATTACACAAGGCTTTTTCTGCCAGTAGGTTTGTAAAAAAACAGTGATATCTAAATTAAGCACAGTTGTCATTATTGTTTTGTATTGGCGCCATTATCCCCGGGTTAGTGATGGATTAAAACCCACAGCTTATGGTAGTCAGGTAATTTTCAGTTGGTAATAAAATTCTGTACCAGGGTGTTTGCGGTTTGTCAGGCTGGTTTTGGCCGCTACCAGATGCGAAGAAAGGTGCTTTGCGGTAACGGGACACGCCGCTATGTATTGTCTTTTCGCCTGCTGTTCCAGGCATGCTGCCAGGTTGACCGTTTCGCCCCAGAGATCAAAATACGGCCGGTTTTTACCAATAATGCCCGCGGTTAAGGGGCCTGTAGCGATGCCAATACGCACGGTACAGTTAAGTTGGTGGTTTTCACTGTATCGAGCAATCATAAGGTGCAAAGCGCTGGCAAATTCATACATGTGCATACAACAACTATGATCCGTTTGAGTTTGTAAATTGCTCACTACCATATACTGGTCGCCATTGGTTTTGATTTTCTCTACCGAAAACTGGTCGCACAAACTATCGATATGTGAATAAAGGCGTTTCAGGCCGGTGAGGATAGCGCGGTCGCCGTATTGCCTGTTAAGGGTCGTGTAACCACTGAGATCGGCAAATAACACGCAGGCAAAAGGATAGCGCCGGGTTTTTCCGGGCTGCCAGAATCGGGCTGGCTGTTCTGGATCCTTTGGTAATAGTTGACTCAGGGTATTCACCGACGATTGGTGTGCGCCGCGCAAGCCCTGCCAGCGATTGAGTGTTTGCTGGCGCAGCACCCGATAAATACCCAGGCTTAGCGCGCCAAGGGTAAGGTCGTTGGTCAGGCGCAGGAGGCCAAACTCCAGCTGAGGCTGATAGTGAAGGATACTAAACAGGCTGAATAAGAATATTGCGCCACTCAGTACGGTGACTTGCACCAGTCGCTCTGCACGGGTAAACACAAATCCGCTTATGACCACGGCGAGCAGGTAGTAATAATGGGTATTAGATAGCCCCGGCCATAATATTAAAACCCAGGTCAGGTAACTGTAATAAAGCATAAATAGCGCTACTTTAAGGCAGTTAAGACTCACCTGCCGTTGTGCCAGTAACAGGGTGAGTAATGCCAGAAAATGGCCCAGCCAGTTGTAGCTTTGCAAGGAGTCCGGCTGCGTAAAGTAAAAAAGTGCCGGGAGTTGTAACAACATGGCTGTCGTAAATAACAGCAGGGTAAGATTAAGCGTATGCCTGACTTGCTCAGCTGTGCGCTGCGAAGCAGGAAGGGAAGTGGTTAGCGGTAACATGGCAACTCCTTAACGTAGGAGTTGCCAAGCGTAGCAAAGGACTATTCGCCCAGTAACTGATCTACCAGACGGATTGCGTCACCAATGTAGGCCTGTGGAGACAGCTGTTTCAGCTGGTCTTTGGCACTTTGTGGCATCTCAAGATTATCGATGAACTCACTAATCACCTCAGCATTCACTTTCTTACCGCGGGTCAGCTCTTTGAGTTTTTCATACGGCTTTTCGATACCGTAACGACGCATAACGGTTTGAATAGGCTCTGCCAGCAGCTCCCAGTTATTGTC
>CATMRP010000180.1 GCA_950073835.1 uncultured Alteromonadaceae bacterium
ATCCGTATACGCCCCTTTCCTTCTTTTCTCACATCATCCTGCGTGAGCTGTTCTTCCTGAACAGGTCCCTTTCCATTGCTCCATGTTAAGCTGTACATCCTACTACAGCATTCTCCATCCCGAAGTTGTCCTTTTCGGTCTTCCCGACCCGTCCTTTATCCTTAAACAGAGTTTCTTACTCTGTCTTACTCATCCTGAGCAATCCCAGGTTCATCCGTGTGTCTTCCTGACTCGTCGTGTTTCCTTGTGACACCTTTATAGTACGCTTATGAGTGAGGAACGCTAATCCACTGTCGAATATTTTTGCTTCAACCTTGCGGGCTAAAGCTGACAAAAAAATATTTATTTCATATTTTTCATAATGTTAAAAATTAAGCGACGTTTTTAGCACAGACAAGCATCTACAATATCTCACAGCTTTGTAAGATATTTCGTACACAGATGGAGGGGAATTGTCTTATCCTTTTGGCTAAGATCCAATCATCGAAAAACTGGATGTGACGTCCAAACGGACGTTGCAATGTCTAGTGCAAGACTGACAAGGCATTTTCTCATTTAAAGCAGGGCGGATTGCTCGCCCTGCACGGTATTATTGGCGAACGATTATGGCCTTGGCCGGAACATAACCTGCCCGGTTTTATTAGCAATTTCTACCTGTGAGACCTTTTGATAAAAGCCATCTGAAAAGAACGTTTCGTATTTAGGCACAGTGACAAATACGCCCACGCCTTCTGAATCGCGATGCTCAAGCAATACGCTGTCGATAGCCCGCATCAACAGATGACCAAGACCGTGTGACTGGTAGTCGGGATGCACCGCGATGAACGACAGCAAGTGATACTTTTCAGCCGGCATAGCAGAGCGGATTTTTTCTTCTTTTTCCAGCATTTGCCGGGTACCGTAATAACCAGTGGTTAACAGCATTTTTAACCGCCAGTGCCAGTAACGACCGGCACCTGCGGCATTGTCTGGCCCGGTAAGGCAGGCAACAGACAGTAGCCGCCCTTCATCAAACAAACCAATAATGGGTTGTTCTGCTTCCCAGAAGGCGGTGAGTTCTTCGCGAATAGCCGAGCGTAGCCGCGATTCGTAACCTTCTTTTTCGCTCTGAAATATTTGTATAAAAATTGGATCGTCGTGGTAGGCGTTGTAAATGATGGAAGCTGCCACTTTCAGATCTTCCGCTGATAAGTATGCTGCTCTGATTTTATCCAGGTTTTGTTGGATTTCCGCTTGTACCATAGCCTGTCTCCCGTGTTGTGGTGATGCGTAAACGCCAGTTATTGCGACCCAGGCCGCCCTCTCACTCAACCGCTCAGTGCTGCCACTAAACAACGGCAGTCTGAAAACAACAAGATTGGTTTAAGAGTTACGTATCAGACGCACAAAAAGTGCATCAGTTCCCCACTCTAGCCGAAAAAATAACACCAAGTAAATATACCATTAACAAATTTTATACATTTGGATGAGCCCAGAGAGAAAGAATATAGGCAGTGACCAGGTGGGAAACCCAACCTCATGGTAAAACCATAAAGTCAGGCCCAGACAGCAGCAAGCCCGGTAAACAGGGTGTTTATCGGGCTTGTCAGTGAAGGTGATTTCAGGGCGATTTAGATTTTACGAACCGCTTCTTCACCCCAACCAATTAAGCGGTTATCCTTAAAGACCAGCGGCGTGCACTCATCCTTTGTGGTGATACCGTCGTCCTCGGTACGTTGCGTGCGATAGTAGAGGATCCGGTAAACATGGTCATCCTCGCCTACCATCTCGTTGAAATCGGCTACCCCCATTTTTCGGGTCACATCTTCAAAGTGTGCGTTCACTTCCAGGTTACTGATATGTTTGCGGTTATTATACTCGCGCTGCTCCCAGCTAGCCTGATAGTGTTCTCTATCGTCATCTCCCACGGAGATAATACAGCCAGACAATAACATTGGTGCCAGCAAAGCAGTACAAAGCATTAGTTTTTTCATAGTGGTTCCCTGTTTAAAAATAATAAAACACTTATGAACTTCAGGTAATCAAGAATAAGGCCAACTATAACTCATTGAATTTTAAAGAAGTTAAAAAATAACCACTTGGCGGCAGTACTAACAATAGGTATGATTAGCGAAATTTTCGTTGTTTTGACTAACCTGCCTCCGGGTCAGGCCAGCCTGACATGTTAGTCACCAGTAAAGAGTAATCTCATGATTTCCAAAGAAAACCATAAAGCCCTCGTTGAAATCTGCCATACACTGGCGGCTGAGGGTTTAACGCCGGGTGTAGGCTTACTGCGTGGAAAAGCACCGTTTAAGGTAAGCGTGCTGGACGCCATAGAGGCAATAAAAGTATTTAACCAGCAGACCGTACAGATCAAAGCTCAACTCAAAACACCGGGCGACAAAGAACGTATCACTGAGCTGGAAAAACGGGTGGAGCAGTTAGAACAGGCTCTCACGGTGATGGAGAGCCGGCTGGCGAAGCTCAGTTAAGCCCCTGGCGTCAGGCCATCAACAAAGGTGGCCAAATCGGGGGCCAGGCAACGAGTAGGTAATTTGCCTACCTGTTCCAGCACCACTTCACCGGAGGCATTATCCACAGACAAAATAAAATCGTCTTCATCGGTTAAACCAAAAAATAATGTAGGCGGCTGTTTTAGTCGCTGCTTCATTAGCAAATGGCCGATCAGATTTTGTTGTAACCGCTCGAAGTCCTCTTCACTGCACACCTGCAATAATTCACAGTTTCCCTGTTCAGCCTTAACCTGCAAATTAAAACTCCAGTACGTGGTAAAGAACTTACAAAATTGCTCGTTCAGCGTGATTTGCAAAGCGTTTTCGATATTGGCAAAGGTATATTCACCTTCCATCGGCACGGGCTGCCAGGCGCAGGGCTCTCCCTGGCTGGCATTTCCCATATAACAGGGGGATGCTAATTCCGGTTCAAATTCGGTGGTCATCAGCGCGGGATGAGACGCTGCCGCTTGTTGTAAATCGCGCATTAACTTATGCAATGATTGTTGAACTATATTCTCCATTGCTATTCCATATCAGGTATACTAAACCTCTATAGTAGAGAATTTATGGCACTTTAAACACCTGCTTGGCGTATTGAATGCGCGTGCCATAATTAATTAGTGGTAAAAAAGTTACAGGACAGCATGACAGTAAAGCACTCTTCGTCACCGTCTCTTCCCGCCAACCTGACACTGGGTCAAAAGGTTGACTACATTGAACAGTATACGCCTGAGCTGCTGCAAGGCGTGCCACGCACGCTAAGCCGCGAACAGATTGGTGTTTCACCCCCCCTGCCGTTCGGCGGCGTGGATATCTGGAACGGTTATGAGCTTTCGTGGCTTAATCCGAAAGGCAAACCACAGGTCGCCATTTTACAATGCCGGGTACCCATTAATTCGCAAAACCTTATCGAGTCCAAGTCATTTAAGCTTTATCTGAATAGCTTCAATCAGTCGGTTTTCAGCAGCATAAATGAAGTGGCCCGACACTTAACCGAAGATTTATCGGCCTGTGCCGAAGCGCCGGTTGAGGTGCAATTATTCAGCGCAGGTCAGTTTGGAGCCCTTCACCTTGGTGAACTTGAAGGCACCGTGATTGACGATCTGGACATTGAAATCAATGCCTACGAGCCGTCCCCGGAGCTACTCACAACTGGCGGCCACCAGGTTTGTGAAACCCTGGTGAGTCATTTATTAAAGTCAAATTGCCTGATCACCAGTCAGCCCGACTGGGCCAGCGTGCAAATCCATTATGAGGGCGCAGCCATAGACCACGCCGGACTGCTGGCTTATCTCATTTCATTTCGTCGTCACAATGAGTTTCACGAACAATGTATCGAACGAATTTTTTGTGATTTAATGAATCACTGCAAGCCGCAAAAGCTAGCTGTATATGCGCGCTATACCCGCAGGGGCGGACTGGATATTAACCCGCTTCGTGCAAACTTTGATTTCAGTGTATCGAACAATCGGTTAGCCAGGCAGTAGTATGCCGGCAGCTATTCAGGCTTATAAGGAGCTTGCATAACACATGGAAGCGAAACAACTTCAATCGCTGCGCGCTCACAGTGAACAACTCGCAGGATTTATAGTCAGACTCACCAGTTATTACGAAGGGCTATCGGCAGAGATTGATAAAGAGTTACAGTCTCTGCGCGGACATTTAAGCGGTAAAATTGATTTTACTCTGGCAACCCTGGCCATGAATAAAGTCAGCCAGCTAATCATGCTGGAGCCCTACTCGGTAAAAACATTGACCCAGGCCTGGATACGCCAGTTGGAAGAAGACATCCAGGCATTTCAGCGTCTGGTTACTGAGCCAGCGGCTCGTAGTCAGGCAGCTAAAGCCAGTAGCACTTTGAAAAAACCCATCAAAGGGATAGGTGCCGTATTACCGCTTTATCAGCAGGTTTTAAAATGCTATCAGTCCTCCATGGCAAGCGGTGAAGAGTCAGATGGTGACAATCAACCCAATAACCGCACCGTACAGCTTAAACAAAACCTCATCGATGAACTGGGCCAACTGGTTCAAACCTATATCCGGGTTAATCCGGAGGATGATTACATCGCCTCCCTGCAGGAAAGACTTGGCCAGGGACTTACCGAAGAAGAGTTACTTAACAGCTGCCTGATCCTGATCCGGGTGATGGTGCAGGAAACGCTCACTGAAGCCAATACGGCCGGTAAAATTATCCAGCGCCTGAATAATGCCCTGGGAAGTATAAACGGTGATGTGCAATCCAGTATCGCAAAAAGTGCCGACAGCTTTGAGGCGCGCCAATCACGCAACCAGGAATTGCGAAACGTACTGGAAGACATGGAAGACGCTCTGGAAGGCGAGAACAATATCAATGAATTAAAACAGCGGGCGCAAAAATACCTTGGCCAGATGGCGAACTCATTGAGTGCCGGCGAAGAAGCTGAGCGTCAGGAACAGGAGGGGCTGATGTCTCTGCTGGTTTCCATGCAACAGCAGTTATCATCGCTACAAAAGCAAACCAACTCTTATCGTAAAAAACTGGTTGAACAGCGCATCAATATGTATACCGACCCGCTCACCCGGGTACCTAACCGCATGGCTTACAATGAACGAGCTTCCAAAGAGTGGGACCGATGCCAGGCGCAAGACAAGCCACTGAGCATCGCGGTAGTAGACGTGGATCACTTTAAACGGATTAACGATAAATACGGCCACGCAGCCGGAGATAAAACGCTCCAGGCAATCGCCCGCCACCTGAAGACCAACCTGAGTAGCAGTGAGTTTCTGGCCCGTTGGGGCGGTGAGGAATTTATTATACTGTTGCCTAATCATGCCAGTGACAAACTGTTAAATCGTCTCAATGAGTTGCGTGAAGGGCTGGCTAAGCTACCCTTTAAGTTTAAACAAGAACGCCTGACAGTCACTGCCTCCATTGGCGGCACTCAGTGCCGTGCAGGAGAGAAACTCGACGCCGCCTTTGAGCGCGCCGATAAAGGGCTATATAAAGCAAAATCCGGTGGTCGGAATCAGGTGGTCATTCAGGATTACGAATGAAGAAAATTCAGCTCAACCCTGTAGGTTGGATGAGCCAGCTCTCCCAACTTGAAGTCAGCAAGCTTGAAGACACCACAAACAGCAATTTGTACCAGCTCTTCCGCAATTGCTGTCTGGCGGTACTCAATAGCGGTGTGGATGAAGACAACTACGAAATGTTATTTGCCCCGTACGAATCATTCGACATTCGGCTGATTAAACGGGAACGAGGCGTCAAGCTCGAACTCATAAACCCGCCGGAAGTTGGCTTTGTCGACGAACGATTGGTTAAAGGTGTTCACGAGCATCTGTTCTCTGTGTTACGCGACATGCTTTACATGGGTAACAAATATGCTTTTGTACACGAGCACGCCCCCCAGGACAGCGGCAACATTACCGATATGGTGTTTGACATGCTGCGTCACGCCAAAGTTATCGAACGCAACAATGAACTCAATACAATCGTGTGTTGGGGTGGCCATTCCATTGGCCTTAAGGAATACAAATATACCAAGGAAGTAGGCTATCAGTTGGGTCTGCGTGAAATAAATATCTGCACCGGATGTGGACCGGGGGCCATGAAAGGCCCGATGAAAGGTGCCGCCATTGGCCATGCTAAACAACGTTATCGCGATGGTCGCTATATCGGTATCTCCGAGCCAAGCATTATTGCCGCCGAACCGCCTAACGCCATTGTCAATGAACTGGTGATTATGCCGGATATAGAAAAACGTCTGGAAGCCTTCGTTCGGATAGCTCACGGCATTATTATTTTCCCTGGCGGCGTAGGCACTGCAGAGGAACTTTTATATTTGCTCGGTATCCTGATCCACGAACGGAATACCCAGCAGCCTTTCCCGGTAATTTTAACCGGCCCGGCTGGCAGTGAGTCTTACTTTGAAGCCATCCACGAATTTGTCGGCGCCACGCTGGGTCCAAAAGCACAAAATCGCTATCAGATTATTGTCGATGATCCGGTGGAAGTTGCCCGGGTGCTTGGTCAGGGCGTTAAAAAAGTTGAACAGTTCAGACTGGCTATGGGCGATGCGTTCAGTTTTAACTGGTCACTGAAAATCGAAGATGACTTTCAGCAGCCCTTCATCCCTACCCACAAATCCATGGCGGCGCTAAATCTGCACCGGGAGCAACCGTTGTCTGATTTGGCAAACAATTTACGCAAAGCATTTTCAGGGATTGTGGCCGGCAATGTTAAAGCCGAAGGCATTCGGCAAATCCGCGACTTTGGCCCGTTTAATTTGTCTGGGGAAGCCGACTTAATGGCACGTATCGACGCCTTGCTGAAGTCCTTTGTAGCCCAGCAACGGATGAAATTACCTGGCACGGAATACCGGCCCTGTTATAGCATCAACCGCGATTCATAATCCGTAACATTGTTATGGCTGACAGTGTGGCGTTATTTGGATAGACTACTATTGATATAGGTCCTAAGGGCCAGATTGAATTAACCCGAAAAACGATAAAGATAAATGAACAGTAAAGCAATCCGACTTATTTTGATCGGCGTAGCCTCTTACGCGGTCCTTGCTTTTTTACTCATCGCCTTTTATCCGGACAAGCCGGAGAATATGGACTGGCAGGATCGGGAAGAGTATAACAAAGTACAAATTTCCAAACTGGAGCTGGGTATTACCCGCGCCGAGGTAATAGCATTACTGGGCACACCCGATATTACCGAAGCCAAAATGCAGGATAGCCGAGAGATCCAGGTAATGTTTTACCGTACCCAGCATGTTCGTGCCGACGGTATGACAACGCAGGATGAATGCACTCCGCTGTTATTCGAAGACGAAGCTCTGGTGGCCTGGGGTGACGGTGCTTATCAAACCTATCTGAGCAGTTAATAAATTTGACAGCCATGCAGGCAGCCTTGCAAGAACTGGTAAATGACAGTGAGGCGCTGCCGCCTTTACCGGCCAGAGAAGCCGCTCAACTTTCCCTGTACCTTGATGTCAGTGCCCGCTGGCTTGATTTTGCACAAACCAATCTTGGGCTAGTAACGCTTGTTGCCAGCCGCCCTTACAGCACCACTGAGCCGACAAAGCATTTATGGCTGCGCCATATCTCGGTCTATTTACTCCTCTGTTTACGCAATCGGGTGAATCATCACACCCAACAACAGGGCATCGCCGCGCTGCTGACTTACTATCAGCTAAAGCAGCAGGCCTTACTGAGTAAACAGCGCCTGAGCAGTGCAATAAAACAACTCAGTCGTTGTGGCCAGCAGTACTGGGCCGCACATATTCTGCCGACAAACAAGCGCCCTCCTCTCTACAGCGATTGTTTTGATATTGCCTGGTTATGGCAACGCTATCTGTTGCGGGCACCGAACGGCGACTTTAACGATATTCTGTCAAAACTGGCGATGTCACTCCCGGTCACCGGACTACAGCCACTGCATGCCCTTACAGATTACCCGGGGTTGCTTCACGAAGGAGTAATAATAGCCTCCGGGCAGCATATTGGGCCGGTGATGAGTCAGCTAAAAGATCAAGTACTTATTTACTCAAACACTGAGGAAAGTTTTTGCTGGCTGGCCAAAAAACAGGCTCGCTTAATGCGCAAACAATCGTTAAGCGTTGCACACTGGCTCAGAATTTTTGACAAACTGGACGAACAACCAGAAGAAGGCGAAGTGATACGTCCCGGTGATCATCGCTGGGCACTGCCGGTGAGCTACCCTACATCACGCCCGCCGCTTAGCCTGCAAACACTATTGAGAGCGCTTAATGATCCGGACATCGCCGTCGACAAAATAGTCGCGATGGTGGAGGTTGAGCCAGCTTTCAGTCATTTTCTGACCGATGCCGCCTCAAAAGACAACCGCATGCAGTTGCCGGTGCAGAATGTAAAACAAAGTATCCTCACCTATGGGCTAGAAAGGGTTGGTCATATGCTTGTGCAGTACGCCCTCTTTCAGCGTTTAACCCAACACTGGTTTCCATTACTTGACTGGTATTCACGACTGGCTCAGATAACCATTTTACTTAGCAGCGAACTGGCTAATGGCAGTGGCGGGATAACTCCACAATATGCCAGCCTGGTGACCACCGTCGGCCTGTCACCGTTATTTACGTCGGCGCAGGAAAAAGGCAAAACAGCGGTAAACCACAGCGATCAACGACTGTTTGATATAACAACACTGCTGCAAAATAATGCCGGGCAAGGTAACAGTGCCACCCGACAACGCCTGATTTCCCTTGCCTCGGCCTGGGAGCAGGACAAAGGGCAGTCACGATTGATAGCCTGTTGTGGCCGGCTGCCGCAGGAGGTTCCCGGATTATTGCGTCTGCCCCACTGTATAAGCGGTTTGAGCCTGATCTGGGCCCGCCAATGGCTGCTCGGGCACAAGCCCTGTGCACAAACAACAGAGTTTATCCAACAAACCCAGCAGGCATTTCCACAGCTGACTGCGCTGCAAACGCATTTGCAGCCTAAGGTAAGTCACCTGCTCAATTGCCCTTTGCCATAGGCAAGTATAAAGGCCCATAATAAACGCTGTTTATAAGCACTATGGCCTATTTAACTACTCATTTAGTCTTGCATCATATACACTTATGCTGGTGTAAAGACGCCCTACAATTGATTACAAAAACGCCAGAGAAAAACCCTCTTGCGCAAAATTTACGCTACACTTATCAAAAAGCAAACGACCTAACGAATCAGTAAAAGTTATTAAGGATCTCTGATGACTCAACAAC
>CATMRP010000181.1 GCA_950073835.1 uncultured Alteromonadaceae bacterium
TAGCGGTTATCCTAACATGCGGATAGCAAAGTATTGCACGAAAATACTTGATTGATTATTCGGCATCCATTAATATGCGCCGCTCTAAAAAGCGGGCGGTATGTCGCCTGTAGTGAAAATTAGTCACGTATGGTGGCCAACTTCGGGTTGGTTAGCGATGCGGCCTTATTTTGAGGTAATCCCATGAAACAAGATATCCACCCTAAATACGAAGAAATTACTGCTAACTGTTCTTGCGGTAATGAAATCAAAGTTCGCTCAACACTGGGCAAAGACATCAACCTGGACGTATGTTCAGCTTGTCACCCTTTCTACACTGGTAAGCAACGTAACGTTGATACCGGTGG
Organism: uncultured Alteromonadaceae bacterium; assembly: GCA_950073835.1. Taxonomy (GTDB): domain Bacteria; phylum Pseudomonadota; class Gammaproteobacteria; order Enterobacterales; family Alteromonadaceae; genus Alteromonas. Next base: position 348 of record CATMRP010000181.1, read on the forward strand.
TCGTGTTGACCGCTTCAAGAAGCGTTTTGGCGCACTGGGCAAAAAATAAGCCCTGCATTGAAGAAACAACCTTGAAGAAAAAGCGCCTTTACGGCGCTTTTTTTATGCCTGTTTTTTATCATTATGTTAATTGATTCGGCAAATGGTAAAACCATTTCCCATAACTAAAACAAATTACGATTATTTGTTCGGCAACGTGGCGTTCAAAGCCTGTTCGCGATATGTTAGATGTATTCACAAGCGTGTAAGGTACTATCACTTTTTCAGTTGATAGATACCATGCCATATGACATGCGCTGTGATACAGTTCGCCTATAATAACAATAACCTAGCGACTGGCTTACAAGATAAAAATTACAGGACTTATTAAAATGTCAGATTTTCGCCAACGTGCCCTCGACTACCACGCAAAACCTACGCCGGGCAAGATCCGCGTAGAGCTCTCCAAACCGGCAGAAAGTGTTGATGATCTCGCCCTGGCTTATAGCCCCGGCGTAGCGGAACCCTGCCGCGAAATCGCTGAAGATCCCAACGCCGCCTACACCTATACCGGCAAAGGTAATATGGTTGCCGTTATCAGTAACGGTACCGCAATCCTCGGCCTCGGTAACCTCGGTCCACTGGCCTCCAAACCCGTAATGGAAGGTAAAGCGCTATTATTCAAACGCTTCGCCGGGCTCGACTCGATAGATATCGAAGTAAAACACCGCACCACCGAAGAGTTTATCAACACGGTGGCCAATATTGCCGACACCTTTGGCGGTATTAATCTGGAAGATATTAAAGCGCCGGAATGCTTTGAGATTGAACAGGAGCTGATCAAGCGCTGTAAGATCCCGGTTTTCCATGATGACCAACACGGCACCGCCATTGTAACGGCAGCCGGAATGCTTAACGCACTGGAAATTCAGGGCAAAGAAATTGGTGATGCTAAGATTGTTTGTATGGGGGCTGGCGCCGCTGCCGTTGCCTGTATGGAATTGCTAATTAAATGTGGCGCCCAGCGTGAGCGCATTTATATGCTCGACCGTAAAGGGGTTATCCATACCCGCCGTGACGACCTCACGCCGCACAAGATGCTATTTGCCAACAACACCGATAAACGCACCCTGGAAGACGTAATGGACGGTGCAGATATTTTTGTTGGTGTATCCGGCCCGGATTTATTACCGCCTGAAGCACTGGAACTGATGGCGCCTAACCCGGTGGTATTTGCCTGCTCTAACCCGGATCCGGAGATCAAGCCTGAAGTGGCTCTGGCTACCCGTTCTGACTTAATCATGGCTACCGGTCGCTCTGACTACCCTAACCAGGTTAATAATGTATTGTGCTTCCCGTTTATTTTCCGTGGTGCACTGGATGTTCGGGCAACTGCCATTAACGATGAAATGAAAGTCGCTGCGGTAGAAGCACTGCGTTCGGTATCCAAAGAGCCAGTCCCTGAATCGGTATTAAAAGCCAGTAACGTGGACAGCCTGACCTTTGGTAAGGATTACATTATTCCAAAACCGATGGATCCGCGCCTGTGTAGCCGAATTGCCAGAGCCGTTGCCCAGGCCGCTATCGACTCAGGCGTAGCGCGCCTTGAAGTGATGCCGGATTATCAGTAATCGCAATCCAAACGCATAATCAGGCCATTCTTCGGGGTGGCCTTTTTGTTACCAGTACTATTACACTTCGCGCAGTTGACTGGGGGTCTGGCCGGTCCAGCGCTTGACTGCCCGCCGAAAGTTAGTGATATCGGTAAACGCCATTTTTAACGCGCTCTGCTCGTTATTGAGCTTTTGTACCTGCAGATAGTATATGGCCTGCTGGCGACGAATATCGTCGTGCAACAAACTAAAGGTGGTGTCGTGATCCGCCAGTTTGCGTTTAAGTGACGCCGGGCTTAAGCCGAGTTTACCGGCAATAGCCGGTAAGGAAGCATTGCTGCTGCGGCGCAGGTAATAGCGCACGGCATCAAGCAACGTTACGCGATACTCACGCTGCTCCAGAAAACGGCGCAGGGCAAACTGTTTAAACATACGGTTGGGCTGTAAACACGGCGTTGCCAGCTCTGATCTTGCCACTTTAATGGTAAAGAAGGGCTGGTCGAAAGCCAGTCTGAACCCCAGACCTTCTTCGTATTCCTGGATCTGCCGCGGGCGGGCAAAGGGAAAAGAAAAATGCAGCGCCAGCCGTTTACCGGTGCAGTGGCGGGCCAGCGCCACCAGCGCCGCGCAATAGGCTTCGGCCATAAAACGAAACTGCTTACCACTGCCCATGGCGTCCTGTAAAACCAGCAGTATATCGTCGCCCTCGTCATAGCGAAAAGCGGAAACAAAAGGATAAAGGCGGGTCTGAAACGAAGGCAATGCTCGTAAACACTCGCCAAAATTCCGCGCATGGGTAAAGTAAGGCAACGCATCGTTAACAAAAGCCGATACCAGGTGATGGCCAAACTGAAAGGCCAGATCGAAGCCCTTGTAATGTTGGGTAGCATTACCGCAAAGACGTTGCAGCTGATTACAGCTTAATGGCTTTGCAGTTAGTAAGTCTTCACTGAATATACCCGTTCCACGCAACAGCTTTTGCTCCGGGGCGCCACGGGCCACCGCGACCTGCACCAGGCTTTGGGCAAGCTGTCTGGCAGGCAGCGCTTTATCGGTGCGGGAAAGCAAAGCGTTTTGCGTCATCAGGCAGCCTGCCGGGAAGACTCATCTAACTGACGATTAAGGCCGGCCATCATTTCAGCCAGCGTTACCTGCTGTTGCAACTGGGCACTGACACTGCGCACTGAGTGAAAAATCGCGGTAGTCTGGCCGCCACTTCTGAATGCCACGTTGCGAATACTGCATTCTAACTGACGGGCAAACTCGCTGGCCTCCTCGGCGGCGATTTCCGGCATCAGGATAACAAATCGGTCGCCGGCATAGCGGCAAGCCAGGTCGACGGCTCTGAGATTCATCACAATTAACTGCGAAATCTCTTTTAAGAAGCGATCGCCCTCGGCATGGCCGTAGCGCAAATTGAATTGCGAGAAATCATTGATATCCAGTATCACTACAGCCGCCTTAACGCCCTGTTCCTGTAATTCCATGGCTCTGGCTCGCCAGTAGTCGGCCCGGTAAAGCTGAGTGATAACATCGATTTGATCGTGGGCGCGATACCACATTTCGCGGCGTTGCAGCTGCTTATTGAGGGCCAGCTGTTCCTGATGCCACCAGTACAACGCAACACTCATCACAACCATACCCATTGCAGCCGGAATAGACTCCACCACACTGAGCCAGTGCGCAGCATCACTGTAAAAAGTAAATTCGTCGAATACGTCGAGCATGGCTGAAAAATTAAAAAAGGACAGACCCGCTACCAGCAGCGCCGTAACTTTACCCGGCGGGCGACTGATCATCACCGCGGTTATCCAGCACAAAGTGAGCAGGCAAATGCTGCCCTCGCCAACGACATCCAGCCACTCGACTTCGGCAATATCTTTCAACTGGCCATTGGTAACACATAATGTCACTGCCAGCCCCAACACCAGCAAGACAAATGCCAGTAAGCCCCGGTGTCGTGTTAATAAACTAAAATCCATCATCATATCCGCATGTAAAAACGTGATTACCTGCGCCCATTGTTAATTGAGAGGCCGGTAATCTTAGGGGTCATTCTGGCTCAGGAATATGACACTGGTGTGATGCTTTTGCCCTTTGCTTCTGTGTCATTTTCTTTTTTTTACTAATAAACAAAGAGTTGCATGGGGGTCATTTGGGCTCACTGAGTTTGAAAAAAGCGTATTCCCAACGGTTTCCGGCTATTTTTCAGACAACAGCGGCTAACACCGTCATCGATTTGTCATTTTTGCTTTCTAGGGTAGCCGCCAACACATACACAACTTAAGAGAACACTCATGAAAAATCGTTTTTCCAGTCTGGCGTTGGCTGTCAGTACCGTTTGTTGCTCATTTGCTTCAGTGGCTGCGGATAACGCCGGCTTAATTGGTCAGTTGACCAACAGTAACCAGGACCGCGTTTTTGCCGGGGCAAAAATTGAAATTACCGAATTAGGTCAGGAAACTTTCTCCCGCCGTGATGGCACTTTTCGCTTTAACAACCTGCCGGCCGGTAACTACACCCTGGTGGTGACGTACCTGGGCGCAGAACCGGTTTCTCGCCAAATCACCCTCACCGAAGGTGAAAACATTACGCCGGTCATTACTCTGGAAGGCGCCAGTGAATCACTGGAAGAGGTTATGGTACGCGGTCAGCGTGGCGGCCAGGCCAGCGCCATCAACCAGCAACGCATGGCTGATAACATTAAATCCATCGTTTCAGCTGATGCCATTGGCCAGTTTCCGGACCAGAACGCTGCCGAATCATTACAGCGCCTGCCCGGTTTATCTATTGAACGCGACCAGGGTGAAGGCCGTTTTGTCGGTATTCGTGGTATCGATCCTAACCTCAATAACGTGACCATCAACGGCCTCAATGTGCCTTCTCCGGAGGGCGGCGTTCGTTCAGTGGCACTGGATGTGATCCCTTCAGAGCTAATCCAGACGCTGGAAGTCTCCAAGTCTGTCACCTCAGATATGGACGGTGACGCCATTGGTGGTTCGGTAGAAGTGAAATCGGTAAGTGCCTTTGACCGTAAAGGTCAGACTGCCAGTTTATCGGGTCAGTTGAGCCAGAACGAATTACGCGATGAGATGAGCCCGAAACTTTCCGGTACCTACACCAATCTGTGGAACGATACCTTTGGTGTGGCGGCTGCTTTGTCATATTTCAAACGGGATTTTGGTTCAGACAACATTGAATCCAACGCCGATGACGAAATTGAACAGCGCCATTACACCATTACCCGTGAACGTCTTGGCGCAGCGGTTAACTTCGACTATCGACCGGACTTCAACAACGCATACTTCCTGCGCACCCTGTACAGCGAATTCTCTGATCAGGAGTACCGTCAGGGAAATATCTTCGTATTAGATGGTGAAGACTCTGAAGTTGCCCGCGAGTCTAAAGATCGTTACGAGGAGCAATCTATCCTTACCATCGCTGCCGGCGGTGAACATGTGCGTGGCGAATGGACATTCGACTATCAGCTCGGTTATGCCAAATCTGATGAAGATGAGCCGGATGCGCTTTACTACACTTTCGTTGCCGAAGACGACAGCATCGAAGGCGATATGCAGCGCGTGATCCCAACTGTCACTTACGCTGCCTCTGTGAATGACTTGAGTAACTACGAAGTCGACGAAATCAGCTTTGAGGATAATTACGCTAAAGATACGGAAAACAGCATTAAAGCAAACCTGAGCAAAACCTTTGCCGAAGACCCGTACCTCAGCGAAATCAAAGCCGGTGTTAAATACCGTACCCGTACCAAAACCGTAGACAGCAACATCTCAATTTATGACGGTAACTTTGATGACATGGATCCCACCCAATTTGCTGCCAGTGACGTAGACTGGGGACTGGGGGATTTTGGACCAGGCCTTAACCGCGGTGAAATGCGCGCTTACTTCAACCAGAACCGTAGCACGTTGGAACTGGCTGAACTCGATTCTGAGCTGGAGTCAAATGGCGCCTCTTACGAAACCAACGAAGATATCTTCGCGGCCTACATGATGAGCACTTTCGATATTAACGACCTGCACATTGTGGCTGGTGTTCGTTATGAAAAAACCGACTTCGATACCTCTGGCATGCGTGTTGAGCTGGTTGAGGATGAACAAAATGACGTGGAAGAAGTCGTTAACACTCCATGGCAATCAGACCGCAGTTACGACCATTTCCTGCCCAGCATCAACGTTAAGTACAACGTCTCAGAACAGCTAATTGTCCGTGGTGCTTATACCCAGACCATTTCCCGTCCCGGCTTCGAACAATCGGCGGCTTTCCAAATTATTGAAAGCAAAACCGAAGAGGATGATGGCGTGTTTGTTACCGAACGCGAAGCTGAAGTAGGTAACCCGCAATTACTGCCCTACGAGTCAGACAACTTCGACCTTTCGGTAGAATATTACCCGGGCCAGATTGGTGTGCTGTCTGCCGGTTTGTTCTATAAGCAAATCGACAACTTCGTGATCTACGCCGATGTAGCAGGTACTCAAGGCTGGGAAGGCTACGATGAAGTCATCCAGCCACATAACGGTGAAACTGCCGATCTGACCGGTTTAGAGCTATCGTGGGTTAAAGCCTTTGATAACGGTTTGTTACTCTCTGCCAATGGCACCTTCTCTTCCTCTGATGCCACCACACTGCTGGACGGTGAAGAGTATAAAACCAGCCTGCCTAACCAGTCGGATACGGTTGGTAACCTGACCGTAGGTTACGAAGATAACAGCTGGAGTCTGCGCCTGGCGATGACCTACAAGAGCAAGAACCTGGAAGAAATCGACGGTGATATGCTGCGTATGGAAGATGCCCACCAGCAGTTCGATTTTATGGGTAAATACTATATCAACCAGGACCTGACGGTCTATTTCAACGCCATTAACATTGGTGATGAGCCGTACTATCACTACTTCGACCGCCGGAGTCAGAATGCCCAGTATGAAGAGTACGGCCGTACCTTCGAAATTGGTTTTAACTGGCAACTATAAGCTCTATCGGTAATTAAGGCGGGCTAGCGCCCGCCTGAAACTTAAGGTTTTCAATGAGACTCATACATTTACTCACACTCACCACGTTGCTTTGCGCGCCACTGACACAGGCTCAGACAGCGCAGCAGGAAGTCTTTGGTGAGCACTATTACCAGACCAACCAGATCCAGTCTTCATTCACCGAGAACGATGATGACTATACTTTTCTGGTGGTTGGTGACTGGGGCCGCAATGGCCATTTCGCCCAGCGTAGCGTTGCCAAATGGATGGATATTGCTGCCTATCAGTTTGATGCCGAGATGATTATTTCCACTGGTGATAATTTTTACGATAACGGCATTGCGTCGGTTAACGATCCCTACTGGCAATCCTCCTACGAAAATATTTATTATGGCCCGCATCTGTTTATCGACTGGTACGTGGTGTTAGGTAATCACGACTATCGCGGCAACTGGCAGGCGCAAATCGACTACTCCGCTATCAGCCGTCGCTGGAATATGCCAGCGCAGTACTTTGATAAGCTCATTACTCTGGAAGCAGGCGGTTCGGTGCATCTGATCTTTTTAGATACCAGTCCGCTCAATCCGGATTACCAGCACGAAGCCAAATACCGGGAAACCCAACGTCAGGATAGCAAGGCCCAGCTGGCGTGGTTCGAACAAACACTGAAACGTCATCAAAACGCCAACTGGACCATTGTGATTGGTCATCACCCGCTTTATTCGAGCGGTAAGCGGTATGGTAAAACCAGCGCCGTGCGCGGCGTGATAGAACCCCTCCTGGAACAGTATGAGGTGGATGCTTATATCGCGGGTCACGAGCATGATCTGCAACATAACAAACCTGCCGGCAGCAGTGTGGAACATTTTGTGTCCGGCGGCGGCTCTGAGATCCGCCCGGTAGCACAGCGTGAGTTTACTGCGTTTGCCAAATCCTCCGCCGGCTTTGCCGTAGTACGGGTTAATCAACAACAGTTCACCCTTGAATTTATTGATGATAAGGGCGAAGTCATCTACCAGTATGCACTGGATAAAAGCCGGGAGTCAGCCCAATGAAAACCCTAAAATTTACTCTGGGGCTGATGACCAGCCTGATGCTTGGCGCCTGTACCGCCAGTGATCCAGGAAGTCCGCAATCAGCTGAACCCGAGTCAAGTTTAATCCTGCGCGCCTTCCCCGTAACTGGTGAAAGCCTCAAACCTGTGGTGACCAACACACTCAAAGGTTATCTGGTCACCAGTGAAGCTGAGGGACTTATTTGGGTGTCGCCGGAAGGTCTGCAGATCAGTCAGTTTACCGATCACATTGCACAGGCAGACTGGCGCCAGCTGCCCGGTTCAGACAACCTCATCGCCATTGCTGCCATTGATCAGAATACTTCAGCACTGCATCTGGTGACACTCGATACTGCAACCGGAGAGTTTAATCTAAAGGCATCAGTGTCCTCAGACACTGCCGACCGTGAAACCCTTTGCCTGAGCCGTCAGGACGATACGCTGCACCTGTTCAGCTCCGATGCCCGGGGATTGATGTCGCACTATCTGCTGAGCACCGGGCAGAACTGGCAGCTCACGCCAATCCGACAAATGATGGTGGGGCCTGATCTGTCATCCTGCGCGGTGACAGATGAAAGCAACAAGCTGTTAATCGCCGAAGAAGGCACCGGTATCTGGCACTACAGTGGCAACGCTGAAGGCGAAAATGCCCGTACTCTGGATTACTTTTCTGCCGGTCCTGAACTGGAATCGGTCGCCGCTCTGACCGATGGCCGCTATTTTGTGGTGGCTACCGACCAACCGTTAATTTATGAGCGTGGTCAGCGTAACCGTCAATGGCCTTTGCCAGCAGAGCGTGAACTCAAATCAATCAGTGCCGCCGTGGCTGGCGATACCCTTTATCTTGGCGCTTTCGATGAAGCCAGCGGCGAATTACTCGCCGGTTCGCTTAACAATACAGTCACCGCCACCAGCGCTCCCGACAGGGTATATACCCTGAGCGCCGACGTGCAAACCACGCCGGTCAACCGCTATGGCGATGCCGCTGATGATCCGGCTATCTGGGTAAACCGAGCCAATCCAGCCGCCAGTCTGGTGTTGGGCACCGATAAAAAGTACGGTCTCAATGTCTATTCACTAACGGGTGAACAGTTGCAATCATTGCCCACCGGCCGGGTCAATAATGTGGATGTGCGTTATCAGATTGATACGCCAACCGGTACGCAGGATATCGCTGTTGCCAGTAACCGTTCATCACAAACGTT
>CATMRP010000182.1 GCA_950073835.1 uncultured Alteromonadaceae bacterium
TATTTTTAACCAAAATGGACACCGTTTATGACACTGAATGATATCGACATCTTTAAACAAGCCTGCCTGGTCAACGGAGAGTGGGTGACGACATCAGACAGTCTGGAAGTGGACAACCCAGCCACGGGAGAAGTGATTGCAACTATTCCACAGCTGGACGCTGATGCGGTTAATCAGGCGGTAACGGCAGCCAATGACGCCTTTAAGCTGTGGCGCAAAAAAACACCTGCAGAGCGCGGTGAGCTGGTTTATAAATGGTACGAGCTCATGGTGGCGCATACCGACGAGCTGGCCACCATCATGACAACCGAACAAGGTAAGCCGCTGGCCGAGGCAAAAGGCGAAATTGCCTATGCGGCCAGCTATGTTAAATGGTTTGCCGAAGAAGCCATGCGCATTACTGGTGAAATTCTACCCGCCGGTACGCCCGATACACAAATTCGGGTTTCCCGCGATCCCGTAGGCGTGTGTGCAGCCATCACACCGTGGAACTTTCCGGCGGCAATGATTACGCGTAAAGTGGCGCCAGCATTAGCGGCTGGCTGCACTATCATAGTCAAACCGGCCAGCCAGACGCCGCTTACAGCTCTGGCCCTGGGTGAGCTGGCCATTCAGGCCGGCATTCCAAAGGGCGTTATTCAGGTAATAACCGGCAAGGCCAGTGTTATCGGCGACGCCCTGTGTGAGAACAGCATAGTTCGCAAACTCACATTCACCGGTTCCACTGAAATTGGCTCGCAGTTAATGAAAAAATGCGCCCCCGATGTGAAAAAGCTGTCATTGGAACTGGGTGGTAATGCGCCCTTTATCGTATTCGAAGACGCCGATATCGATCTAGCCGTGGATGGCCTGATGAAAGGTAAGTTTCGTAACGCCGGACAAACCTGTATATCGCCCAACCGGGTTTACGTGCAACGCAGCGTGCTGGAAGAGTTTCAGTCCAAACTGGTCAAAAAAGTCGAAGCCCTTAAAGTCGGTAACGGTCTCGACGAAGGGGTGGATATTGGCCCCCTGATTGACGCACCAGGTGCCGACAAGGTAACCGAGCACGTCGACAACGCACTCAATAACGGTGCGACACTCCTCACAGGAGGCAAACGCCTGCCAAATGGCGACAACTGGTATACGCCAACCGTACTAACCAATGTACCGCCAACGGCGCAGTGCACTTGCGAGGAAACTTTCGGCCCACTGGTCCCGATTATTCCTTTCGATACGGAAGAAGAAGTTATTGAATACGCCAATGATACGCCGTTTGGACTGGCCGCTTATTTCTTTAGCGATAATCTGCACCGTGCACAGCGGGTAGTAGATGCTATTGAATCCGGCATGGTAGGCGTTAATACCGGTGCGATTTCTGCGGCTAATGCCCCCTTTGGTGGAGTGAAAGCCAGCGGCTTGGGTCGCGAGGGCGCCCACGCAGGCATCGAAGAATACCTGGAAATGAAATATCAGTGTTATGCGATAAAAACCCAATAGGGTTTTTATCGTCCCGGAAAGTCCAAAGGACTTATCCGGGACCTCCATAACAGCCTGACTACTTATCTACCGTTTCAGCACACAGGAATAGCCAGGAGATCCCGGATAGTTTCTGCGAAACTTCCGCGATGACGTGTTCGATTTTCGATCATTAATACACCGTACAAGTGGCAATCCCTAACCGCAGTAGCCTTTGCAGCAATTTGTCGTTATGATGAAAGAATAATGACAAATATCTTAAATTTTCACGCATTTGTCGCAATAATAATAAATCATGCTTCGGGGAGTCATTCGTTGATTCGCGTTTATTTCGATACACAACACCTGTATTACCTGCCTCAATACCTGCCGGTAGCCACAAAGTTAATCGACGCCGGTGTTGAATGTACCTTTATCCTGTACCCCGAAGAAGGTTTTGACGAGTTGAAAAAAAGCGAACTCGACAAAGCGGGAATGGCTTATCACTTTTTGGACTCGCCCAAAAACGCTCACCTTTTTTACCAGCAAAATGACGCCGACTGGATTATCTTTGGTAATCCTCCGCAGTTTTGTAAAAGCGAAAAAGCGAAGATTCCGGCGCGCCTGGCACTGGTTTTACATGGTATTGGCCCCAAATCCATCTACTACACAGCATCCGAATTCCCGTTTGATGTGCGCTTTGTGGAAGGTCAGCAACGGTTACAGCGATTGCAGGAGAAATTTCCGGAATCCGGTTTTGTTGACACCGGCTACGCTAAGCTCGACCCCTTATTCGACGGCACTCCGGCTTCAATCTGCCTGCAAGAATTAGGTTTATCACCAGATAAACCTACTGTGCTATACGCGCCCACTTTTTACCCGTCGAGCATCGAAAAGTTTGATGAGTCGCTGCCGCAACTACTGGCTGATTACAACATACTGATAAAACCCCACTATTTTAGTCTGACCAAAGAAAGATACGCCGGACAACGCGCGCTCTTTAAATATTGGTCGACCCACAATAACGTGCATATTGCCGGTGTGGAGGACTACAACCTAATACCGTTTATGCAAATATCCGATGTAATGTTGTCAGATGCCTCCTCGGCCATTTTTGAGTATGCCGCGCTGAATAAGCCGGTAGTATGGTGTGATTTCTATCAAACCCGCTGGAGCTATCGGGGCATTTTAAAGTTTCGCTTAGAGAAACGCCTGGACCCCGACCTGCAGATTTTCCACGAACTTTGCACCCGCGCCACATTACCTAAGCAGGTGCCCGCAGCCATTGCAAGCGCGTTAAATAATCCGGAAAAGCTTGAACCCCAGCGTATGCAAATCACCCAGGATATGGTGGGCGCCACCGACGGACAATGTAGCGAACGTATTAAAGACTATATTCTGGCTAACAGTTAACCAACTCAAAGGAATCAGTCATTAAACTGTATGGGATATACAGCCTGATAAGCTGACAGGTTCCGCTATGTAATCTCTTCCGCACATTTCCAAAACGTTATGACAAATGTCACATAATATTAATGACACTTGCTAATTACCCCTCTCACCGGCACCCGGCATACTGACTCCATCATTACGGAGAAACAGTATGTCAGCAGATCACAAACCGCTCGTCAGCATAAATCGCCTGTCAAAACGCTTTGGCAAAGTATGTGCCGTCGACGATGTCACGCTAACTATCCAGCCCAATGAAGTTGTGGCATTGCTCGGTGAAAACGGCGCAGGAAAAACCACCACCATAGGTTCGGTGCTGGGCCAGCTAACGGCTGATTCCGGTGCCGTTATGGTCTTTGGTCATCCCGCTGGACATTGGTCAGCCAGACAACAAATGGGCGTTATGCTGCAGTCTGCTGCGCTGCCCGATAACGTGAAGGTCATAGAACAACTACAGCTTTTTGCCAGCTATTATCCGCATAGTCTGCCGCTTGAAGACGTTCTGAAAACGGCGCTGTTAACTAACTTACAGCAACGCAAAGTGCAAACGCTGTCTGGCGGGCAAAAGCAGCGGTTACTATTCGCTATGGCCATTGTAGGAAATCCGCGCCTGGTGATACTGGACGAACCCACCGTTGGTCTGGATGCCACGGCCCGTCGCGAATTCTGGCGTTGTATCCGGGAGTTAGCGGCGCGAGGTACTGCAGTATTATTGACAACCCACTACCTTGAGGAAGCCGATGCGCTGTCCGACAGAATCATCGTGTTATCCAAAGGGAAAATAGTTGCTCAGGGCGTACCTGCACAGATCAAAGCAGAGTTGGGCGGTAAACGGATCCGCTTTCGTAGCAGTGCATCGCTGGAAGTTATACAAAAGCTGCTGCCAGAAACCAGAGTGTACCACCGCGGCGACTATATTGAGATTAACTCATCAGCCCCGCAATCACAGATGATGACGCTCTTCACTGCAGGCATTACTACCCAGGACCTGACTGTATCAGGCATTTCACTGGAAGATGCGTTTTTACACCTTACTCAATCCACTGCTCCGTCTGATAGCTCGGTAAATATTCAGGAGATATCGTAATGAATACTATGCAACCACTCCCGTTGTCGATTTCAAAGCGCTGGCAAATATTGCAGTTAGAGACTCAAACAGAATTATTAAAGACACTGCGCAGCCCTGGCTTTGTGATCCCAAGTCTCGCCTTTCCACTGATGTTTTATGTGTTTTTTGGTTTACTGTTTAACGCCACCGGGGGGCAATCCGGTCAGGCGGCAAAATACATGATGGCCACCTATGCTGTGTTTGGTGCTATTGGCCCGGCGTTATTTTCTTTCGGCGCGGATGTAGCCACCGATAAAGACAAAGGGATCTTAAGCCTAAAGCGGGTTAGCCCAATGCCGATAAGCAGCTATTTTGTCGCTCGGATCATCACTGCCATGCTTTTTGCGCTGGTGATCATATTGAGTCTGTTTTTCCTTGGCGCCCTGTTTGGCCAGGTTGTCATGTTCCGCAGCCAGTGGATTTCGACACTCATTATCGTCCTTTTCGGTACGTTACCGTTCTGTGCTATCGGCCTGTATATCGGCTTGTCAGTATCAGCCAAAGCAGCACCGGCCGTAGTCAACCTGATTTACCTGCCCATGGCGTTCCTATCCGGGTTGTGGGTGCCTATCCAGTTATTTCCCTCAGGCCTTGAACTGGCAGCCAATATATTTCCTGCTTACCACCTGGCACAACTGGCACTGGCGATTCAGGGCAATGGCCTGGGCGCGCCCTGGTATTTGCATGCTGGCATATTAGCAGCCTATACGGTGGTATTTCTGGGGCTCTCCATAAAACAATTCAAAGCCATTGATAACCGTTATTGAACAAGGACAACATCATGAGATTTTCTATAATTATAGTGGTGCTCATAGCACTTATCGGGTTGCTAATTAGTGTACTCCCCACCCCGGAAGAGACTCCGCAACCTGCAAAAAATACTGCTGAAACCAGTCTGGTAATTCCCGCCAACGGCAGTTATCGAATCACTAACATCTCGGTGTTTGATGGCCAGCAATGGCACGACGATGCAGAGCTAGCCGTTCACGACGGGCGCATTGTAAACTCAGCCTCAGTAATCGATGCCACAGTGGTTGATGGCCAGGGCGGCTTTGTGATCCCAGGCCTTATTGATGCCCATACGCACTCCTGGGGTAACGCGTTGCAGCAGTCATTGCAGTATGGCGTCACAACTACTCTGGATATGTTTACTGATACACGCTTTTTTCTGGCGAAAAAAGACCAGCGCTCTGGCCTGACTGCGGTACAGGAGGCCGACTTATTTTCTTCAGGTGTATTGGTAACCAGTGCCGGCGGACACGGTACCGAGTACGGCATCGCAATTCCAACTATTGCCCGACCTGAGGAGGCCGGTAATTTTGTTGCTGCGCGGCTGGCCGAGGGTTCCGACTACATTAAGATTGTTTACGACGCAGCGGCCAGTCACCCCGATCATAAAGGCCGGTTTACCTCTATTGATTACGACACCCTGGCGGCTGTGGTCGGCGCCGCGCATGACCAGAACGCCCTGGCGGTAGTGCATGTTATGGATCTGACTTCAGCAGAGCACGCAGCCAAAGCCGGTGCGGATGGTCTGGTTCACACTTTTGGTGGCACGCCAGCCAGTGACGAACTGATAGCACTGATGAAATCTCAGAACATGTTCGTTATTCCTACCTTGTCGATACTTGCATCGCTGGCGGGTGAAGGACGGGGCCAGGCCTTAATTAAAGATTCCGTTTTTAGCACTCACCTGGCAGCCGACGTGAAGCATGCAATCGCTAACGATATTGCTTCTGGCCGGGTGGCGGAAGATTACTTTGCCATTGCAATAGAGAACACCCGCAGAATGCATCAGGCAGGCATCGCGGTACTAGCGGGAACCGATGCGCCAAACCAAGGCACTGCGCATGGGATCAGTTTGCACGATGAGCTGGCCTTACTGGTGGACAGTGGGTTATCACCCTCAGAAGCTCTGACCGCCGCGACCTACTTACCCTATTCGACATTTAATATAGGCGAGCGAGGCCATTTACGCAGTGGTGCACGGGCAGATTTCATCGTGCTTAACAAGGACCCCAGAACACACATCAAACATACCCAACATATTCGGTGGATAGTCAAAAATGGCTTTCCGGCGAGTGCCTATTTCAACACTCAGCATACCGCAGGTGAAACACCGGCTACAGGCCTGGTAAGTCAGTTTGATACAGATCTTAAGTCACAATTAGGGGGACGATTTGTAGTATCGACCGACCAGATGATGCAAGGGAATTCTACGGCAACGATTACGCATGTTGCGCAGGGCTGCCATGACAATGGCGCACTGAAAGTTTCAGGAACTGTGGGCAAGCAGTTTCCCTATCCGTGGTCGGGCGTTTTTCTGATGTTCACAGAGTCCATGGATGCTGGCTATAATCTTAGTAATTTCAAGCGTATAGTATTTGATGTTACCGGCACTGAGAACGTCTTCAGATTAATGGTGCTAACGTCGCAAACCGGCCGCCCCAGCGAAGTGAATTTTACGGTAACAGGGCAGTGTCGTCAGGTATCGGTTAACCTGAGTGATATTGGTGGCGTTGACTGGACTAACGTCTCCGGCATTGGCTGGGTAGCCGGCGCGGCAACGCCAGACTTTAACTTTGAGCTCGATAATATTTATTTTGAGTAAACATGACAAATCCTCTTAAAAAGCTGGCAACCACGGTGCATCGCCGTTTGTTGCCAGCCAACAGTGACATCGGCGTCTTGCCTTACCTGTGGTTGGTTTATCTGGGCAGTTTTTTTGTTCACTTTGTGTTTTACCAGCCGCCGCTCTGGCATATTTGGCTGTCAGTCATTGGTACGCTGTTGTTCCTCGCCTGCTATTTTCGGGCATACTGGACATGCGGGGCTCACACGCTGGTCTATATTGGCGCAATCTGTGTCATTGGGTCGGTACTGACCCTGGTCAATCCCGGTGCCGGGGTGTTTTTTGTGTACGCCAGCGCATTTGCCGCACACGTGGGGCAACCAAAGCAAAGCCTTGCCACTATAGGGGTTATACTGGTTTACATTATATTACTGGCCTGGCTGCGTGACTTATCGGCGTATTTTTACGCTCCAGCACTGATTTTCTCCATCATGATTGGCGGCGCCAATGTATTTCAACGTGAAATCGCGAAGAAAAATACTCAGCTCAAACTCAGTCAGGAAGAGGTCAAACGTCTCGCCACCACAGCCGAGCGCGAGCGGATTGCCAGGGACCTGCATGATTTGATTGGCCACACCTTCTCCATGCTCACCATGAAAGCGCAGTTAGCTCAAAAATTGTTTGATCATGATACCGTCAAAGCGCGCCAGGAAATTGCCGAGCTCGAACAAATAAGTCGCCGTGCTCTATCTGAAGTGCGCGAAGCTGTTACCGGATATCGCCAGAAAGATTTGGCCACCGAATTAGCCAACGCAAAAACCCTGCTCAATTCGGTTGAAGTTGAGTTTCATTATCATATTCCTGGTACCCCCTTGCCTGCTAACATAGACAGCGCACTGGGCTTTATTGTCCGCGAGGCAGTCACCAATCTGGTGAAGCACGCTAATGCAAACCGCTGCTGTATAACACTCACAGAAGCAGCCGGAATACTCAGGCTGTCCATCGCCGATAATGGCAGCAGTGAAGCGAGCCCCGAGGGGAATGGACTAAAAGGGATGCGCGAACGCGTAGCTCAACTGGGCGGCGAGCTGTCGCTTGATCATACACAAGGGTTTAGCATAACCGTAACGGTGCCACGATGAATTCAACCATTACTATTCTGATTGCCGAAGACCAGGGAATGCTGCTAGGTGCATTGTCTGCGCTGTTAGATTTAGAGCCGGATATGCAGGTCGTAGGTAAAGCCAGCAACGGTAAACAGGCCTTGCAACTTATCAGCGAACTTAACCCCGATGTGGTGTTAACCGACATTGAAATGCCCCAGATGACAGGGTTGGAATTAGCCCAACACATTCAACGGCAATCTCTGGCCTGTAAAGTCATTATACTCACCACTTTTGCCCGTTCAGGGTACCTACGGCGCGCCATGGAGTTCGGCGTAAAAGGCTATTTACTTAAAGACGCACCCAGCGACGACCTGGCCAATGCCATTCGCCGTGTGATACAGGGCCGCAAAATGATTGCGCCAGAGCTTATCGTAGATGCCTGGGAAGAGGCCGACCCGTTGAGCGATAAAGAGCGCAAAGCCCTTAAGCAGGCTGCAGATGGTTACCAAACTGAACAGATCGCCAATGAAATGCATTTGTCGCCGGGTACGGTGCGCAACTATTTATCCAGCGCCTCCGGTAAACTCAATGCCAGCAATCGCATTGAAGCAGCCCGAATTGCGCGACAGAAAGGGTGGTTATAGCAGCCCCGGGGCTGACTGTTATCTCCTCCCAAAGCATCATTTTCTTTGCCACGACATTTGTCTAAAGTTAACAAAAGCTTTGTAAGGGAAAATGATGAAACTTATCCATGGAATATTGCTGGCAGTGAGCCTGGTAATCACCAGTTTTGGGGGATCTGCGCATTCTGAGCAGACATCAGTAAATACCAGTGAGTTAAGTTACGAATCCTTTGTCACCAGCACCAAACCGATTAAATGTTTGTATGGCTATGCCGCAGAAAAGGTGGGCGATCACGATGCGGCGATTGCGATTTTTGAGGACTGCATTGAACGCTTTAACAGTGTGTATTCCATGATCTGGCTGGCGCAGATTTATGATACCGGTGTTGGCATTCCAAGAGACGAGCGAAAGGCAACAGCCCTGCTTAAACGTGGTGCCATGACTAATGATGAAGCGGGTTATTCGACGCTGGCTCAATATCACTACGGTGTTGCTCTTATCGAGGGGAAAGGTACGCCGGTCGACCGTGCGGCCGGCGTAGCCTGGCTTACAAAGGCCAGCGAAGCCGGAATCCAGGAGGCCATCGATTACCTCAACAGTCTGCCGTCCTCCTGACAGTGATAGCCAACCGGAATAGTGGCATTCCGTCACATTGGGGAACGATTCAGGGCAGGCTAATCCGACCCATTGGCAGCTGCCGAACCCGCTGTTGCAGCAATCACACCGGCTGCGGCCGCAGAAGACTGCTGGGCCTGAAGTTGATCGGCAATTAACGAGGCATTCTGGTTTTCGCTGGCAATAATGCATGGGCCGTAGCCCAGGCCATCCAGTTTGTTTTCCCACAACACCTTGCCATCTTTGGCGGCAACGCAGAATAAATGCCC
>CATMRP010000183.1 GCA_950073835.1 uncultured Alteromonadaceae bacterium
GTGAAAACCGGCAAGGTGGTTCAGGCCGGCGTTTCCCATCCCTGTAGTGAACTCGCCTGCGAATTCAATCTGGTGGCTCTGGTGTCGCCGGGATCCGAACACTCACTGGCCACGATTTACAGCGAAATTAAAGCCATACTGGCAAACTTTGAAAGCCGCCCTTTCGACGATGATGCCCTGGCCAGAGTCAAAGCGAATATTAAAGCGTCTACTATTTATGGCCTGCAGAGTGTTAGCGGCAAGGTGTCGACCCTGGCCTATAACGAAACCTTTTTTGGCAAGCCTGATTTAATAAACGAGGATGTTCGCCGTTACAGTGAAGTCACCAAGAAAGACGTATACCGGGTTTTCAAACGCTATATTAAAGGCCGGGCGGCGGTTGTTCTCAGTGTAGTACCCGAAGGTGAGACGGACCTGGCAGTAAAGCCTGCCACGGTGATGCGGCCGGCGCGCCAGCTGGCGGCGAGTACCACCGAGCAGCCGCTGAATAGCGACGAAACGCCAACATCCGATTTTGACCGTAGCCAGATACCTGAAGCCGGAGAGCCGCCGGTGGTGACTATTCCCAGTTTCTGGCAACTCAAGTTGCGCAATGGAATTCAGGTACTGGGTGTCACTAACGATGAAACGCCCACAGTAACCATTACATTAGACCTGGATGGCGGGATGTTGCTGGACCCGGTGGATAAAGCCGGCTTATCGTCATTTGCGGCGCTGATGATGAACGAATCGACGTTAAATTATTCCAATGAGGATATGTCAAACGCGCTGGCCAAAATGGGCTCTTCCATTAGTTTTGCCAGCAACGGCCGTTATACCCAGGTTTTTATTTCCAGTCTGACTGAGCACTTAAATGAGACGCTGGCGCTGTTGGAAGAGAAACTGTTCAACCCGGCGTTTAAAACCGAGGATTTTACCCGTATCAAACAGCAGTTGCTCGATAACATCAACGCTCAGAGCAAAGAGCCGGGCGCCATCATGGAGCAGGTGAAAACGGCTGTGTTGTGGGGGGGTGAGAACCGTGTTGGACTGCCTCCCGGCGGCACTGCAGAAACCGTTGCCCGAATTACTCTGGACGATATTAAAGCGTTTTACCAGCAATACTATGTGCCGGCAAAAGGCACCATTGTGGTGGTGGGAGACATGACTCCCGGTCAAATCACCACCTACTTTGACTTTATTAATAGCTGGCAGGGGGATGACTATCAGATTGCCGATTACGGCGACTTCCCTGAGTACGACGGTCAGCAAATAGTGCTGGTGGACGTGCCCGGTGCAGCCCAGAGCCTGGTTAGAATGGTGGAGCGGGCGATGCCCTATGATGCGACCGGCGATTATTTTCGTGCCCAGCTGATGAACTTTCCACTCGGTGATGATTTTAACAGCCGAATTAATCTTAACCTGCGTGAAGACAAAGGCTACACCTATGGGGCATTCTCCGCGTTTAATGGTGGCAAAACCCTGGGCTGGTTTGAGGCCGGTGCCGATCTGAAACAGGAGTTCACCGCAGCTGGTATTATGGAACTACTGGGTGAAATCAATCATTATCAGCAACGCGGTATCACGGATGCAGAGCTTAGCTATATGCAAAATGCCTTTACCCTGAGTGAAGCGTTAGAATACGAAACGCCGCTGGATAAAGCCTCTTTTTTACGACGCCTGCTGGCCTATGATCTACCGGTTAATTATAAAAAAGCACAAAAAGCTATATTGCTGAATATCAGTAAGGCTGAAATTGATGCGGTGGCGGCTAAGGCTTTGCACCCGGAGTTATTGCAAATTGTTGTTGTAGGAGACAAAAATGTAATCCTGCCTCAGCTTGAAACCCTTGGTATTGCTATTAAGGAAGTAAGTCCTGCAAGCCTGCATTAACAGGGGGATTGGGGCTCAACCAGGGCAGAGGTGCCATAAATTAACCACTCTGTGCCATGAATTATGCTTGGGTCGATATAAATATTTGATATTATACGGCCCATAGCTAACCGTCTTGCAACCAATGTAAGTCGCAACCGACATTATGGAATCGACATTGCGCCCACTGACTCACGACCTTTCTTACGATTTTGAGGCCCTTAAAACATCTTCAGCGTTTTCTGCACTCAGTGCCATTAAACGTGGGGTTGAACGCGAATGCTTACGGATAAATCCAAACGGGACGCTGGCAATGACGCCGCATCCCAAGGCGCTGGGAGCAGCTCTTACCCACGAAAGTATCACCACCGATTACTCTGAATCGCTGCTTGAATTTATTACTCCGCCTGAGTCTGACGTGAATACTACAATGGCGCAGCTTGAAGACGTGCACAAATTCACCATCGATAATATTGGTGATGAACGGCTGTGGCCGCTGAGCATGCCTTGCTTTATTGAAAATGCGCAGGATATCCCTATCGCTTACTTTGGCGAGTCTAACGTGGGTAAAATGAAAAAAGCCTATCGGATGGGGTTACGTAACCGCTACGGCAGCATGATGCAGGTAATCTCCGGGGTACATTTTAACTTTTCTGTACCCGATACATTCTGGCAGCATCTGGCCACTCAGAAAGGCGTGCAAGCCACCCAGGAATGGGTGTCTGAACAGTATTTTGGCCTGATCAGAAATTACCGCCGCAGCTGCTGGTTAATCCCGTATTTATTTGGCGCGTCTCCGGCGTTGTGTAAGTCTTTTGTTGAAGGGCGTGAACACGGACTGGACTTTAAACAGCTGGGGCGCGGCACGTTATATTTACCTTATGCTACATCATTACGCATGAGCGGGTTAGGTTACACCAGCAATGAGCAGTCTTCTTTGCGTATATGCTACAACTCAATCGACACGTATGTACGCATATTGCGTGAGGCAATGTATTCGCCGTCAAAGAATTACGCCGGGTATGCCGCCGGCGAAGGCGGAAATTATCAGCAGCTCAGTAAAAATGTACTGCAAATTGAAAATGAGTTTTACTCACCAATCCGGCCCAAACAGCCCACCGCATCCGGCGAAAAACCCACTGATGCACTGGCTCTGCGGGGCGTAAGTTACATCGAGATCCGGGCACTGGATGTGAATCCGTTCAGTCCGGTTGGTATCGATAAAGAGCAAATGCACTTCCTGGATGTATTCTTGCTGGCGTGCCTGCTTACCGACAGCCCTAAGTTTGATGCAGAGCGCTATAAAGAAACTGAGGTTAACCTTAACCGTGTGGTGCTGGAAGGGCGTAAGCCTGGCTTAACCTTACTGCATGATGAGCAGGAAGTTGCCATGCAAGACTGGGCCGAAGCCCTGTTTGCCCGGTATGCCGAAGTGGCGGCCATCATGGACCAAAACTATGATGACAATCGCTACAGCGAAGCGGTAAATCGCGAATGGTTAAAAGTGCAAGATCCAGACTTAACCTTTTCGGGACGCTGGCTGAATAAATTGCTGGCAGAAGGTGATAACGCGGTAGTGGGTCGTGAATTGGCCGAAACCTATCGTCAGCAAATCGGTGATTTTAATTATCACTATAAATCGGCAGAGGACTTTATGGCTGAAGCCGAGCGCTCTTTTGAGGCTCAGCGTGAAATTGAAGCCAGTGATAAGTTGTCGTTCAGCGAGTTTATTACCGATTATTTTGCCCGGGAACCAGCCAAAAAAAATGCCTGACAGTTGTCAGGCATAAGAATTTGTTCCAGGGAAACACACTTTCGGAACATTAAGTTGGACAGCATATGTACAAAAAGTTCAAACAAATTTGCATCTTTTTTTCTGGCTGGGTAATTTTTTTACCGATAGTGATCACAGGTTGCGCCACCACGCCGCCAAAAGACACCAGCAATCTGTGTAAGATCTTTTACGAAAAGGAAGACTGGTACGACGCGGCGGCCGACATGCGCGATAAATGGGGCGTACCCATCCACGTACCCATGGCCATGATGTACCAGGAAAGTTCATTTCGCCACGATGCATTACCACCCCGCGATTATATTCTTTTCGGGCTTATCCCGTGGGGCAGAGTGAGTTCGGCCTACGGCTATTCTCAGGCTAAAACACCTACCTGGAGCGACTATGTTCGTGAAACCGGCAATACTGGTGCTGACCGCGATGATTTTGAGGATGCGATGGATTTCATGGGCTGGTTTATCAGTAAAACACATAAAATTAACGGCGTGTCAAAATGGGATGCCTATGCGCAGTATCTCAATTATCACGAAGGGTGGGGCGGATACCAGCGGAAAACCTATCTTAAAAAGGGTTGGCTGGTAAAAGTGTCCCAGCGCGTGAAAGCCCGTTCACTGCGTTACGCTACGCAATTAAAAACCTGTGAAGAGGATTTGCAGAAAAGTTGGTTCTGGAAGCTCTTTGATTAACGCCCGACTGGCTGTTGATACCTTACTGATGAGAAAAAAACAGGCGGGCAAACTGCCCGCCTGTAAGAAGTGGGATTCCGTCCAAGACCGTAAAATTTCCGGAAACCCAACAGGCATTTTTACTGTAATCTAAATGATAACTATTATCAATAAAAGTTTTTAAAACTTTGCGGTGAGGATAGCTCCACTCTATTGATCCAGGTCATTCTTTGCGTCAGGCGGACATTTTGATATTGATTTGGATCAGCGTTTTTTCTGCCCTATAAGCGCACACTGTCACCATAGAAACAGCAAATAAAAAGGTGATTGTTATGTGGTCAATGTTATTAAAAGATCCAGTGGTATGGGGCTCATTACTTGGCATTTTTATCGTATGCGTAATGATGGCGTATTACACTTACTTATTCATCCACAACAGCGGTGATGACCATAAGTAAACCCATAACGCAGAAACAGGATTGTGTTTAACGTTTTTTGCTAAATGGTGACTCGACTTCCAGCAGTACCAGTAAGGCACCCTGACCACCGTATTCCAGTGGTGCCTGATGGAAAGCCATTACCCTGGGGTGTTGGATAAGATAGTGGGGCAGCGCCTGTTTGAGGACACCTGAACCTACGCCATGAACGATACACACACAGTCAACATGCTCCTGCCAGGCTGTGTGCAATAAAGCGGCTAATTCATATTTAGCCTGCGCCTTGGTGAGACCGTGTAAATCAAGAATGTAATCCGGGCTGTAATCGCCCCGACGTAATTGTTTGAGTTCGTAGCCGGGCACATCCTGTCGGCAGTAGCGGAGTGCGCCTTCTGGCGGTATAAACCCTTCAAAGGCGTCAGAAAACTCAAAGCTGGCCTGGGCTTGTCGGTTAGTTTTTTGCTGGCGACGAATTTTTACTTCCGGACGGGTGGTCTCCGGCACATAAGTATCCTGCTTCAAAGGCGCTACGCCTTTAATTTCTTGTCGAAATAACGCCATGTCATCACTGTCTTCGGTGTCTTGCTGGGCGCTGACAGGGGGAAATTGCGACTTAAATTTCACAGGCCAGGTTTCCTAATCTTCATTGCGGCTGATTTTGCACTAAATTAAGCATGTCCGAAGCGGACAACATTATGTATCATACCAGCTTTATCATTTCAGGACATTGTAGCCCGTATGACCGACAAGTTTTACCTCGACGAAGCCATTGCTGATCTGCACTCCATGTTAGATATGGTGCGCTGGGCGGTTAGCCGGTTTAATGATGCAGAACTGTTTTACGGTCATGGTACCGACAATGCCTGGGATGAGGCGGTAAGCCTGGTGTTTTATGCTCTGCATTTACCTCACACATTAACGTCTCAAACCGGTGACGGTGTGTTTGCGGCGCGGCTCACCAAGAGTGAACGCAGCAAGGTGGCTGAGCTGGTGCTGCAGCGAGTGCAAACGCGTTTACCACTGCCTTACATTACGCATGAAGCCTGGTTCTGCGAGCTGCCGTTTTATGTGGATGAGCGGGTGCTTATTCCACGCTCACCCTTTGCCGAACTGATCCAGAGCAAGTTTGTGCCCCATCTTGAAGGCAATCCAACGCGCATTCTGGATATGTGCACCGGTGGCGGTTGTATTGCTATTGCATTGGCTTATGCGTTCGATGAGGCCCAGGTTGATGCGGTGGATATCAGCGGTGATGCGCTGGCCGTGGCAGAACTGAATATCGAAGAGCACGGGCTGAGTGAACGGGTTTTTCCTTTATACTCTGATTTGTTCAGCCAGCTTGAAGGGCAACAATACGATTTAATCGTATCTAACCCTCCTTATGTGGATGCTGAGGACATGGCCGATTTGCCGGTAGAGTTTCAGCACGAACCGGAACTGGCGCTGGCCGCTGGCAACGATGGCCTCGATTTAGTCGAGATCATGATTGCCCGGGCTGGAAATTACCTTACCGAGCAGGGGGTAATGTTTGTCGAGGTCGGCAACAGCCTGGTACATATGGAAAGCAGATTCCCGGGGCTGGATATTGAGTGGGTCGAACTGGCACAGGGTGGCCATGGTATTTTCGCTGTAACCAAAGCAGCATTAGACAGTTACAACCAACAGGATAAATAGAGAGATGGCGGGTAATACTTTCGGTAAAATATTTACGGTATCCACCTTTGGTGAGAGTCACGGTATCGCACTTGGCGGTGTGGTAGACGGTTGCCCTCCGGGACTGGAACTCACCGAAGAAGACTTACAGGTAGATTTAGACCGTCGTAAACCAGGTACATCACGCTATACCACAGCCCGTCGCGAAGACGACGAAGTGCAAATTTTATCTGGCGTGTTTGAAGGCAAAACTACCGGCACCAGTATTGGCCTACTGATTAAAAACAAGGATCAGCGCAGTCAGGATTATTCCAATATCGCCAACCGCTTCCGTCCGGGTCATGCCGATTATACCTACCAGCAAAAATACGGTCTGCGCGATTATCGCGGCGGCGGTCGGTCTTCGGCACGTGAAACGGCCATTCGCGTTGCTGCAGGCGGGATTGCGAAAAAATACCTTGAACAGGTTCACGGGATTAAAATTCACGGCTTTCTGTCGCAACTGGGCCCGGTTGCTATCGACACGGTTGACTACAGTATTATTAACGAAAACCCGTTTTTCTGCCCGGATGCATCGAAGCTGGAAGCGTTGGACGAATATATGCGCGACCTGAAAAAGTCCGGCGATTCAATCGGCGCAAAAGTATCGGTAGTCGCTACCAATATGCCGGTAGGCCTCGGTGAGCCGGTGTTCGACCGTCTTGATGCTGACATAGCTGGCGCTATGATGGGCATTAACGCGGTGAAAGGCGTGGAAGTGGGTGATGGATTTGATGTAGTGACCCAAAAGGGCAGTGAGCATCGTGACTCACTCACACCCGATGGCTTTACCTCTAATCACTCAGGCGGGGTGTTAGGCGGCATTTCTACGGGTCAGGATCTGGTGGTACACATGGCACTTAAGCCCACCTCCAGTATTTCAGTGCCCGGCGAAACCATTGATACCGAAGGTAATGCTATTGATATCGTTACCAAAGGACGTCACGATCCTTGCGTAGGCATTCGTGCTGTCCCCATCGCCGAAGCCATGTTAGCGCTGGTGTTAATGGATCATTGCCTGCGTCATCGTGCACAAAATGCGGCTGTTCATTGCACTACGCCGATTATTCCGGGTTCAGCCAAATAAGATGCTGAATCCGATACTCAAGTAATGGCGGCTTCGTCCAGCCGCTTTGCTCTTATAGCGCTTAGCCTTACCTACGCTCTGTATTTTGGTCAGTTAGGGGTTATCACTCCTTACCTTGGCGTCTTCCTTGATGGGCGTGGTTTCACGTCAGTAGAAATTGGCGAGTTGTTTGCGGTTATCACCCTGGCACGCATTATCGGCCCTTCGCTGTGGGCAGGGGTTGCCGATCGCACCGGCAAAATACTGTTTATTTTAAGGCTCGGTAGCGGTTTAACCGTACTGAGTTTTATTGGTGTATTCTGGGCTTACTCATTCTGGTATCTGACGCTCGTCATGGGCCTGATGATGATGTTCTGGACCGCGGTATTGCCGCAGCTCGAAGTACTCACCTTGCAAACCATCGAAGGCGACTCTAAACGTTATGGTCGTATTCGTTTGTGGGGCAGTATTGGCTTTATCGTGCTTACTGTATTAGTGGGTAAGGCGCTGGATTTCTTTTCTACTGATGCGCCAATTTATGCTTCGATGCTGGTTTTAATCGGGCTCTTTATCAGCAGCCTCACGCTTACGCAGCCGCAAAACCTTAAACCTAAAGAAGCGGTCGCAGTGCGGATATTGCCTTTTCTGCGGGATAAAGTGGCGATGCTGTTTTTACTGTCTAATGCCTTACTGCAATTGAGTTTTGGGGCGTATTATGGCTTTTTTGCATTGTACATGCGGGATTTGGGTTATTCCGGCATGCAAACCGGATTACTGATTGCGCTGGGAGTAACCGTAGAGGTAGGCATTTTCCTGGTCGCCCAGCGGTTAATCTCCCGCTTTGGTGTGTGGCGTTTAATGGTATTTTGCCTGCTGGCTACTGGCCTGCGCTGGCTGGTTCTTGGCACTCTGGCAGACATGTTCTGGCTGGTGTTCTTCAGCCAGTTTATCCATGCTTTAAGCTTTGGCTTAAATCACTCGACTTCGATGCATTTTATCCATCATTATTTCCCTACTCCGATCCACGGGCGAATCCAGGCCGCCTATATCAGTCTGGCGTTTGGATTGGGTGGCGCCGTGGGCAATTATGCCGCCGGGTTATTGTGGCAGCAGGGCGCAGGTTCGATGATGACTTTCTCTGCAGCCGGCGCTTGTGCTGCGGCAGGTGGATTGGTATTACTGCTTGTTAGGCCGCAGCAAATGGACAAGCGTCGGGATTGATCAAGGGGTCAGGTTCTTTGAAAATACTTTCTCATAGTGAGGTAAAGCCTTAGCTCACCGCAAATAAAAAACTGACCTGTTGACCAGTATAATTTGGTGGATTTTCAAAGAAGAATTAAGCCAGTTTGTTTTCAGGGAGAATTTAAATTGGCTCGCCGTCCAAGGATATTGGTTCCAAATATGCCCGTACACGTTGTTCAACGCGGGAATAATAAACAAGCATGCTTTTTTCAGGGTAAAGATTATGCGGTTTACCTTAAAAAGCTTAAAGCGTGTGCAGAAAAATTTAATGTGCAGATACATTGTTTTGTCTTAATGACAAACCA